>JAZORD010000027.1:0-66534 GCA_045656445.1 Eubacteriales bacterium | reverse complement strand
CAGACCGAGAAACCCTTGCAAAATTAACGGGCTTTGAGCTTACCCGAGGCGCGCTGTGCGCTATGAGGCGTAAGCCCCTTGCCTCACCGGAATCACTATGCGCAGGAGCGCGGCGAGTTGCCGTTCTTGAGGAAATAGCCGCCTCGACAAACGTGGGCGCTATTTTTCGATCTGCCGCGGCGCTCGGAATTGACGCGGTTCTCATAACGCCAACCTGTTGCGACCCACTTTGCAGACGTGCGCTTCGTGTAAGTATGGGTACGGTCCTGCAGGTTCCGTGGACGCGAATATGTGACAGCCGCGAGGGGTGGCTCGAGGGCGGCATCGAAATGCTTCGCGGTATTGGATTCAAAACCGCCGCAATGGCTCTGTCAGACTGCTCAGTCAGTATAAACGACCCCTGCCTTTTAGCCGAAGAAAGACTTGCTGTAATTCTTGGATCGGAGGGTAACGGACTTGCAAAATCCACTATTTCAAAATGCGACTATACCGTAAAAATTCCGATGTCTAACGGCGTGGATTCTCTTAACGTTGCCGCCGCAGCCGCTATAGCATTCTGGCAACTGCGCGCTTGATACGGAGCACAAAAACGCACAAAGGATTTGACCATTATTATTTACATATAAAACGCCCGCGTTCCACTTATCGTGATGATGCGAGCGTTTTGGTTTCTTATAGGAAGGTTTGATAATCCTCGTAGTTTCTCTTCAAAAGATTCGGGGTATCAAGCCCGTACGGACATTTTTCCTTACACTGTCCGCAATTTATACAATCCACAATCTTTTTCATTTTTTCCTGCTGGTCGGGTGTCAGGCTCATTGCAATAGGCGCTCTGCGAAGCATAAGCGACATTCGCGCGCAGTTGTTTATTTCTATTCCAACAGGACACGGCATACAATAACCGCAGCCGCGGCAGAACTCACCGGAGAGCTCGGCTCTTTCCCTCTCTATGTAAGAGATTATCTCGTCAGTAAGGCGCGGCGGATTTTTGTTATAGGAAAGAAATTCATCAAGCTCGCACTCGCGCTGTATACCCCATATCGGAGCAACAGGATATTTAGCAAGGTAGGCGTAGGCTGCGTCGGAGCGAGTGATAAGCCCACCTGCAAGGGCCTTCATACAAATAAATCCAACGTCGCGCTCCTCGCACAAACGAACGAGCGCCTCCTCTTTTTCGCTAGCAAGATAGGAAAACGGAAACTGAAGTGTTTCATAAAGCCCCGACTCAACTGCTTCCTCGGCAATTTTGAGCTTATGACTCGTAATACCTATATGCCGAATCAAGCCCTTTTCCTTTGCAAGAAGCATTGCTTCGTACAGTCCCGTGCCGTCACCGGGCTTCGGGCAAAACGGCGGGTTGTGGAACTGATATATGTCAATATAATCGGTCTTAAGCAGTGAAAGGCTTTGCCTGAGCTCACGCCAAAATCCATCGACGTCTGTACGCATAGTTTTCGTTGATATAATTATATTTTCTCGAACGTCCGAAAGCGCCTCGCCTATCTTTTCCTCGCTATCCGTGTAAAATCTTGCCGTGTCAAAGTAATTGATTCCTCCAAGATACGCCTTTCTTAAAATGCGGCGTGCTTCGTCCATACCGACACGTTGAATAGGCAGCGCTCCAAAGCCATTTTTGCTTACCGTTAAATTAGTTTTACCAAGTCTTACCGTTTGCACGCTGATACTCCTTCTTTGAATCCGTTCTTCTTTTATTACATTTTATCACAAAATAAATAAAAGTTCAATAGATTTATTCCGTCATTTTATGCTCTTTCTCTATTGACTTATATATTTATGTGTGGTATAATGTTTAAGATAATTAGGTAAAGAGGTAACACGTTATGACAATCGTTTTCAAAAATGCAATGATTTATGAAAGCGGCGAGATGAAAATGCAAAACATGCTTTTCGACGGCGCTACCCTTTCCGTTTTCCATGGCGATTTATTTCCCGCTGAAGCCAAAGTTATTGATAACGCCGTTATTTTTCCCGGTTTTTGCGATGTACACGTACATTTCAGAGAACCGGGATTTTCATATAAAGAAACTATAGAGTCCGGCACTCTTGCTGCAGCTCGCGGAGGATATACTGCGGTTATGACAATGCCCAACCTCAACCCCACCCCCGACTGCAAAGAAAGCCTTGAGCTTCAGCTCGACGCTATACGCCGCGGCGCGAAAATATCCGTTTATCCTTACGGCTCGATAACCGTTGGCGAAGAGGGGCAATCCCTTTCAAAAATGGAGGACATAGCAGGCGGCGTTATTGCCTTTTCCGATGACGGACGAGGCGTCCAGTCCCCCGAATTAATGAAGCAGGCGATGAAAAGAGCAAAGGCGCTCGGGAAAATTATAGTAGCGCACTGTGAGGATAATTCTCTTCTTCGCGGCGGATATATTCACGACGGAGAGTACGCAAGGACTCATGGCCACAGGGGTATATGCTCTGAAAGCGAGTACGCAGCGGTAATCCGCGACCTCAGTCTTGTTATGGAAACCGGCTGTAAATATCACGTTTGCCACGTATCCGCGAAGGAAAGCGTCGACGCAATAAGAGAAGCAAAGCGTCAGGGTATAGACGTCACCTGCGAAACAGGACCGCACTATCTTACTATGGATGACTCTATGCTGATGGAGGACGGACGCTTTAAAATGAATCCGCCGATACGCTCTGCAACTGACAGAGCGGCGCTCATTGAGGGTATACTTGACGGCACGGTGGATATGATAGCAACCGATCACGCTCCTCACTCGGCAGAGGAAAAATCAAAGGGGCTTGAGGGCAGCCTTATGGGTGTTGTCGGGCTTGAAACTGCATTTGCGGTTCTTTATACAAAGCTGGTTTTACCGGGAGTTATAACCCTTGAGGCACTTGCAGAGCTTATGTCAGTTGCGCCGAGGAAGAGGTTCGGAATTACGGACGATCCGGGATTTACGGTATTCGACCTTTCTGAAGAATACGAAATAAAACCCGACGACTTTCTTTCAATGGGCAAGGCTACGCCCTTTGAGGGCTGGCGGGTCAAGGGTAGATGCCTTTTGACAGTTTGTCAGGGAAAACCCGTCTATCAGGATGAAAGAATAAAATAATATATACGATAAGAACGGAAGGAATTAAAAATGGCAAAGAGAACAGACATCAAGCGAGTTATGATTATCGGCTCAGGCCCTATAGTTATAGGCCAGGCTGCCGAGTTTGACTACGCAGGCACTCAGGCGTGCCTTGCGCTCAAGGAGGAGGGCTACGAGGTAATCCTCGTAAACTCTAACCCGGCAACGATTATGACCGACACCACTATAGCGGATAAGGTATATATGGAGCCCCTGACTCTTGAATATATCGCGAAAATCATAAGATACGAGCGCCCCGATGCGATAGTGCCCGGAATCGGCGGCCAGACCGGTCTTAATATGGCAATGCTTCTTGAGAAAAAGGGCATACTCAAGGAAAACGGAGTTGAGCTTCTCGGAACGTCAAGCGTCAGCATTGAGAGAGCCGAGGACAGAGAGCTTTTCAAAGAGCTCTGCGAGTCTATCGGAGAACCGGTTATCCCCTCGGATATTGCAAACACGCTTGAGGAGGCTGTAGAAGCGGCAAATAAAATAGGCTTTCCCGTAGTTCTGCGCCCCGCGTTTACTCTTGGCGGCACAGGCGGAGGATTTGCTTACGACGAGTCAGAGCTCAGAGCTCTTGCGGTAGGTGCACTTGCGGCTTCCCCCGTACATCAGGTGCTTGTTGAAAAAAGCGTTAAAGGATATAAGGAAATAGAGTTTGAGGTTATGCGTGACGGCGCGGACAACGCTATAACCATATGCGGTATGGAAAACATTGACCCCGTAGGCGTTCATACCGGCGACAGCATCGTCGTTGCACCGATTATGACTCTTAACGACCACGACCTTAAAATGCTCAACGACAGCGCGATAAAGCTCATCCGCGAGCTTAAAATAGAGGGCGGATGCAACGTTCAGTTCGCGCTTAACCCCGAATCCTCGGAATACTATCTAATAGAGGTGAATCCGAGAGTTTCGAGAAGCTCGGCCCTTGCTTCAAAGGCGAGCGGCTACCCCATTGCGAGAGTTACCGCAAAGATAGCTGTGGGTATGACGCTTGATGAAATCGAGGTTGCCGGAACAAAGGCCTCCTTTGAGCCAAAGCTTGACTACGTAGTAGCTAAATTCCCGCGTTTCCCCTTTGACAAGTTCACGTCTGTTCCGAACAAGCTTGGAACTCAGATGAAGGCTACCGGCGAATGTATGAGCATCGGCTCAAATCTCGAGGAGTGCCTTCTTAAATCCGTTCGCTCTCTGGAAACGGGCGTGTATCATTTCTCTATGCCCAAATTCCGCAATATGAGCGAAGGTAAGACTCTCAAATATATAAGCGAGTTCCACGACGATAATATTTTCGCAATAGCGGAGCTTATGCGTCTTGGACACACGGTAGATGAGCTTCACGAAATAACCAAGATAACCGCCTTCTTCCTCGAGTCCCTTAAAAAAATAGTTGATATGGAAAAGGCTCTTTCAAACAATAAAAACGACACAAGACTTCTAAGAGAAGCCAAGGTGATGGGCTTTTCCGACAAAATGATAGCAAATCTCTGGGGCTTGACGGAAATTGAGGTTGCAAACGCTCGCAGGGCGGCAGGAATAATTCCCGCATACCGTATGGTAGATACGGCGCACGTCGGTGCGTATATTCCGTACTTCTACTCGTCGTACACGGGAGAAAACGAGTCCCGTCTTACCAACAAGAAAAAAGTAGTAGTTCTCGGCGCAGGTCCTATCAGGATCGGTCAGGGCGTTGAATTCGACTACTCGACGGTGCACGCGGTAAATACGATACGCCGCCTTGGATACGAATCCATAATAATCAATAACAACCCCGAAACCGTATCAACCGACTACACTACCGCGGACAAGCTCTACTTCGAGCCGCTCACGGTGGAAGACGTAATGAGCGTTATCGAGTTTGAAAAGCCGGACGGAGTCGTCGCATCGCTCGGCGGCCAGACCGCGATTAACCTTGCGGCTCCCCTCGCGGCTCGCGGCGTTAAGATTATAGGCACAGACTGCGATGCTATCGAAAGAGCAGAAAACCGCGATGCATTCGAAAAAATTCTTGAGGATCTCAACATTCCTCAGCCCAAGGGACAGGCTGTCACAAAAATTGAGGACGGCGTAAGAGTTGCAAGTAAAATAGGCTACCCTGTTCTCGTCCGTCCAAGCTTCGTTCTCGGAGGACGCGCGATGCAGCTCGTAGGAAACGAGGATCAGCTAAGACACTACCTTCGCACCGCTGTTGAGATAGATGAGGACAAGCCCGTTCTCGTCGACCACTACATTCAGGGTAAAGAGGTTGAGGTTGACGCCATTTGCGACGGTCACGACGTGTTCGTAGCAGGTATAATGGAGCTTGTTGAGCGCACGGGTATACACTCCGGCGACTCTATAAGCGTATATCCCTCATTCTCAATATCCGACAAGGTTAAGGGCAAAATTCTTACCTATACCAAAAAGCTCGGCCTTGGCATAGGCATCGTAGGCCTTTTCAACATTCAGTTTATCGTTGATGAGCACGATGACGTGTATATCATAGAGGTTAACCCGCGCTCCTCAAGAACCGTCCCCTTCCTCTCTAAATCCACGGGCTACTCGCTTGCGGATATAGCTACCGAGGTTATTATGGGAGCAACGCTCAAGGAGCTTGGAATATTCAGCATATATCCCGAGGAGAAAAAGCGCTGGTACTGCAAGGTTCCCGTGTTCTCCTTCAAGAAGATAAACGGAATCGATGCATATCTGTCGCCCGAAATGAAATCAACCGGCGAGGCTATCGGCTACGACGATGACCTCAACAGAGCCTTCTATAAGGCGCTTCAGGCATCGGGAATGAGTGTTCAAAACTACGGAACTGTGTTCGTAACCATAGCCGACGCCGACAAGGAGGAGGCTCTTCCGCTCATTCGTCGCTTCTACAATCTCGGCTTCAATATTGAAGCGACCCGCGGAACGGCAACCTTTCTTAAAGAACACGGTATCAAGACCAGAATAAAAGAAAAGATAAGCACCGGCTCTTACGATATTGCAGATTCAATCCGTTCAGGACACGTTGCATACGTAATCAACACAAGCGATATTTCTTCATCCTCCGAGCAAAAAGACGGTCACGAAATCCGTGCGCTCGCAGTTGAGACCGGAACGACAATGTTCACCTCTCTTGACACGGTAAGAGTTCTTCTCGACGTGCTTGAGGACATCACAATAACTATTTCTACCATTGACAGCTAATATGAAGACAGGAATATTTACGCTTTTATCAAACAAGAAAATAGCGAAGAACACTTATCAATGGCTTCTTTCGGGAGATACGTCCGATATTACAGCTCCCGGTCAGTTCGTCAACATTCAGCTTGACGGATTCTATTTAAGACGTCCTATCTCGGTTTGTGACAGTGAGAAGGGTCAGCTGACGCTCATATTCAAGGCGGTCGGCGAGGGAACGGCAAAAATGGCAAAAATGCTCCCCGGCGAGAAGCTTGACATTCTCACCGGGCTTGGAAACGGCTACGACACAGCTCTCGCCGGAAATTCCCCCCTCCTTATCGGTGGGGGCGCAGGCGTTCCACCGATGTATATGCTGGCAAAGGAGCTTATTTCGGCAGGCAAAAAACCAGCGGTCATTCTCGGCTTTGGCTCATCGGACGAGGTGTTCTACAAGGAAGAGTTTGAAAATCTCGGCGCATCCGTCATCGTCACAACGGCAGACGGAAGCTATGGAGTCAAGGGCTTTGTTACCGACGCTATGATTGACCTTAATTACACCTATTTTTACACCTGCGGTCCTGAGCCTATGCTTAAGGCTATATACGATAAGTCAACCACGTCCGGCCAGTTCAGCTTTGAAGAACGCATGGGATGCGGCTTTGGCGCTTGTATGGGATGCAGCTGTAAAACGAAGTACGGCAACAAGCGAATCTGCCGCGACGGCCCCGTTCTTATCAAGGAGGAGATAATATGGTAAGTCTTAAAACAACCCTTTGCGGAATTGAGCTTGATAACCCGATTATTCCCGCCAGCGGAACCTACGGCTTCGGTTATGAGTTTGCTGAACTTTACGATATAAATATCCTCGGCTCGCTATCCTTCAAGGGAACTACTCTTGAGGCAAGATTTGGAAACCCAACTCCGAGAATTGCCGAATGTCCCTCGGGAATGCTAAATGCCGTAGGACTTCAGAATCCCGGAGTTGACTCGGTAATAGAAAACGAGCTTCCAAGGCTTCGTAAGGTTTTTAAAAAGCCTGTTATGGCTAACGTTTCAGGCTTTTCCGAATACGAATATGTCAGCACGGTTGAAAAACTTGACTCAGAAGCCGATATAGGATGGTTTGAGATTAATATCTCCTGCCCGAACGTGCACGGCGGAGGTATGAGCTTCGGCACATCTCCCGAGGCAGCGGGTGAGATTACCAAAGCCGTAAGGCGTGTAACTCAAAAGCCCCTCATAATAAAGCTCTCCCCTAACGTTACCGATATTGCATCGATAGCAAAGGCCTGCGAGGCGTCCGGCGCTGACGGTATCAGCCTTATAAACACGCTTCTCGGAATGAGAATAGACCTAAAGAAACGCGCTCCCCTGCTCGCTAATAAAACCGGCGGTTATTCAGGCCCCGCTATAAAGCCGGTTGCCATCCGTATGGTATATCAGGTTTACGACGCAGTTAAAATTCCCATTGTGGGAATGGGCGGTATATCAACGGCAGAGGACGTTATAGAGTTTATGATGGCAGGCGCCACTGCGGTCGAGGTAGGGGCTGCGAACCTGGTAAACCCCTATGCGTGCAGAGATATTATAGAAAATTTGCCAAAGGTAATGGAAAAATACCGCATACAAAGTCTTTCCGAGATAATCGGCGCGGCACATATATAATCATAAGAGAGGATTTAGTAATGGGAAAGGACGTTATAATTGCTTGCGATTTTGCAAGCGCTGAGGACACCTTTAAGTTTCTTGACAAGTTCGAGGGAAAAAAGCCCTTCGTAAAGATAGGTATGGAGCTTTATTATGCAGAAGGTCCGTCAATAGTGCGTGAGATTAAGAAAAGAGGTCACAAGATTTTCCTCGACCTCAAGCTGCATGATATTCCTAATACGGTTAAAAAATCCATGGCAGTGCTATCCCGTCTTGACGTGGATATGACTAACCTTCACGCAAGCGGAACAATTCCTATGATGCAGGCGGCAATAGAGGGTCTCACAAAGCCCGACGGAACAAGACCTATTCTTATCGCAGTAACTCAGCTTACCTCCACTGACGAGGAAACGATGAAGCGCGACCTCCTCATAAACGAGCCTATCGAAGACGTGGTAATGCACTACGCTAAAAACGCCAAAGCGGCAGGTCTTGACGGTGTAGTTTGCTCCCCTCTTGAAGCAGGCGGAGTTCATGAGGCGTGCGGCAAGGATTTCGTAACGGTTACACCCGGAGTCAGATTTGCTGACGGTGACGTCGGCGACCAAAAGCGCGTTATGGCGCCCGCTGAGGCAAAGGGCATTGGCTCTGACTATATCGTAGTTGGCAGACCCATAACAGCAGCTGCCGACCCCGTTGCAGCTTACGAGCGCTGCATAAACGAATTTGTAGATTGAAAGGATTTTTGCAATGGAAAGCTATAAAAGAGAATTTATAAAATTCCTTGAGGACGCAGGAGTTCTCAAATTTGGAGATTTCACAGCGAAAAGCGGAAGAAAGATTCCCTATTTCATCAATGCCGGAGATATAAAAACCGGTGAGCAGATTTCGAAGCTCGGTGAATTTTACGCAAAGGCTTATCTTGAAAAGGTCGGCAAGGAAAAGGCCGTGCTTTACGGACCTGCATATAAGGGCATTTCAATTGCAGTTTCCTCTGCCGTAGCGCTTGCAAAATCCGGACTTGATCTTCCCTTCTTCTTCAACAGAAAGGAAGCAAAGGATCACGGCGAGGGCGGAGTTTTCGTCGGTTACGTTCCAAAGGAAGACGAGAAAATCGTTATCGTGGAGGACGTTATCACAGCCGGTACGGCAATCCGCGAAAGTATGGAGATTCTCTCCTCTCTCAAAGGAACTAAGGTTATAGCTACTTTTGTTATGGTTGACCGCAAGGAAAAGGGTAAGACCGAGAAATCTGCAATGGCAGAGGTCGGGGAGGAGTTTGGATTCCCTGTTTACTCGGTTGTAGATGTTTACGATATAATAGAATATCTTGAGGAAAAACCGGAAAACCGCGAAAACGTAGACCGCATCAAAAAATATCTTGAAGTAAATGGAGCAAAGGCATAAGGAGACCTAAATGAGACACATTATAGACATACTTGATTTTTCGGTTGAGGAGATTGACAAGCTCTGCGCTACGGCAAACGATATAATCGCGAACCCGGAAATGTACTCAGAGTCTTGCAAGGGCAAAATACTTGGAACGCTCTTTTTTGAACCATCCACAAGAACCCGTCTCAGCTTTGTTTCGGCTATGATGAGTCTTGGAGGAAATGTGCTTGGATTTTCAAGCTCGGGTTCATCCTCGGTATCAAAGGGAGAAACTCTCGCGGACACCATTCGCATGGTTGCGGCGTACACCGATATAATAGCGATGCGCCACCCCAAGGAAGGCGCGCCAATTGTCGCGTCAACAGTTTCAAAGGTGCCGATTATCAATGCCGGCGACGGAAGCCACTTCCACCCAACTCAAACGCTGACCGACCTTCTCACAATACAAAGACACAAGGGCAGATTCTCAAATCTCACAGTCGGCATTTGCGGTGACCTGAAATATGGCAGAACGGTACACTCACTTATAGCGGCGCTTTCTCGCTATGAGAATGTAAGATTTGTCCTCATTTCTCCAAAGGAGCTTGCAGTACCGGATTACGTAAAGAATGAGTTTCTTGGCGAGGGCAAGTCGGCTTTTGTTGAAACAGCCGACCTTGAAGAAGCAATACCCGAGCTCGATATCCTATACATGACCAGAATTCAGCAGGAGCGATTCTCTGACAGGGATGAATACGAGCGCTTGAAGGATTCCTACATTTTGACAGCATCAAAGCTCGAGAATGCAAAGGCTGACCTTTCGATAATGCATCCCCTTCCTCGCGTAAATGAAATTGCAACAGATGTGGACGATGACCCGAGAGCCAACTACTTCGAGCAGGCGGAAAACGGCAGATACATCAGAATGGCGCTCATACTTAAACTGCTCAAAGAAAAGAAAAACAATACCCTCGCTCCCATCGGCGCAGAAAATGCGTCTCTAACATGCGCAAATTCCAATTGCATAACCAGAACAGAGCGCGGGATAAAATGTCTTTACAAGGGCAACGTTTGCGTTTATTGCGACCAGAAGGCAACAAAGAGATAATTTTCTAAAAACCGTCTTAAATTTTAGGTATAACACGCCCTACCACCGTGTTATACCTAAAAAACTCGCGCCCCTCTCTTTTTTGCTGAAACTATTGACAAACCGATTGAGTTTTGATATAATAGCGAGGTCAGGACATCGCAGCCGCCTTGCAGACAATGGCGAGAACTATGCGACTTGACCGGTACGCGCGCATAGCGGCGCTGCCGACTTTGTTTTTATTCCCTTCTATACATTTTATTTCGAGGTGTAGCGCAGTTGGTAGCGCGCCAGTTTCGGGTACTGGAGGCCGCGAGTTCGAGTCCCGCCACTTCGACCAAAATAAAAATGCCAAGATCTCTTGATTTTACTAGAGATTTTGGCATTTTTTGTTTTGCTTATTTATTGGCTGTTTCAATATAAAAAATAACTTTGACCACATGTCTGACCACAACCAGAATTTGATTGCAGCCATAGTTTGTTTTTATATTATGAGTAATGATTTATCGAATCTACCGTTTTGTTTGAAGAAGCCAAGGTTGAAACTTTCGTCCGGATGCGTCTTGTGCCACATTTCAGCGACCTCTTTAAGTTCATCGGCAGTAATTAACAAAATCTGAGTATCGTTAATGAGAGAATACTTAACACACTCCTTGATGCTATTATCTGTAAACGGGGGCGCAATCACCATGAATACAGCATCAGTCTTGTCGGAATTTCTAATGTATCCATCAAACTGAAGAATGTGATCCTTTAGGTTAACATCTGTTTCTTTGGATTTGTTATCCCACAGAATATATTTATCGTTATAAGACAACTTTCCGTCAGCCTTTTAGTTTAAGTTCTCATCGTCAAATTGGAATTTGACGCTCTTACAATTTGAAAATTTATTTCTTTATTACTTTCTTGCACCAAGTGCGTTTGTTGCATTTCGGACACTTTAAGTACCGTCTTTCAATTGTTGACTAGTTAAAACAATATAACTATAAACTGTGATACAAGAACGACCGCTATCAGCGCAATGGGATAGGTTGAAGCGTAAGCCGATGCAACGTCGTCGGTTTTTGAAACGCCTATGAGAGTTCCCAAAGCCGGCGTGCTTGTCATAGCTCCTGTGAGAGAGCCAAGGTTGTTAAGCAGGTTAAGCTTGAGAACGTACTTAGCAAATAAGAATCCGACTATCATGGGAACAACAGTCATTACCATTCCATAAACGAAATAGCTAAACTTGAAAAGCTCAACGAATCTTGAGCCACCCGCAACGCCTGCACCCACAAGGAAGAGGATAAGACCAAGCTCCTTGAAAATTTTGAGAGTGGAATCCTTAGGAGTTATATCAACAAGTCCTATATGACCGAAGTGACCGAAAACAAGAGAGGTAAACAAGCATCCGCCCGTTGTAGTAAGAGAGAAGCAGGTACCGGAGAGTCCCTCTGACGTAAGAGGAATTTTGATCATACCGATAAACGTACCTACAATAGCGGCAAGCGCAAACGCCGCAAATCCGTGACCGTCTATGTTGAAAAGCTTAAGATTTTTTTCTTTTTTCGCTTCTTTTTCACCGGGAGCGGAAGATTCCAAAAACTTTTTGCGCTCAACATCCATATCTGCGTGTAAAATTTTAGGCATAATCTGAACGAATAATACAACGCCGATAACGCCGAAAATGTAAGCTATTCCGTAGCCAACCGAAACCGCGCTTTCATAAGCTTCGCCAACAGCTGCTTTAGCTGCGGAAAATGACGGTGTTGAGGTAAGCGCGCCGGAAAGAAGTCCCACTATCATAGCCGTGAATTCGTCCGAATTTGTCTCACCCATAACGCCTTTTCCGAAGAATATGCAACCGACAGCGGTAAGACCGCCCGCAAGAATTACCACAAGCGCAAGAACAACGTATGACTTGAAGTTTTTCTTGAAGTTTCCGAAGAATTTCGGACCTGCGATAAATCCAACCGACGTAACAAATAAAATAAGTCCAAGGTTCTCAATTATTTTAAGTGCCTTATCTGTATATGCGGGAAGCTCTGCTTCAAGCGCACCGTAGAAAAGACATCCAAACACAAGCGCTACAATAAACACGCCCGCATCGCCAAGAGAAACACCTTTAATCGTGATTCGTCCCAGAGCAAATCCTACGGCAATAATTGCAAAAATAGAAAACATTAAAAAGGTTATTCCGGTTATCGGAACAACGCCTCCAAAGAGTTTCATACCCTAACATCCCCTTATACCAATTGTTTTTGTATGAGAAAAACCCAGCAGAAAAAATAACTGTTTCTAGCCTGTAAAATTTCACCAAAAAGCATTGTATCACAAACAAATAATAATTTCAATAGTTATTTACAAAAACGCTGTGCAAAATTTGATATTGCAAAATGAAACTGTCGGATTTTCTGCCTGCCGATTTCATCTCATAATACCGGCTCCCGAGTAAATTTTATCAAAATTATTGACATTTGAAAATATATATGCTATACCTCTCTTGTAGCATCCCGTGCGACGTAAAGCCTTTGTGCTTTTTCATGACGGGGTTTTTTATATCAATTATAGCTCTGCCAGAATTTCAGCTGCATTTGTGTCCGGCTTGACCTTTGGCATTGTTTTTTCTATAATACCATTTTCGTCTATTATAAAGGTTGTGCGAACGACTCCAAAGCAGGTCTTACCGCACATTTTCTTCTCCTGCCAGACGCCGTATGCTTTTATTGCAACAAGCTCCGTATCCGATAGCAATACGAAAGAAAGTCCGTGCTTTTGCGCAAATTTTACATGGGAGGCCACGCTGTCCTTACTGATACCTATAACCTCAACGTTTCTCTTCTGAAATTCGCCGTAAAGTCCGCTGAAGGCGCATGCCTGTCTTGTGCATCCTGGAGTATTATCCTTGGGATAAAAATATAAAACGATTTTCTTGCCTCTGAAATCTGAAAGCGACACGGGTTGACCGTTTTTATCATTTAGCGTAAAATCCGTCGCTTTATCTCCGACCTTTAACATAAATTTTCTCCCTTCAAAACGTCTTTCAATCAAGAAAGCATTAAAAGAATTGCGCTCTTTGGGCGCGCTCCGGTTGCCTGACTGATTATCGTTACCTCACAGCCCTGCTTGATCAATTCCCGAACAAGCCCTTTTGTTGGGGTAACGTGACCGTGATACAGTAGATTTATAAAAAGTGTTTTCATAACGGCTTTCTTTCATCAAATTGGAATTTGTCGTTATAAATCAATATTGATTTCGTACTTATCTTCAATGAGTATATAGTTCAAATTATACCTCTGTGCGAGGTCTAACATTTCTGCATTATCTGCCAATACACTCTCCATTGTACACCATTCATCATCCAAACGATTTTCAATGGCATTTGCATATTTCTTTATGTCAGTAAAGTGGTTTCTGATATATTTCTCGCTCATTACAAGGCAGAAATATTTGATGCTTTCAAGATATTCGGAGTCAAATTCATTTTGCCAATCGAACGGAATATAGCAACCTTCAACAATTAAGTTCTGCTTGTTCTCAATTGCAGTTTTAATCATCTCACGAACAATAGGCCATAAGTATGCGGTCAAATCCTTATCGTCGCTCATTGGAGTGAGCTTGGTATTTCCGCTACGAATTAACCCCATTTTAAGGTGGTCGATTGAGAGATATGGGTATTTATATTTTTCGAGCAACTTTTGAGCAAGTGCAGTTTTGCCTGTGTGCGATGCTCCCGTTATTAAAACAATCATACTTTATATCCTTACAAATTGGAATTTGTTTATCGTATACTTTTTATGTTCGACTCTATCTGCTTTATGATATTTATAAATTCCGCATCGCTCTTTCCCGTTGGATCGGGCAAGCCCCAATCCTCATTGAAGGGTCTACCAATAAACGGGCATCCAACGTCGCATCCCATTGAGATTGCAACATCGGGTAGAGGTATTTGATCTATGGTTTTACTGTACTGTGTTTGCTCCATATCAATTCCATAAAGCTCTTTCATCAGCCGTAATGCATCCTGATTTATCTGCGGTTTTGTTTCCGTACCTGACGAGTAAAAATCAAATTCATTTCCGCGCAGATGCTTTCCAAGAGCTTCTGCAATTTGACTTCGGCACGAATTATGCACACAAATAAAGGCTATCTTCTTTTTCATTTGAAGGGACACCTCGCACCTTTGCACTGATTGTTTTGTACCGAATGAACACACTTAATTTCATAAAGCTCCATTTCTACGCCGAGATGTACTTTTGCAAACTCTACGGCTTTTATGATAGATATATACGAATCACGCTTACAGCAGCGCGGACCGCCAACCTCGCCAATTGCACCAAGGGCGGATGAGGTCATCTTGTTAGACAATCCCCATGCCTCATTTGCGAGGGGCGTTGACCCTGTCACAATTGACACGAACATTCCCGCACTCACGCCTGCGCCGCAAGCTCCCCAAAATCCGCAAGCACCGCCGGGAACTTTCTTGCCTCGCGCTTGCATCTCGGAAAGTGCTTTTACAAGGTCAATATTACCGCCTGCGTTTTTATACGCAGTAAGCAATGCCGAACCTACCATCACGTGATGTTCGGGGCCGTGCATATGGCAGAACGGCAGAGCCATCATCTTTTGGATAATCTCAATGGGGTTTTTCGATGTATCGGCAAGGCATACGCCTACAATACTATCCATCCCCTGCGTGTGGCATTCGTTGCATATATAGTGACCGTTCTCGCAAGCGGTTTTACTGTTTTCTTTTTTATGGCAGATGGCACATTCCATCTGTTCATCGTTTTCCAAATATTTCAGCGGCGCACCGCAAATCAAGCATTCGTCTTTCATGATTAACCTCAACAAATTCTTATTTATCGTTGAGTTTATTATATCATGTTTTTATGAGTATTTCAACCAATTAACATTAGTTGTAATGATGTAGGTTTCATAATAATTAAGACCGTCATGCTTGTTTTCACGACAGTCTCTTATTTGTTTAAAACTACGTGATTTTCATTAAAAATTATGCATTAAATATGAGCGCGCAATATATGCAAATAAAAGCGGTCAAAATAAACGAAAGCCTCCTGTAATAGACGTTTCCGTTCTAATACAAGAGGCTTTTTCTATACTGATATGATTATATCGACTGTCTTTGGCTGATTAACCCTTGCGCGCAGCGTGCATTGCCATAATGCGATTCATTTCGTTATATACTATCATATATCCCTCGTCAACTCCCATTCCGGGCTTTGCAAGAATTTGGGTGGGTTGAGTCGCCATAGCACAGTGAACGCATACCTGCGCGGAGCGGTCGGTTTCGTTACACGTGCCACCCTGGTATGCTCCGATTCCCTTCTCCTTGCAGTAGAGAACCGCTTCAATGGTGTTGTTTATTCCGCCAAGATCAGGGGTCTTAATTTGAATCATATGTCCTGCCTTGTTATCTGCAAAGAGCTTGATGTCCTCAAGCGTATTGCACCATTCGTCAGCAACAAGCTCAACGTCGCAAGCGCGTCTGTCAAGCTCGGCAGTAAGCCCAGCAAGAGCTTCAATCTGCTCCTCTCTCGTGCTGTCACAGTCCATCGGCCCCTCTATGCGAAGCTTGAAGGGCTTTGCAATCTCACCAAGCTTTTCGATATAGCTTGCCATACCCTCGTAATTGTTGTTTCCGAATATTGCTCCGATAGTTCCGTATACGTCCATATGCATAATAGGCATATAATCGGGGTGGGCGCGGTTTTCAAGTATACGGTCGCGAAGCCAAGCAATATAATCCGCAAGAAGCTCTCCTTCTTTACCGAGCTTGGTTTCCACGTTATTTATGAGAGCATGGGGAAGCACCTGCGCTCCTTTTATTATCATTTTGTCTGCGTTGTCGTAACGGTCATCGCCAGATTGAGTGAAAATCGGAATAGGTTTTTCTGATACATTGCATCCGTATTCATCCGCAACCACCTCGCACATCATTCTTCCGGTCGCCTTTGCAACAGCGTCAAGAAGCGCCTGTGAAACGCCATAGCGTATAGCGGTATGAAGACGCTTTCCGTCAACCTGAATGGATTCCATCATTCTTGACAGCTCACGGAAGCTGTCAGCCTCACGGCCTACGAGCTCGGGCTTGATATACTTTTCTATAACCGGAATAAAATCCTCCGCAAGAAACAAGGGGTCGCGTCCTCCCGCGCCCGAATACTGAACTGCAGCGCAATCTCCGTATGCTATCTGCCCATCCTCAAGAACAAGCATAACCGAAATGGATTCTCCTGCCTGGCGAACTGCGCGGAAGCCTTCGGTAACGGGCGCTCCGACGTAAAACATTCCGTCGTGTCCGGCGCCGCCCTTAATAGCGCGCTGATCGTCAAAATAGAAACCGGTGCGTCCGGCAGAGCAAACAACGTTTGTGATTTTCATTTTTTATACTCCTTATATCAATATTTAGGGCGTCCGACGAGTCTGCCCTTGCCGATAGCGTAAACATCATCGACTACCATCTGGAAGGATGCCGCGCGTTTTTCTGCTACTGCGCGCTCCTCAATTTTTGATTTGTGGAAATCAAGCAGCTCCTTTGAGAAGGGAAGGTTTCCGGGCTCAAGAATACGAACCGCGCCGTTGTTGTCACGGCAAGGAAGCATAAGTCCCGCATTTGCTCGGCAAGGAGCAAACGGAACGTCCAAAACTCCCGCTTCAACTCCGCGGCAAACACCTATCGCGATGTCACCGCCGCCAAGCTCAAAGCACTTATCTACAATAGCTCTTGTTTCGCGGCGTATAATTTCCTTTTCTGTTTCAAGGGCCTCGTCCTTAAACTCCTGGTCGTAAAGCATATTTACAACCTGCTTTGTGCAACGCAGCCCCTGAGCGTTAGCCTCCATAGTAGGAATTCCAACAGCCTCGTGAGGCGTTTTAACGATAACCTTAGTTGCCTTTGAAAGAGCCGCGATAACGCTGCCAAACGATATTACGCCAAACGCCATAGCTTCATCAGCAGGGAAGCCTCCCATCCACTGATGAAGAACGGTAGTTACCTGAACATCATCGTATCCGTATTTATGTAAATATTCCTCAGTGAGCTCCTCAAGAGTTCTTATTGCTGCAACGTCCTGAACGAGATTTCCGCACTGTCCGTATCCGACAGTGATGTTTTTCACTCCCTGCTCTGCCGCCAAAAGCGCTTCGATAACGGCTGCCGCGTGCGATATGCAGGGCGGAACGAGCGTTCCTGTAAGAGGTCCGAAAGGCTCGCGGTTTATGGAAACTCCCATTTCCTCGTAGATACCTACAAGGCGGTCGGTATATTGCCAGTCCTTGATGGTTCTTTCCATCGGTATATTTTTGCAGTACGGCAGATTATAAGAAATTCCGCCGCCCTCGTAGCTTGTGAAGCCACCTGCAAGAGTAATTTCCGTAAGAAGTCTTGCATCCGGAGTTCCGTGACGAACCTGCATAGGAACGTCAACGCTTTCTATAACACGGCGGCAATTCGCTACTCCGTGGTTTACAGCGGGGAATCCGTTCAGCATTGCTCTTTTAAGACGAATGGATTCGGAAATGCCGTCCTCAGCCTCCTCGTACCTGTTCTGACGCGTGTAGCTGTCAATGGTAGACGGAAGAAGGTCTGCCTCTCCGTACTTTTCAAGATATTGCATAAGCTTTATATGCTCCTCGATTACAGGCACGCCTGCGCGCGGCTGAACGAGGGTTCGTCTTTGCTGCTTAGCATCTAAAAGCTTTTTCGAAAATTTTCTGTTTTCGGGCATAGCCTTATGATAGGCTATCGCTTCCTCGAGATTTACTTCCTTTCCAGTGTGCCACTGCGAAAGAACCTCCTTGCGTTCGCTATAAAACTGCTCGTCGGTTAAACGCTTATTTTGAATGTCCATGGTGCTCAAGCTCCTTTTTCATTATTCTTAACGCCGCGCTTGGATAATATGAGGAAAGAAGTCCCATAGCGGCAAGTATATAGGTTCTGTCAACCCACACGTCTGCTTCCTTTGGTCGCAGAGATTCGGGGTGCGCTTTCGAGTAAAGAGCATGGGATGCTATTTTTTCGGTGTTTTGGGTATGTATAATGCTCCCGCCCGTTACTACTATGTTTTTTACTCTGGTAAGGTTTTTCCCCTCTTGAACGAAGGTCTGGCCCATCATTGTGTAGGTTTCATAAATGCTGCCTGCATGACGCCTCACGGCTTCGTCAATAGCGCTTGCCGCCAGCGCGAAATCAAGCGCGATAAGCTCCTCGTCTTTTCCGGGAGTTTTGTCCTTATTTTGCTTGAGATATTCGGTCAAGGCAAAGGCTCGCTCCTCTGAAAGACCGGACAGCTCGCAAATCCTACCTATTCCAACCGCATCAATTATACCTTGAATGCTATATCTCATTCCGATATCGCCCTCAACGGTACGCTTTGCATACGGCTCAGGCAACCCCTTAAACACCGTGTTCATATGCTCCGGCATGCCGTCGGCGATTGAATATACGTCGGTAGTAGCTCCGCCAACGTCAACCGCCACAAGCTCGCCTATTCCGCTCTCGTCCTCCGTACCCTTGGATAAAAGCTCCATAGCCTGTAAAACCGCGGATGGCGTCGGCATCATTATATCAGACAAAAGCTCTGTCGCCCGACTCAAACCCTTAGCCTGAATTATGCGATTTAAAAATATCTCGCGTATTTTCTTTTGGGTCGGCTCTATATCAAGCTTCCCGAATTTAGGCATTACGTTCGGACACACGTGAATCTCAAGACCCTTGAGAATTTTTTCACACTCTTTTGCGGCGTTGCGGTTTCCCGCTATTACTATCGGAAAATCCGGCTTCATATCCGCTATCATTTTTGCGTTGTGAATTATACATTCGGTGTTACCACCGTCAGTGCCTCCCACAAGCAAAAAAATGTCGGGTGCAAGCTCTCTGATTCGGTCTACGTCCTCCTCGGTGAGCTCAAAGGCATATATTCCGACAACCTTTGCGCCCGCGCCAAGACTTGCAAGCTTTGCAGCCTCGCCCGTAAGCTCGGGAACAAGACCGCTCGTTACCATTCTCAAACCGCCCGCAGCGGAGGAGCAGGCATAACACGCCTCAAAGCCTATTTTGCCGATTTTCCCCTCCAATATGCGCATGGCATTTTCAAGACCGTCGTTTATGTCGGTGTCTACCGTAGTAAAGGCAGACGCCGTGCCGAGTATTTCCTCTCCATCTACATCTACGGCGGTCAATTTAGTGTAAGTGCTGCCAAAATCAATCAGCAAAATATTTTTCACTATTTATTACCGTCCATATGAAGCAGTTCGCGAAGCGCCTGTATCGTGGTTTCGGGAGATGTTCCGGGCGGGAACGCACGGTCAAATCCCATAGCCTTGAAGCGAAGCTCAACGTCCTCAAACCTCTGCTTTCCGATAACTATGTTTCCACCAACCACTAGCGGAATTCCTTTAAGTCCCGCTTCATCGCATTTTTCGCGCAGTCCGCGGCAGTCAAGCTCTCCTTGACCGTAGAGCGAGGAAACCACTATCGCATCGGCGCTCGATTCGATTGCCGCGGCGATATATTCCTCTTGGGAAACCATAACTCCGAGGTTTACAACCTCAAAGCCTGCCTGTGTAAAGGCGTGATACAAAATCTTGTTACCGACGGCGTGAACGTCTGCTCCGATAACTCCGATAACCAACACCTTTTTCTTTTCTTCGTTCATTTTGATTCCTCTTTATTTATGTAAATTTGATTATTTCTTAATCCTCAGTCAACCGAGCGTACCGTCCTCGCGGCTCTTAAGATAACTCTCTCTACCTGTTTCATAAAGGTTATTTCCGTAGGAATCTATAATAACCGTTACGGGAAAATTCTCGACCTCAAGACGTCGTATAGCCTCTGCCCCAAGGTCGTCGTAGGCTACTACCTCAGCTTTTTTTATACACCTTGAAATAAGCGCTCCGCATCCACCGATTGCCCCGAAATACACAGCTCCGCGCGCCTTCATTGCGGCAACCACCGCCGGTCCTCTTTTTCCCTTGCCTATCATGCCCGTAAGACCCTTTTCAATGAGCGCGGGGCTATAAGCGTCCATTCTGTAAGAGGTTGTAGGTCCTGCTGAGCCAATAACCTGACCTGGCTTTGCGGGAGTTGGACCTACAAAATATATAATACCGTCCTCCAGGTTGACAGGAAGCTCTTTATTTTCTTCTATAAGTTCACACAGCCTTTTATGAGCCGCATCTCTTGCGGTATATATAACGCCGGAAATAAGACAGCTGTCGCCAGCCCTTAATTCTCTTGCCTTTTCGGCGGTAAACGGAGTCGTAATTTTAATATCCATTTATATAACCTCCGTTTTATGCCTTGTTACGTGGCAGTTTATGTTAACCGCAACCGGTAATCCCGCGATATGAGTAGGAAGCTGCTCTATATTTACTGCAAGCGCCGTTGTTTTTCCTCCAAAGCCCTGCGGACCTATTCCAAGAGAATTAATTTTCTCAAGAAGTGTTTGCTCAAGCTCGCTGTAAAAGGAATCGCTGTTTCTTTCGTCTAACGGACGAAGCAACGCCCGCTTTGCAAGATACGCTGCCTTATCAAACGTTCCTCCTATTCCCACGCCAACCACGATGGGCGGACAGGGGTTTGGGCCAGCTTCCTCCACGGTCTTGCAAACAAAATCAATAACGCCCTCTATTCCGTCTGAGGGACGGAGCATAGCAATTTTACTCATATTTTCGCTTCCAAATCCCTTTGGAGCTACCGTTATTTCGATTTTATCTCCCTCAACGATATCGTAATATATCATAGCCGGGGTGTTATCCTTGGTATTTACTCTGTTCAAGGGGTCACGAACCACGCTTTTGCGAAGATAACCATCAGCGTAGCCAAGCCTTACCCCTTCGTTTACCGCATCGGTGAGGTTTCCTTCAATATGTACGTCCTGACCAACCTTAATGAATACGCACGCTACACCCGTGTCCTGACATATAGGCCGCTTTTCCTCGTCTGCTATTTCAAAATTTTCTATAATTTTATCAAGTATTTCCTGCGCCTTTGGCCAATCCTCGCTGTCTCGGGACGCTTTAATTTTTTCCTTCACGTCGCGCGTTAGATGACAGTTGGAATCAATGCACAGTTTTTTTACAGATTCAGTAATAAGAGCTGCATTAATTTCTCTCACTTTCAAATCTCCCGTTAATTATTGTTAGGAACGTTGTATATTTTATCAAGAAGATTGCCCTCTCTGCCAATTATTTCGGCAACGACGCGCTCTCCCCTCTCAAGCCTTTTGGGAATGCCGGTTATCCTCTCGGTCTTCTCCTTAAGCTCTCCTATATCAATTATAGGCAAGCCCGCGGCGCAAAGCCTTTCTCTCAGTTCGCTCCTTTTTGGATTTACCGCTATTCCGCCCTGCGTGACGAGGACGTCTATATCCTTGCCGGGCGTAGAAATGCAGTTTACCCTGTCCACGATTATAGGCAGCCTTGCGCGGAACATCGGCGCTATTATCATAGAAAGCTTTGCTCCCGCAGCAGTGTCGCTGTGACCTCCGGAGCCGCCCATAATGTAACCGTTTGAATCGGTATGCACATTTACGTTGAAATCGGTATCTATCTCAGTTGCTCCGAGTATAACAACATCAAGGCTGTTGACCGCAGCGTTTTTTTCGCCGGGCGATGCGTACTGCATTGCGGATATCTCTTTATGATTTGGATTGTTGCGAATTGATTCCACGGCAACGAGATCGAAGCACTGCACGTCACGAAGCTCCTTAAAGCATCCGGCATTAAGCATATCTACCATATATCCGGTAATGCCGCCAAGCCCGAAGCTGCCGGTGATGTTCTCCCTCTGCATAATTTCCTTTAAGAATTTTGCCGTTGCCAAGGATGCTCCGCCAGCGCCCGTCTGGAACGAGAATCCGTCCTTAAGCAAGCCCGACGCCTCAATGACCCTTGCGGCGTTTGCCGCCATTATAAGACCCACAGGGTCCCTCGTTATTCTCGTCGTTCCGGATACGATGCCATTCGGGTCGCCTATCGCCCCAACCTCTACGACGTAATCAACGTAGTCCTCGGATATAGAAAAGTCATCAAGCGGACTTGAAACGAGATTATCGGTAATCACCACCACGCGCTCTGCATAAGCAGCGTCGGCAAATGCATATCCAAGGCTGCCGCAGGCTGATTTTCCATACTTACCCGAGCAGTTTCCCATTGAGTCCGCCGTGGGCGCGGCAATAAACGCTACGTCTATTTTTTCTCTGCCCTCAGCTAAGCTGTAGGGACGGCCGCCGTGGGTGTAAAATTTAACAGGCGCTGCCAAAACTCCCTCGGAAAACGCCCTTCCAATCCCGGCGCCCATATAATCCGTCGAAACACCGGTAACAACTCCGTTCTTTATATGCTCAATGAGCGGCATATGCGTGTCAAATAAGGAGCTGGCGTTTATCTTTATATCACGTATGCCCAACGCGGCTATTTCTTCCATAACCATATTGAGCACAAAATCTCCGTTTCTCAGATGGTGGTGAAAGGATACAGTCATTCCATCTGAAAGGCCTGTAAGATTTATCGCTTCTTTTATAGAGCCTAAGAGCTTATTCACACTTATCCCTCCTCTCCATACCAAGCGAGCGCGCCATAGCTATTGTACGCTCAGCTCTTGCCACTATCGGCGCGTCTATCATTTTTCCTCGAAGGGATATCGCGCCCTTTCCCTCTGCCTTTGCAATACGGATAGCGTCAATAACCTCATAAGCATAATCTATCTCTGAAAGGGTGGGTGAGAAGGCTTTGTTTATCGCATTTATATGCCGCGGAGATATTGAAGCCTTACCGGTAAATCCGAGTGCTTTAGCAAGCTCTGCATCCGCAACAATGCCCTCCTCGTCGTTAACGTCGGTAAACGGCGTATCGTAAACCTCCACTCCCGCGGCGCGAGCCGCTGCTACAAGTCGCATACGGGCGTATTCTATTTCCCTACCCTCACGGGTGCGCTTGCACTGCAAATCTGCCGTCAAGTCCTCAGCACCGAGGAACAAGCCCCGAACTCTCTTACACGAACCCGCTATCGCAAAGGCGTTTTCAAGTCCGAGCGCCGTTTCAATAAGAGCTATGATGCCTACTGTGCCAATATCAAGACCAAGCTTTTTTTCAAGCTCTGCCATATATCTGTCGACGGCAAGCACGTCACCGGAAGTAGCCGCCTTTGGCAAAAGTATAAGGTTGGGGCGCTCCGGCAGCACAGCGTCAATGTCAGCACACCAATAATCAGTGTCTACCGAGTTGATACGGACTATGCGCTCACAGGAAAACTCCATATATCTCAGCGTATTGCGTACCAAGACGCGCGCGGCATCCTTCTCGTCGGGCGATACGGCATCTTCAAGGTCAAATATAACCGCGTCAGCTCCGAGATACGTGGCATTTATGAGCATGTTGGGTGTGTTGCCCGGCAAAAATAGCATACTCCGAATCATACGCTCTCTCCCGTTCCTCTTATTATTGCGGCTTCAACTCTGGCGCGAATAACGCAATCAAGAGCTCCTCGGTCAATAACGCGTACCGCGGCGTTTTTTACTTTGCAACGGCAAAGAACGTCCTCGACCGTAGCTCTGATTTTATCTCCGAACTGTTTTTCAACCACCGATTCCAAATGGATACTCAATCCCCTCGAACAAGGCTCAATCTCTACATAAGCGTCGCTCGATTCCATAGTTCCGGCACATGCGCGCTTTAAGACCTCCATAAGTAAAGCTCCTTTTATAAAATCTCATAAGCCCCGCGGATTTTCAAAGCAATCTGCTACTAAATACACGTCACGCGACTTATTACAATTGTTTTAATTTTAGTACAATATGCTGTCAACAACATTATACAACGAAACTCACGAAAATCAAGTGCTTTTCGAAAAATAATTTTTTTATTTTTATCTTCCAATATTTGCAGAAATGTTGTATAATTGAAGTAGCTTATAACACCCTCGGATGTAATAAGGGATACGGGAGGACTTGGCTTTGTATGTTGAAATTGTAAACGGTCTGTCCGGCGCAAAGCTTGACGCGTGGAAAAAATTTATTGAAGGCGCGGGGATTCTTTACGACCCCCTCATAGAAAAAACTGCAATCCTGTGGGACGGAGAGGAAATAGTAGCATCCGGCTCAAGATATAATAACATCCTAAAGCTTATAGCGGTAAACCCTTCGCGCAGAGGGGAGGACCTTACCTCTGCCGTAATCGGAGCTCTTCGCAACGATGCCTTCAAGGACGGATACAGTCACCTTTTTCTCTACACCTCACCAAAAAACCAACCCGTGTTTTCTTCGCTCTTCTTTTACCCCGTTGCAGCTACCGACAAGGTGGTTTTGCTAGAGAATAAAAGAGGGGGTGTGACTGACTTTATAAACGCCCTGCCCCGTAAAAGCAGTTGCAACAAGGTAGGCTCTGTCGTTATGAATTGCAACCCCTTTACTCTCGGACATAAATATCTCATTGAGCTTGCCGCAAGGGAATGCGACCTGCTTTATGTCTTCGTTCTCTCAGAGGATAAAAGCGAGTTTTCCTCAGAGGACCGAATGGAAATGGTAAAGGTGGGAGTCGCTCACCTAAACAACGTAATCGTCGCGCCAACCGGTCCATACCTTATTTCATCCGCAACCTTTCCGACGTATTTTCTTAAGGAGAGGGATAGCATTACCGACGTGCAATGCCTTCTCGACGTTGAGATATTCGTCCGTCATTTTGCGAAAAATCTTGATATCAAATACAGGTACGTGGGAAGCGAGCCGAGCTCAAAGCTGACCCTTGCCTATAACGAGACGCTCAAGCGCCATCTTCCCGAAATGGGCGTAACAGTAAAAGAGGTCAAGCGGCTTGAAAACGACGGCAGACCCATAAGCGCAAGTACGGCTCGCGCTCTCATAAAGGAGGGCAGACGGGACGGGCTTTCCGCGCTTCTTCCCGAAACCACCACCAACTTCCTATTAAAAAAGGGATATATTTGATAACACAATACTATATTTGCTAGGCCGCTGTGGCGGCAGAATGGAGATTGTTATGCAGGAACGGTTGGAAAGCCATATATTAAGCAGTTATTTTGCGCCGAGAGGACACAACAGAATGTACTCGCTCGGAACGCATCTGGCACAGCTTTATCTCTCCCCCTTTGATAGACTTATAGGTATAATAGGCGATGCAGGAGCCGGAAAAAGCGCGCTTATACGCGGAATGTTTCCGGGACTTGAGCTTACAAACGACGACGACGGAGTTTACGTCCGACCTCTGCCGCTTCTTGAGAGGGGCTCGGGGCTTAAGTTTTTCTCCCCTCACACCTATCATGTGGATATTCGATTTGAAAACGCCTTTACCCAAATGAGCGTGCTTGCCGATGCCATAGACGATGCTCTGCACAGCGGAAAGCGCGTAATAGTTGAGCACTTCGATTTGATTTATCCCCTACTCGGATATAACGCGAATCTTCTTATCGGAGCCGGCGAGCAGATTCTTATAGCAAGACCGAATTTGTTCGGACCGGAGCCAGATGAAATAAAAAAGGTTGTCTACGACTCTCTCGCATACAGACTTATGGCTCATACAGCCGAGGACCTTTGCGAATACTGTATGCCCCCTGAGGACCTTGCCTATTGCGGACACGACGACGTTAAGCACGGATTTATTATAACCTTCCCCGAAAGAAAGCCCAGCTTTGATATACCCGAGCTTGAAAGGAAGGTAAAGTCAATGATTGAACAAAACCTGCCCGTAGTGTACCACGACAACAATCACGTTCTCATAGGCGATAATCTTCACCCTTGTACCGGTCCCAGAATACACGTTTCAAGCACGGGAATGATTAAAAATTTCCATCTGCTCAACCATTTCATATATGACCGAATGACTAGGCGTTATCTTCTTGTAGGTTGCGTCGATGAGGACGCTTCTTATCTTGAAAAGCTTGACGAGCGTCAGAAAAGCCAGTACGACGTCAACGATATTTAAGAAGAATTCGGCGATGAATATGTAAAGTGCCATGTTCCGAAGCATTATCAATTTTAAAGGAGATAAAAATGGCTGAGGCTACCCTGTCAGAAATTCTTGCCGCCAGAGAGAATCGCGCGCGTCTTCAAACGGAGATATCGAATAAATACCGCACACCCCTTATATCCTTCACCATGAATATTGCCGGCCCCATAAAAAACTCTCCTCTTATTGCCCGCGCCTTTAAAATCGGGCTTGCCCGGCTCGATGCGGCAATTGATGAAGAAAAAATACTGTTTCGGCACGTTGAAATCAAAAATTCAACGGGACCGTGCGCGATTTTAGCGGTAAATGAGGACCCCGTCCTGCTTAAAGAGCTGTGCGTTAATACGGAGGATGGAGATTCTCTTGGCAGACTGTTTGATATGGACGTTATAAATGAGAGCCTTGAACGGCTTTCAAGACCGACTGAGCGCGGCTGTATCATTTGCGGCGCTTCAGGCAGGGCGTGCGCCGCGGGGAGAGTCCATCCCACCACCGAGCTTCAAACCGCAATGAACGGCATAATGTCAAAAGGGGTTTTTGAAATTGACAGCGCCCGTATAGCCGCGCTGGCAACCGAAAGCCTTATAAAAGAGGTGAGAACTACTCCTAAGCCCGGCCTCGTTGATTTGCGCAACAACGGCAGTCACAGGGATATGACCCCCCTACTGTTCGAAAAAAGCGCGCTTGCGCTTCAGGAATATTTTTTTAAATGCATCCAGGCAGGCAAAAAAAACGCCGCCTCACCATACGGCGACCTCTTTTCAGAATTAAGGAAAGAGGGCCTGGTTGCAGAGCGGCTGATGTATAAAGTGACGGGTGGCGCAAACACCCACAAGGGCGCGATTTTTTCCTTCGGGCTTCTTCTGGGAAGCATTGGCAGACTGTGGAATCCCGACAATCCCACCCCGAGCGCAAACGCCATTTTCAGCGAGGCGGCAAGGCTTGCAAATATAGCGATAGAAGCTGATTTTTCCTCACCGGCCGGCCTGACGTCAGGCGAACGCATATACGTCAAACGCGGAATTAAAGGGGTACGCGGAGAAGCCGCCTCGGGATTTTCCTCGGTGAGAGATATATCACTTCCTGCCTATCGCAATCTGCGTGAAAGCGGATTGAACCACAATGATTCCGGCGTAATAACTCTTATTCACCTAATCTCCAAAATCGATGACACCACCGCTTACAGTCGAGGCGGCGAAGCAGGTCTTGCCTTCGTTAAGGAATACGCAATGAGCATATTGCAAGAAAAAAAGCCCCTCCGAATGACTCGGATAGAGGCTATGGATGATGAATTTATAAAAAGAAATCTCTCGGCAGGCGGAGCAGCAGACCTTCTCGCCGTTACCTATTTTATGGCAGACCTTGAGGATTACTTTCGATAGTCGGAAGACGCATTATTTGCTTCTGTTGTTCTTTGCCATCTCGGAAACCTGACGAAGCCTTGATTTCACGTGCTCAAGTCCCGCCTCGGTGTGCGGAATGGAGCATCCGGAGCAGTCCTTTATGCCCTGTTCCATATATACGAAATTCCCCCCGCACTTGTCGCCGAGCGCGTACAGCGGACAGTGGCAAAACATACAGTTAAAGTATTCTCCCGATGTTTTATGGCAGGGAAAAAACTCACATTCGTCGTTTTTGAAATAAGATGAACCGTTTTTCATATATTACCCTTCATTGCTACGTATAATTTTCATGCAGCAGTGCGGTTTGCACCATCACGATTTCATTATACAACGCCGCAACAGACTTGTCAATACGGAAGGTTTATAAAAGCCCGAACGCAATGCCGTATAACTTTAAAGGGGCTGTCTCATTAAGAATTAATGAATTAAAAACGAGGAAAACCGCAAGTTTTCGACCTCTGTGTTCCTCGATTTTTCACATAATGTCAAAGAGGTACTGTGTTTTTTCACAATACCTCTTGTTTTTTATTCGGTTATGCCTAAATGCGACAGCCCCTTTTTCTGTGGTGAAAATTTTCTGCTACATTATATCCGCGCACTCACGCGCCCTTTCTTGCTTTTTTCTCAGTCTATTTAGAAGCGTTTTTAGCTTCGGCGTGTTATATCTGAGGGCAAGAGTTGGCAAAATATTAAGGAGTAGATTAACCGCCGCAACCGGAAGCGCCACGGTAAAGGAGCAAATATTCAACATCGTCAGCATTACGAGAAATCCCGCAGGATAGGATAACCTGTGCGTGATAACACCTTTATTGCACTCGATTATAAACTTTTCTATGTATTCCGGACTGTCCGGCTCAAGCAAGGTTTTTTTGCTGAATCCCCCAAGACCGCCAAGTTCCCATACCTTATCCTTCCATAGCCTTACCCTCAACCTTTTGTAAAGCTCCATTTCCCTCTTGGATACCTCAAAGCGCGGATTATCGACTCCAAACCAACAGTCAGGCATTTTATTTATAAGAATCGCTATACCGCCGTCAAGAGCAAAGCAGAGCGCCGTGCACCAAACGACAGACGCTATGACGTAATACCACACAGCCACGCCGAAGGCTATGTTAATTGCGGAAATCACCGTCATCGCGATACCTATCGTAGAAAGATACAGCTTCATATTTCACCGTACACGAGGGGCTTTTTGTAAAAATCCTCATAGACCCTTACCCACGCCTCATAGTTTTCATTTTTCATTTTTTCCTTTGCTTCTGCGCCGGAAACGTCCGGGTCGGGATAAATAGCCGGAAGCACGTTGACCGTGTATTCCTGAACGAAAAATCCGTCGTCATCAAGTGTGTCGCTATCCTCCATAGTAATGAATATCGGCAGAACGGGGGCGTTATTGCGAACGGCAAGAGAAAAAGCGCCGTCCTGCATCGGCTTCGGCTTGCGGTAATTCCACCACATACTCTGCTCGGGATATATAAGTATGGATTCACCCCGTTCGAGCAGAGTCTTAACGGCTTTCATAAATTTTTTCATAGTTGCCACCTGACTTGACAGGGGAAGCGTGTTGCAATGGCGCATAAAAAGACCAAAGGGCTTCGGGGGGTTGGTGTAGTTGCCCTCGCGAATGACCTTATACAGCTTTTTTCCACCCATATGCTCTCGCAATGCTACCCATACGGCGTAGTTATCGCAGGGATTGAAATGGTTGCAGGTAATGATTTTACCGCCTTTTACCGCAGTAAAATTCTCAATTCCGCGCACTTCCTTTATAATGAGCCTTCGGTTTTTAATCATTTTGTCAAAAAACCTTGCGCCAAGTCGGTTTGCGATTTGGTTTTTTATTTTGCTTGTGAGCCTCTCGTTGAGATAATCCACCGCGTCAGGCATAAGCGGATAGGTTTCCGGGTCGTCCTCTACGTCAAGGTGCCAGAGCCCTTTTTTCTCAAACTCCGAGATTTTTTTAATAAGCTCCAGCTTATGAGGGGATTTTTCCATTTTGCCGTCCTCAGCTTTCTCAAAGCTTTTTGGAAAAAGTATAGTCAGACGCAGTTATTTTCTTTGCATGCTCAAGTATCTCATCTTTCATAGCTTCCTTTTCTGCACGCTCAAGTTCTCCAAAGCTCGCTTTTCTTTCAAGTATAATGTCATAAAAGGGTGAGCTCTTAGCGTAATGCCAAAAGTATTCTCCGTCAAGAACGTCGTCGTACTGCCAGGGCTTCTTATAAAGCGCGTAATGAACTATGTTCTTCTTTCCCTCGCAAAGAACCTGCATAGGCTCTTTGTTCCATCCGTTTGGCAAAACGCAAATTTTGCCGTCACAAAGATAGTTTAAGTACGCCTGGTCTGGATCGAGAAGGTCGAAATCGTATTCGGTTATAAGCCTCAAGAACTTTTTTTCAATCTCGTTTTTCCTGAACTCTTCAAGGTTAATGACGAGAACTCCCGCATTGACGTAGCCGTCGGGGTCAACTCCGAGAGCCACCCTTGCATAATCCCGAAATTCCTTGGTATTCTGAACGAACTCTTCGGGAGCTGCTCCCAAAATATTTTCACCAAGCTCGGTGTTATAAAGCTCGGATATATCCCCCAGAACAACGAGGTCGCAGTCAAGGTAAACTATTTTATCATACTGCGGGAAAAGAGACGCGATAAAAAGCCTGTAATATGTTGCTACCGAAAAATGATATACGTTTTTGAGGCGGGATTTTATCTTCTCTACCTCATCCGATATATCCAAAAAGTCAATAGTAATACCCGGTCTTTCGTTTTTCTTAACCCGCTCAACATTCTCCGGTTTGAGTCCTGTATTCAAAACGATGATCCTGTATTTGTATTCTTTTGATGCGTTTGTTATAAGCGACGCTATGGCAACGTCGAGATACGGTATGTAATTATCGTCTGTTGAAAAAAATATCGGAATGTGCATATCTGTCATTTTGTTTTTTCCTTTATGTTGTCATTCGAAGCTTTCTTATCTCAAATAATGAATAATTAATGCATTCTACCACTCTTTTATCAACTCAAGATAAACAAAGGCGCGGTGCATCGGTCAAAGCTTGGCAAATAAAATCTTTCACGCAATATTATACAATGCATAGTATAGATTGTCAATAGCTTTCGCAAAAATTGACAAAATCCTCGTCCTAATTCATCAAAACTTTTTATTGACTTTGTAGATAGTGTATGGTATTATAATGGTATTATAGTAGGATTTATGTGATTTAATTCTTGATGTTTAGAGGTTTTCTATGAAAATATCCGTTTTCTTAAAAAAGCATTATAAGTTGATTTTGCTTCTTGCAATATCGCTTCTTTTTTCCTTGTTTTTAGAGGCGTTTTTTTTCACGCAGGGCAGCTTGTATGATTTTTCCGAACGACAAACCTCTGTTTTAGACGATGAGGTCTATCCTAGATACAGCCAAGGGTACAAGGAAACGGATAACTCCTATACTCCGATAAACAACGACCCACAGATTATTATTTCAGGAATAAACCAAAACATCAAAACGCTCTTGATACGTTTTGAGTCAAAATCTCATATTGAAAGTGCTATACAGATCTTCTTCTGCAAGGCAGGCGAGCCGTTTTCCGCCACAAATTCGGTTACTGCGATAATTGAAAAGGGCGAGGATGCGATTTGCGTGTCTTTGCCCGGTGAGACGTACGAATCAATACGCTTGGATATAAACAAAAGGTTTTCTCTTGCGGATGTCGTAGTTAGCTCCGGCGAGCTTATTGGTACGCACAGGGGATTTACACAGCCCTTTAATTTTCTTAGGATCTTTTTGACATTTTTAGCAGTGTCACTTGCATTGATTTTGAGCATCTATACTATTTTGAGATGCAAGGCGTCGGATATTACTGTTCTCCAAGCACTCTCTAAAACTAAAAATTATATAGCAAAGCGTCCCTTAATTGTTCTTTCAGCTTTGATGGTAGCGACCTCTTTTATAGTTTTCAAAGACTTTTTGCTCTGCCGCGAAATATTTATCTATTCTGATATCGGCAGCGACACCCGCAACGTATACTATCCCTTCTTTATGGCAATGCAGGAGAAGCTCGAGACGCTCGATTTTTCTATGTGGGATTTCTCTTATGGTCTTGGCACCAATATTCTAGGCAGACAAACCGACGTAACCAGTCCTTTTGTTTGGCTTACTCTGATTTTTGGGAAAAACGCAATTAAATATTTGCTTCCGTTTTCTCAGGTGCTGAAACTCTTCGTTTCTGGATATTTATGTTATTTTTACCTTTCCAGCTTTAATTTTTCAAGCTCCTCAAAGGTTATAGCGTCCTACGTGTTCGCGTTCAATGGCTTTACGATGCTTTGGGGACAGCACTACTTTTTTGCAACAGCGCCAATCTGTGCCGTTTTTGTTTTATTTGGAATAGAGCGCGCATTAAAACACCGCAACGGATATATCTGGCTTATTATATCTGTTTTTTGCGTTGCGGTTAGCTCTTATTATTTTGCCTATATGATTCTTATCATGGCAGCCATCTACGCTTTGTTCCGCATCATTTCTATATATTCAAAATCCGAATTCGTACCTGCGGTGAAAAGGTGCGGTGCTCTTTTAGCCTCGGTGTTCCTTGGCATCGGTATGTCTGCTGCTATTTTTATCCCCTGCGTTTACCTTATTCTCACAACGAGCGCGCGGGTTGGCGGCGAAGTGGCGATTTTTGACGTTTTATTGAGCTATTTTAAAGCTCCTCGCTATGATGATGCTATGGTTCGGGAAATAGTCTCAAGATTCTTCTCAAACAACCTAAACGGAGCGGGAAAACCGTCCGGAGGCTTAAATTATTACGAGAGTCCTCAATTTTTCTTCTCTGTTTTCTTCGTATCATTCATTTTCATCTTTTTATTGAATATTCTCTTGGACAGAAAAGAATCCGCTAAGACTAAAGTCTTAAAGTTGGCTTCCGTTTTCATCATTGCGGCCTTGATTTTTCATCCGCTGATGTCGGTTATATTGAACGGATTCGTTACTGACTTTTTCAGATACACTTTTATATTAATGCCAATCTTCGCCCTGTTGTTTGCGGACACCCTTGACAAGCTGATAAATGGCGGATTGTCTCACGCGCGCCTGCAAATATGCTCCGCCTCGGTGCTGTCGGTTTTCCTGTTTGCTAAAATTTTGACCGAAAACGCGCAGGCAGGTTTAGCTAAGGACGTTGGGGAGACCGCAACGATTTATATTGTTTTAATGATGCTGTTTGCTTTTGCAACCTGCGCTCTTCAAGACACTGCTCAACCCAAATTCAAAAAAACGCTTAGTATTGCTTTTATTGCTTGCTTGGTAGTTTCAAACGTATCGATTGACGGATATATCACCACCAATTCTCGAATAAAAATTTGCGAGGCAGATTTGCGTATTTATGAGGATTCGGGCAACTCTGACGTTATTGACGCTCTTGATTACATTGAGCAAATTGACACCTCCTTCCACCGAACTGACAAAACCTTTATGGGAGTTTGTAAATGGAACGACGCTATGCTTGAGGGCTATTACGGTGTATCGGTTTACAACTCAATAATAAATAAAAACGTCATTGATTTCGTTACAAACGCCTGCCCCGAATTAAGAAACTATCCGTATCAGGACGGATATTACGACTTTAGGTATGCATACAAAAACACTGCCGTAACGTCAATTATGGGCGTGAAGTACATTTTGTCCGATTTCCTTATTACAGACGTTCCAGAATACGAGTATATCAAAACCTTCGGAGGTGTTCATGTTTACAGGAACAATACTACGTCAGGATTCGGCAAATTTTATACGAGCACGATAGGCTATGAGGATTTTATCTCCTTTGATAAAAACCAAAAAAAACAGGTTCTTGGAAATTCTTTAATCCTAGACGGCGCCGAGGGGCTATCAAACGAAAAAGAAGCGACAGCTTATATAAATTTCGAAAGACCGGACAAAAGCAACTATATAACTGGAACGGTCAACACATCCGAGGACGGATGGCTTATGATGCCAATTCCTTACGAGGACGGATGGACGGCTTACGTTGACGGTGTCAAGGTGGAAATAGTTCGCGGTGACATTGCCTTTTCTGCAATTCAATTATCTGCCGGAGAGCATAATGTTGTTTTTAAGTATCGAACTCCTATGATATCTCTCGGGCTTGTAATTTCTTGCATTAGCATTGCGATCTTTTCTACTCTATGCGTAATTTCAAAAATCAAATATAAAAAGGATAAGCTATGATTTACTTTAATGTTCCCCCCTTTGTCGGAAAGGAATTAATTTACGTGGAGGATGCGATTAACAACCACAAAATTTGCGGCGACGGAGAGTTTACAAAAAAATGTAACCGTTGGATAGAGGAATTTACCGGCACAAGTAAAGCACTTCTCACCACCTCCTGTACTCACGCTCTTGAGATGGCTGCGATCCTGTGTGATATTAAACCGGGGGATGAGGTTATTATGCCCTCTTACACCTTCGTTTCCACGGCAGATGCATTCGTTTCAAGAGGAGCCACGGTGGTGTTCGTTGACATTGACCCCAAAACTATGAATATCGACGCAAATCTCATAGAGGATGCAATAACTAAAAAAACAAAGGCCATCGTTCCCGTTCACTATGCCGGAGTAAGCTGTGATATGGATAAAATCAATGCTTTGGCGCAGAAATACAATCTCAAAGTCGTTGAGGACGCGGCGCAGGGATTTGGCTCAACCTATAAAGAACAGGCTCTTGGAACGCTGAGCGACTTCGGATGCTATTCCTTCCACGAAACCAAAAACCTCAGTATGGGTGAAGGTGGCGCGCTTCTTATAAGGGACCCCGAAAGTATAGAAAAAGCCGAGATAGTCAGAGAAAAAGGAACTAACCGAAGCAAATTTTTTAGAGGACAGATAGATAAGTATACTTGGGTTGATTTTGGCTCTTCATATCTTCCAAGCGACATTAACGCCGCGTATCTTTGGGCTCAGCTGGAAAAGGAAAGAGAAATATATAATAGAAGAATGAGCTGCTGGAACACTTATTATAGCCACCTTTATCAGCTTGAGGAAAGGGGCGCTATTGAGCTTCCCTTTATTCCCACGGACTGCTGCCACAACGCGCATATGTTTTATATAAAAGTTAAAGATTGCGAGCAGAGAACTGAGCTTATAAACTATCTTAAATCTAATGAAATACAGACCGTTTTCCACTATATTCCGCTTCACTCTGCTCCTGCGGGTATAAAATACGGACGTTTTAACGGCGAGGATCGTTACACAACCCGGGAAAGCGAACGTTTGCTCCGCCTTCCTATGTATTACGGATTAACCGTTGACGATGTGCACCGTGTAACAGAGCACGTAATCAAGTTTTTTAACAAATAATTCGAAATTTCGAGGAGATTCTTGTTATGAAGGTTTTAGTTACAGGCTCAAACGGCTTTATAGGTGGTCACGTAGTTCGCCATCTTAAAAGCAAGGGCTGTTACGTTATAGGTCTTGATAGGGCTGAGGAGTCCAGGGTTGAAACCGATGAATATATTTTTTGCGACCTTTACAGCGAGAAAACAGATACAATTCTTGACGGTATGACGAAGGACAATCTGCCCGATGCAATCGTTCACCTCGCCGCAGATATGAGAAAAGAACCCTACACGCTTGACGTAATCAAAAACAACTGCGTCGGTGCGCAGAGGCTTCTTGAGCTTTGCAGGAACAAGGGAGTGGGAGTTTTCGTTCAGCTTTCAAGTCTTCCTGTAATAGGCACTCCCTCCGAAGCTCCTATTACAGAAGCTCACACGTTAAGACCTCCTACCGTGTACCATTGCACCAAGGTTATGCAGGAGCTTCTTGCAAACTATGCGTATTACACATACGGTGTGAGAACGGTAAGCTACAGAATATCCGCCCCCGTAGGACCCGGAATGAACCCCAAAACCATTTTCCCCGTATTTGTAAGCAAAGCGATAAAAGGGGAAAACATCACTCTATTAGGAGAGGGCAAAAGAAAGCAAACCTACGTTCATGTCAGCGACATTGCTGAAGCAATTTACCTAGCTATACTTTCAAAAAAAGCACAAGGAGTTTACAATCTTGCAAGCCATAATCTCGTGTCAAACCGCGACCTTGCAGAGATGTGCGTAAGGCTCACCGGATCAACGTCGAAAATCGTTTTTTCAGGAACCCCGGACCCCGCTGACGATTGTAGCTGGCAAGTCTGTCTTGACAAAATCAAGGCGGATACCGGATACGTTCCCCGGGTCGACATTCGGGAAATGATACTTGAGCTTAAAGAATACTTTTCCAAGAATTAATATAGCCCCGAAAGGATAAAGAAAAATGAAAAAACTTTCGTTTATTATTCCCTGCTATTGCTCGGAACAAACAGTAGGCGGAGTTATATCGGAAATCATAGATACCGTCAACGCTGACGGCAGATATGATTATGAAATTGTCTGCGTCAACGACTTTTCAAGAGACAGCACTCTTGATGTTCTAAAGCGGATTGCGGAGAAGAACTCAAAAATCAAAGTCCTTAGCTTTTCAAGAAATTTTGGACAGCATTCCGCGCTTATGGCGGGCTTCAATTACGCAACGGGAGATATAATCGTTTGCCTTGACGACGACGGTCAGAACCCCCCGTCCCAAATGTTTAAGCTTATTGATAAGCTTGATGAGGGTTATGATTTGGTTTCTGCAAAATATGAGGAGAAAAAGCGATCGTTGTTCAGAAAAATAGGAACGAAGCTGAGCTTCTGGATGTCCTCCTATTTTATTGGAAAGCCGAAGGATATAGATCTAAATAGCTATTATGTTTTTAAAAGGTATATACTTGATGAAATAATAAAATACAAAAACGCTTACCCCTTTGTTCACGGACTCATTCTCAGAATCACGCGAAATATGGCAAACGTTGTTATTGAGCACAAATCGCGCGAGCACGGCTCGTCCGGATATAGCTTCAAAAAACTTTTATCTCTCTGGATGAACGGATTTACAGCTTTTTCGGAAAAACCTCTCAGAATCGCGTCGCTTTTTGGCGTTTTTTGCTCTATCGGCGGATTCGCTTACGCGATCGTAACGATTATCAAGAAGATACTTAATCCCACAATACCGGTTGGATACAGCTCAATTATGGCGATCACGCTTATACTGTCGGGTATCATAATGCTGTTTTTGGGTCTTCTTGGAGAATACATCGGAAGAATTTATATAAGCCTAAATAAAGCGCCCCAATTCGCTATTCGGGAAACCTATAACGTGGACTCCGACGGCGAGTGCGGCGAGGAGTAATATGAAGAAAAAGGTACTGATTTTAAACGGAAGCTTTTGTGAAATTCCGCTTATTGAAGAGGCTCATAAGCTCGGTTATTACGTAGTAACGACCGGGAATGCACCGCATCTTGTCGGGCACAGATATGCCGACGAATATATCCCCGCCGATTATTCAGACAAGGAAGCAATACTGAAACTTGTAAAGGATAGAAAAATAGATTCTATAATCAGCTGCGCTAACGATTTCAGCGTGCTGACCGCGGCATATGTTGCCGAAAAAATGGGATGGCAGGGACACGATACCTATAAAAACGCCGAGCTTCTTCATCTGAAGGACAAGTTCAAGAAATATTTGAATGCGAAGAATATTCCCTCCCCCATCTCAAATGTTTTTACGAGTGCCGAATCAGCGAAGAAATATCTTGATTCTGCATCCTATCCTGTAATAGTGAAAGCAACCGACCTTACCGGCGGGAAAGGAATTATGAAGGCAAACAATAAGGAGGAGGGATACATCGCGGTTGATAACGCGTACCGTGTCACTCGCTCCGACAATATAATTATTGAGCCGTTTATAACAGGCGTTCAGCAAACTTTCGTTGCCTTTTTGCAAAACAAAAGAGTCGTATCATATACCGGATGCAACTCCTATTCGCCAATTAATCCGTATTTGATACAATCGGAAACATTGCCGGCTGTCCATATGCAGGATATTTCCGATGAGCTTTGCAGAATAATAGAATCTATAGCAGATGATCTTTCCTTGGTTGACGGCGTTTTTGCGTTTCAGCTCATAAGGGACGGTAAAAAATTCAGCATAATAGAGATGATGAGAAGACCGTTTGGAAATCAGTTTCTTCAGCTTGTTGAGGATAATACCGATTTTCAGTGGCACAAAGCTCAGGTTATAACGCAAACCGGCGGCGACTCGCGCTCTCTTGAAAGGATTCAAAGAAAAAGAGCGTTTTGCGGACACCACGGTATTATGGCTGAAAAAAACGGAACGCTCGTTTCCTATTCTATCCCCGAGGATATAGAAAAACACATATATAAAAAAATAGAAATGTGCGTGCCAGGCGAAAAAATAGAAAACTGCATGAATGAACGCATAGCTTATATTTTCTATGAATACGACAACCTTGACGATATGAATCGCGCTGTAGTTGAATTTAACGACAGGATTTCCGTCATAATGAAATAACGTTACGGGTGTAAATAATGAAAAAAGTTAAAAATCTCGTCTTTCTTCATTCTATCATTTTCCTTTATGCGTTGAGCTCGGTTTGCTCTAAATATGCATCCAAGCTTGATTTTTTCTCGACGAAATGGTTTTTAATATACGCGCTTCAGATATTTATTTTGGGTTGTTATGCTCTGCTGTGGCAGCAAACACTAAAAATAATGCCGTTAAATTTTGCTTTCGCAAACAAATCCATCACTCTCGTTTGGGGGATGATGTTTGGGGCAACTATGTTTGACGAATCGCTTTCCGTTTGGAATATTGTCGGAGCCGCAATCGTTCTTATCGGAGTTGTTCTTATGGTGACCGAAAGTGACCCAGATCAAGACTTAAGTCAGTCTAACGAAACACCGGCAGAGGTGAAAGATGAATAAGGATCTTATCGTTTATTCACTCATTTTGTTATTCAGCGTATTCGTTTCATCGGTATCGCAAATCCTTTTAAAGAAAAGCGCTGGGATAAAATACTCTTCAAAAATCAGGGAGTACCTGAACCCTTATGTGATAATAGGCTACACATTGTTTTTCGGCTGCACAATTATATCTATGTACGCGCTTAAGGTGGTTCCTCTCTCAATGTCACCAGTGCTTGAATCCTGCGGTTATATTTTCGTTGCCTTAATGAGTTTTGCATTTTTAAAGGAAAAACTCACAAAAAAGCAACTTCTTGGAACGGCTTTGATAATTTTAGGCGTCATAGTATACTCTCTTGGGTAATGCCACCGTGAACGCTCTCGCTTTTGCCTATTGAAATTTATTGACATTTTATCTTTCGTATGATATAATGTCCGCGTAATGAAGATTTTTACTATAATCTAAGCCTTTGAGGTAGTGGCAAGCGCCGCCGGTGTAACAAATCAACATCCTCACAGAAAGGTCTGGCTTGTTTTAAATTGCTAAACTCGTTCCGAGCCGAAATCACCTGTGCATAAGGTCGTATTTCCCTATGCAAAGCTCGGCAATCCGCGCTTGGATTTTTTAGGAGAAAATGATGCCCTCTGTTTTTTCATTCTTTTTTATGAGCATTATGCTTGGCGTTGGACTTGCTATGGACGCCTTCTCGGTGTCGCTAGCCAACGGACTGAGCGAGCCGTGTATGAAAAAACCTAAAATGTACGGAGTTGCCGGCATTTTCGCGTTTTTCCAGTTCGCTATGCCTCTTCTTGGCTGGGTTTGCGTTACCACGGTCGCTCAGATTTTTGGAAAATTTGAAAAATTCATTCCTTGGATAGCGCTTTTACTGCTTGGATATATCGGAGGAAAAATGCTTTACGAAGGAATTAAAAATAAAGACACCAACTGCGAGGAAACCCAGGTTGCCTGCTTCGGAGCGCTCGTCGTTCAGGGAATCGCAACCTCAATTGACGCGCTTTCGGTAGGATTTACCATTTCGGAATATGAATTTCCCGAGGCGCTTCTTTCCTGCCTTCTTATAGGATTAGTTACCTTCTTTATTTGCTTCTTAGGCATTGCAATCGGCAAAAAAGCAGGCACAAGTCTTGCCGGCAAGGCGGGTATTTTCGGTGGTGCAATTCTCATATTAATAGGTCTTGAAATATTTATTACGAGCTGGTTTTAATCATACGGTTTTTAATAGTGATTCACTTGTCTTTTTGCTTCTGCTATAGTCGCTATAGCATTTTTCTTTAGATTGTGGATTTGTGGAAAGGTTTTCTTTATGTTGAAAAAAGCTTTATTTATTATTTTGGTTGTTTTTTCTACTGCGACTTTTTTTGCTTGCGATAATGGTTATACGATTAACTACGAAGCCTCTGAGGGCGGTTACATCGACGGTGTTTTGTCGCAGTCAAAGAAATTTACTCCGGTAAGCGCGATCGCAAACGACGGATATACTTTTGTCAAGTGGAGCGACGGCGTTACCGAGGCTACGAGAACCGACGTCAAACCCCAAGACGATATCAAAATTACTGCAGAGTTTGCTCAAATTCATTACAACGTCAAGTATGCCTCAAGTAATGGTGGCTATATCTCGGGCGACTCAATTCAAACAATTGCTCGCGGTAAAGATTGCACTCAGGTCGAGGCATGCGCTCTCGAAGGATACAAATTTGTTAAGTGGAGTGACGGTATTACCGATACAAAAAGAACCGATTTGGCTCCCCAAAGCAATATGGAGATTATCGCTGAGTTCGCGCCAATTCATTATACCGTTAAATATATTTCTAGCGATGGCGGATACATAACTGGCAAGACGACTCAATCCGTAGCTTACGGAAACACCTCCGAACCTGTTTCGGCAGTTGCTGACGTTGGATATAAGTTCCTAGGATGGAGCAACGGTGCAGAATCCAAAGAGCTTGCCGTAATAGCCAAGGAGGATATAACGGTCACGGCTGTTTTCGTGATGGAAGAGTTAAATCTTCCCATTATCTCTATCGTTACCGAGGATTCTAAGCCCATTGCCACAAAAGATGATTACGTAAAATGCTCGGTTTCCGTATCAAACGCTGACCCCGATTTTGAATTTTCCTCCAAAAGCGGAAAAATAAAGCTTCGCGGTAATTCAACCGCTTATCTTCCAAAGAGTCCGTACAAATTAAAGTTCGACGATAAGATTGACCTTTTCGGTAATGGAAAGTCAAAAACCTGGACGATTATTGCAAATTATATGGACTGCAGCTTAATAAGAAACTACATCGCATACTCCCTTGGAGCTGAGTTTGAAAATTTAAATTATACAACGAGCTTTAAAACCGCCGAGGTCTACGTAAACGGCAGATACGACGGTGTGTATCTGATTTGCGAACAGATTGAGGTTGGCTCGCACAGAGTAGATATTGACGAGGATTACACCTCTGCAAACACGGGATATCTTATAGAAATGGATTCACGCGCGCCACAGGAAGGCGTTGAAAATATTGATTATTTCAACATTCCAGTTGGAAGCGGCTCAATAAACTACGCTATAAAATCTCCAGACCCCGAGGAAGAGGACTTCAACGATGCTCACGTTGCTTATATTAAGAGCTATATCCAGCAGTGTATGACCGCTCTTGACGGAGAAGACTTCAACGAAGTAACGTCCCTTATGGATGTTTACAGCTTTGCTGACGGATATATCCTTGATGAGCTTATGCACTGCGTTGACATAGGATTTTCAAGCTTTTATATGTATAAGGATAAGGATGGAAAGCTATATAGAGGTCCTATTTGGGACTATGACTTAAGCACGGGAAACTGTTCTTATCAGGAAAATGCAGTTGACATTGAATATCTTTGGGCAAAGGAAACTAATTTCTGGTATAATAGGCTCTTAAAATTCGATGAATTCACCGAAATAGTTGCAAATAGGCTCGCAGAGCTTGAAGACACTATAACATCAACTGTCACCGATTGTTATGACTATGTTATGAGCCATAAAGAAGCTTTCAACCGCAACTTTAACCGTTGGGAAATTCTCGGTGTTGATTCGAGCGGCTATTCCCCAGAGGAAATTTATAGAATACAAACCTGGGAAGGTCACGTTGACTACGTAATAAACTGGTTAGAACTCAGTTTAGAAAACCTTAAAAACTGTTATCCTAACCCTTGTTAACCTAATAAAAATCCCCGCCATAAAGCGACGTTTTTGGTAAACGTTGCTTTGGTGGGGATTTTATATGTATTTAATTATACGTTGTGGCTTGGATAGTGACAAATCGTTTTTTATAGAGGCGTTTTTATTTAAACCTACTTTGTCTGTCTAAGACTTATCGATGAATCAATATAGATTTAGCGTTCTATTTTTTAAGGTTTCCCTTTCTCGTGTTTTCTTCGATTATCCTTTTGGAAAATTCCCATATTTTTTGTGAGCCGAGCGCGGTTTTTTCCTGCCTTGCGATAACCTTGTCCTCGCTGACACCGTGAGCCTTCCAATCACCGCCATCGTTTAAATCGTTGAGCAAAAGCGGCTGAAGATTATCCATTGAACGAGCAAAGCGCGCCTCCGGTGTTTTGCACTCCTCAAATTCTCTAAAAAGGCCGATAAACTCATTCTTCTGGTCCTCGGGGAGTATTCCGAAAATCCGCTCTGCCGCGCGGTCCTCCCTTTCCTTCTGGCTTTTCTTCGCCTCCTCATCGTAGGCGTAGGTGTCCCCCGCGTCTATCTCCACAATGTCGTGAATCAGCGCCATTATCATCGCACGCGCGAGGTCAAACGGCTCGTTTGCGTATTCCCTCAAAAGATATACCATTATAGCCATATGCCACGCGTGCTCGGCATCGTTTTCAAATCTTTTGTATCCGCCTATGTGGGTTTGTCTGTAGACCTCTTTTTCCTTATCGGATTCGAGAATAAAAGCAATTTGTTTTCCGAGTCGCTCGTCATTCATTGTTCCCGACTCCTTTCCTCATTTTATATATTCATTATAACACGAAATGAAAGGTTTTTGTATTATTTTTTCTGTTTTTCTGCCTTTTTCCAAGATGCGCTCGAAAATTGTGAAAAAACAGTTAATTGTGTCGTGTTTTGCTTGACATAACCACCCAAATTTAATATAATAAATGGTGAATAATTTATATGTGGTGCAACAAAATCGGAGAGCGTCTGAATTGAAAAAATTTTTAAACAAAAACCTTAAACTTATAATAAAAATACTCTTGGCGTTGCTCATCGTCGTCGGACTGTCGCTTGCTTCTTTTTTGGTTTTATACTCATTTGACATTATTGAGTATGAGGACGGCGTACATTTGAACGCTGAGCTTTTTCACTCCTTCAAAAACTCTTGGTACGGATGGGTGATAATCCTTGCATTCCAGCTTGTAATCACTCTCTTCCTGTGCTTTATTCCGGGAGTTTCAATGGCGTTCATTCTGCTTTTGCAGTCGCTTTACGAAAAGGCTTGGCAGGCGTTTCTGTTGGCTTTTATCGGCGTTATGCTTTCGAGCCTGATAATGTACATAGCCGGACGCTTCGGCGGATATAAAATGTGTAAAAAGCTGCTCGGCGAAGAGGACGCTAACAAGGCGTGCGAGCTTCTCAATAACAAGGGGCTTGCCTTCTTCCCGCTTATGATGATGTTTCCGATATTCCCCGACGATGCTCTCGTTATGATTGCGGGAACGCTTAAGATGTCGCTCAAATGGTTTATTCCATCTATTGTTATCGGCCGCGGAATAGGAATTGCAACCATAATTTTCGGAATTTCTATCGTACCCTTTGATAAATTCACAAGCGTTTGGCATTGGGTTGCGTTCGTTGCGGCGTGTGCTGTGTTTATTGTCCTCGTGTTCTATCTTGCATACCGCTTCAATAAATTTCTTGAGGCACGCGGCAAGAAAAACTCATCCGAACAGGTTTGAAATTAAATAAAAACGCGGTAAGCAGGTAGCCATTATGGCTTGCTTAGCGCGTTTTTGTTTAATCCTGTTTTTCTTTTTTCTTCAAAAATTTTCCGAATATCTGACGCCTGAAAAGTATAACGTTCATCACGGCAAAAAAGAGGATAAATATTATCAGCGAGAGCACGGGACGCACCGGCGCAAGCGTTGCAAGAAGCATCATCGGGAATCCGAAAACTATCGCGGGGAAATTCTGATAAACGAGGTTGTCCGACGCGGGAGTTCTGAAATCTCCGTCCACCTCGCGAAGAAGAATTATGCCGGTGCTCGCCGTTCCTGTAAGCATTCCGTACATAGCAAGGAACTGCTCCTCATAATAATCTCTAAACAAGGTTTTGGCAATGATTCTGTTATAAACATAGGTGATAACAGCTCCGACAACGCCAATGATAAGGATTATTCCCCAATAATTCTCAAGTATATCAAGCTTAATAGCCGCAACACCCGCAACGACCATTATATCGAAAAAGAAATTGCTTACGCGGGTCATAAGGAAATTGTTGGTATACTTTTTCTTTATGATTTTCTTTCTGCGCAAGAAATTCATTGATACCTTTATCAAGGTTGCGCTCAGAACACCAAGCAAAAAGTTAAAACCGTAAACCACGGATTTCATACCGGGCAAAAGCTCGCCAAGCCCCCACATCATAAGGTAAGCCGCAACGTACGCCATCATTATAAGTGCCATCTGCACCGTAAGCTTATCTACGCTCTCCTGCATCGGTATCTCGTTTGCGGGGCTTATGTTTTCCTCTGTATGAAGGCTGCCGTCTGTCCTGTTTGACAAAACGAGCTTACCGCTCCTTTTCATTACGTTAAGATGTATAACTCCGCCAATACTTGCAGAGAGGAATCCGAGTGCGGCAATTGTAAGACCGAAGCTCTTACCGCCCGCAAATCCGAAATCATTCTCGTAAATCATTCCGTAGTTCATTGCCTGCCCCGAGCCCTGACCGTATCCAAAAGGCAAAAGCACGCCCGCCGCGGCGAAGAAATCCTTAATTATGAGAGCAGCTATCATAGTGATACCAAGGCCGAAAATCGCCTGTATCAGATATGTAGACACCGTAGTGACGCCCGTGTCAAAAATTTCACCCGCGCGCTTTTTGGTGAGCTTGCTGCCCGTCGTTTTAAAGGACGATGCAATAAATCCAAGAGCTAAGGTATGATATGTTATTATCTCAAGGTTTGCGATTCCGTTTCCGCCGAAAATATCCGACTCGAAAACGTCCACACCCGTTATCGCCTTGCATATTGCTTCAAATATCAATATTATTATACCGCCAAGCACGGAGGTCGGTATTAGGGAGTTTTGCAAAAAAGGAATGCTTTTTTTAATGACGTTGCCAAGAAGCAGGCTTCCGAGCAGCACCGAGAAAAGAATTATCCAGCCCCATACGCTATAATCCCAAAAATTTGACATTTTCATCACCTCGCACAACATTCTTATATCTGTTGTATATATGTACGTATTTCAGCGCGTTAAAGCGCTTATTTCCCTTTATCTGATATATCTTCTTTCCAAGATAAATATCTAGCTTGTTTTTACCAAGCACCGTGACCGCGGAAACCTCGTCAAAGGAAAACAGCTCATCCTCGTTTTCTCCCCTTATAAAAATTCGGTTTCCGTAAAGGCTCATCTTGACGCCTTCTGATATAATCCGCTTGTTTTTATAAGGAATTACCTCGTAAAAATCGACGCAGTCCTCAAATAAAGGCTCGTGAATATATTCGTTTACATCAAGTGAATTAGTAAAATCGGACTGAGCGTTATACCATTCCAGAACAAAGCGATACGGAAAATCAAAGCCCTCACCGACAAGTTCCTTTTTAGGAGTATATCTTACCTCTCGGCCGCATTTTTTGCACCTTATCAAAGCCCCACGGCTTTCAAACTCGGAAAGACCGCAATAAGGACAATAGTATATAGCACGCTCAAGATATTCAGCAAGCCTTGGATGAGAAAATTCCGCATCCGTCACAGCCTCATTCACGTAAAGTCCCTTTTGTATTCTTTCCATAAGCTCGCCGTAGGTGAGATTTTCGTATTCCTCGGGATAAATAACCTCGGCAACGTAGCCGCGCATTTTGCCTCGCCGCACGACGTCACTCCACCTTGGATGCACGCCGTAACCGCCCTCAATACGATAAAGGGCTATGGGCATACCGAGTTTTTTGGCAAGCGGTGCAATTGACGGGTTCATATATTCCGTCTTTCCGCTGAAGGTTCTGTTTCCCTCGGGAGCGATAGCTATAGTTCCGCCCTCCTTTGCCACCTTCATACAGTTCATTATTGCTCTTACGTCTGCCGTTTGCTTTTTAATCGGAATCGGAGCAACGAGATATCTTATGAGCGACGAGGTGAATCCGTTTGAGAAAAGGTCCTCGGACGCCATATAATAAACAGGTCCGCGGAACGACATTCCCACAAAGAACTGGTCAAATGCCGTCTGGTGATTAAATAAAACGAGATAGGGACGCTTTTGTTGCTCCTTAAAACGCTCAATTTTTATATTGTACTTGAGACGTGAATAAACACCCAGTGTTCCGTACAGTATGTTTCTTACTATAGCATGGCGAAATCTTATCCACTTTTTATTGTTGTTTTTCTTTTTATCCATAAATTATACCGCATAGCCGCGGGCAAAAGCCCTAAATTTTTCAATCAAATTCATAAAAAAGAAACTCACACGCTGTCATTATAGCACAAAACGCCCTATTTCGTCAACTATTTTTTTACAAAGAGATTTGGAAATACATTGACAAAAGGTTTCCACAATGATATGATGTTTATATAAAACCTAAAGGAATTTTTATGAACTCACAACAAATCAAAAGCCGCGCATTAGATGCGATAAGAGGCAGGTGGAACTCCCTTGCCCTCATAACCCTTGTTTACGCTCTCGTCATCGGGGGACTTTCATTTACGGGAGTCGGCGCTATCTTTGTGGCAGGACCGTTCGGCGTGGCGTTTGCTATTATTTCTCTTAAAGTAATTCGCAGAGAACCCTTTGAGCTGAAAAACATTTTTGACGGCTTTTATAATTTCGTCAACACCTTTTTGCTCGGTCTTGTGAACACCGTTTTCATCGCTCTTTGGTCGCTTCTTTTCGTCGTTCCGGGAATCATCAAGTCGCTCTCATACAGCATGAGCTATTACGTAATGGCGGAAAACCCCGAAATGTCCGGCGAGGACGCAAGACGCGAATCAATAATGATGATGGACGGCAACAAAATGCGCCTTTTCTGCCTTCAGCTTAGCTTTATAGGCTGGTACCTTCTTTCTGCCCTTACTTTAGGTATCCTTCTTTTCTGGGTAGTTCCCTATGTTCAGGCTGCAACCGCCGCCTTTTATGAGGAAATAAATCCCCGTATTAACATTCCTTATCTTGAGGTCGAAGAAGACACCGCCGGCTAAACCTATACGGGTTAAGATAACAAAGCTATATAATAACGGACGCGCTCAAGTTGAGTGCGTCCGTCTTGTTTTTGTTGTTTTTTCTAGACTGCTGTTTCGGGGGCATTTCAGGCTTTTATGCTGACCTCCGCGCTTATAAGCCTCTCTCGGACCCCACCGTCACGCTCTACCATAAGCGCCCCGTCGTCAGCAATTTCTATAACGGTGGCGGGATATACCTCTCCGAGAATTTTTCTTACCTCTACCCGACGCCCCAAAATCACCGAGCGTCTGCGGTATTCCGAAAGCAACTCCTCCGCATCCTCAGGCTTAAAAAACTCATCAATCAGCCTTGCAGTAAGAAGCTCTTTGTCTACACGCTTGCCGCATTCGCGCTCAAGCGTCGTCACGACTTCTGAAAGCTCATCGGGAAACTCTCTTTCGTAAAGATTTATCCCTATTCCGCAAATAACGTATCCCGCGTCGCCCATCTCGCCCTCGGTTAAAATGCCCGCGAGCTTCCTTCCGGATACGAAAATATCGTTCACCCATTTTATCCCCGCGTCCACGCCTGAAACACTCTCAATAACCCGACAAGTCTTTACCGCAGCTCCTACGGTAATTTTAGCTGCATCAAAATCCTCATTAACACGAAAAAGAAAGCTTATGTAAAGTCCCGCGCCCTTTGCCGAATCAAAGCTTCTGCCACGCCTTCCTCTGCCGGCGCTCTGCTCCTCCGCTGTGAATACCGCGGGCGCGCGAGAACTTTCTTCTCTTACATATTCCTTGGCACGCTGATTTGTGGAATCGGTGATATCGTAATTGAAAATCCTTATGCCGTTTACAACTCTTTCCGTCTTCACTAAAAAAGCTCCTCTTATTTTTTCATAGCTCAATTTTATCACACTGCAAAATCAAAGTCAACATTTCAGGTATAAAATGACATCTGATGGAAAATATATCATAAAATCAGAAAACCACGGAGTGATAAATGAGTCTTCTTTCAGGAAACTACAGAGAAAATGCAGCTCGTATCCGCGAAAGCCTTCGTGTAAACGAAAGCTTTGACCTCATTGAGCGACGGCTTACCGTTGCAAAGCGCGCCGTATCTCTTTTCTTCGTTGACGGATTTGTCAAGGACGGAGAAATGCAGAGGATAATGCAGTTTTTGCTCTCTCAAAAGGAGCTTGGCACGGCGAATGACCTTCTACACACGCTTCCCTATATCGAGGTTGAAATTACACAGGATGAGGACACCGTCATACGCGCGGTTTTATCGGGGCAGGCAGCAATTTTAGCCGAGAGCTTTGAAGATTTTGCAATACTCGTTGACGCTCGAACCTACCCCGCCAGAAGCACCCAAGAGCCGGATAGTGACAGAGTTATGCAGGGCTCGCACGACGGCTTTGTTGAAACGCTCGTCACAAACACCGCGCTTATACGCCGCAGAATACGCGACGAACGCCTTACTATGAAGCATTACGATATGGGCGGCTCGTCAAAAACCGACGTGGTCGTTTGCTATATGAACGGTGTCGCCGACCCCGGACTCGTAGAGAGAATAGGCAAAAAGCTAAAGGAAGCAAAGCCCGGTTCTCTAACTCTCGGATTTCAAAGCCTTGCCGAGTCACTTATTCGCCGCGGCTGGTTCAACCCATTTCCAAAAATAAGAACCACCGAGCGACCGGACACCGCTGCCGCGCAGCTTCTTGAAGGGAGCGTTCTCGTCATCTGCGATAACTCCCCGCAGGTTATGATACTGCCGACATCCATTTTTCATTATATGGAGCAAACCGACGATTATTATTTTCCGCCACTTACGGGTACGTATCTGCGTATTATAAGAACGCTAATTCTCTTGATTTCGGTAGTGATAACGCCCCTCTGGTATCTTTATCTTGAATACTCTCAACTGCTCCCCGATGCACTCCTCTTTTTAGTTCCGGACGACCCGGGCGCACTTCCGATAATCCTGCAGCTTTTTCTCGTAGAATTTGCCATTGACGGCTTAAAAATAGCCTCGATGAACACCCCCGATATGCTCTCAAACTCCCTATCCATCGTGGGCGCGCTGATTCTCGGCGACTTTGCCGTAGAGGTTGGCTGGCTTTCGCCTGACGTTATACTGTATATGGCATTTGTGGCAATAGCGAATTTTGCCCAGCAAAATCACGAGCTTGGCTACGCCTTCAAGTTTATGCGTATGATGATACTCGCGCTGGTTTACCTTTTCGGCATCTTTGGCTTTGCCTTGGGATTAATTCTCTTTTGCGTATTCGTTTCCACAAACCACACGGTTTCGGGAAGACACTATCTATACCCCCTGATTCCGTTTGACCCAAGGGCAATAGGCAGACTGCTCGTCCGTTCAAAAAAGCGGGATTTTAGGAAAAATGACGAGCCTGGCAGCCACAAAAGTTAATTTTTCAAAATAAGTATTGCAAAAACCACCGAAATGTAGTACAATGTAAAGGTAATATGTTAGAAAGGCGGTGAGCCAAATGGGAAAAAGACTTAACGAGCGTTTTCTTGCGAGCTATATTGAGCTGGATAAGGATTGCTGTGAAAAATTCGGTACTGCCACAGGCGGCGTAACCGAATATATAAACCGTTTAAATAACGCAAAATTTGCCCCGGGGCGCGAGGAAGCGCTCCCAAGACTTGTTAAATACAGAAATCTAAGAAATAAAATGGCGCACGAAATCGGCTCACTTCGCAAAATGAGCGAGGTCACAAAGTCCGATATTTCTTGGATTCGCAAATTTGATAAGGATATAATCAAGCGCCGCGACCCCATTTCTTCATATCTCAAAAAAGCGCGCAGATATGCCCGCAGAAGAAGGATAAAAAGATACGTTACGGCAGGTGCTGCGGTCGCAGCCGTTATCATAGCCATAATAGTTTATTTCCTTTTGAAAAAATAGGAGAAGTCATAATGGTATTCAACTACCACACGCATACGAGCCGTTGCCATCACGCAACCGGAGCGGACGAGGAATATATAAAAAGAGCAATAGCCGATGGTATAAAAACCCTCGGCTTTTCTGACCACGCGCCATATATTTATCCCGATGGATACGTGTCCTACTATAAAATGACGCCGGAGGAGGCGCCGGAATATTTTTCATCGCTTCGCCGCCTTCGCGATAAATACGGTGACAAAATAGAAATTCACATAGGATACGAGGCGGAATACTATCCTGCCCTCTGGGAAAAGACCTTTGAATTTTGGAAAAGTGCAAACTCACCCGAATATCTTCTGCTTGGTCAGCACTTTGCCAAAGAAGAGTTCAACATCGCTGGCGAAGGAAAGGCGCACTGCATTGCCGAAACGGACGATAACGCAATATTGACAAGATATGTTGACACCGTCATCTCCGGACTTCGCACCGGGGCGTTTACATATCTCGCTCACCCCGACATTGTAAATTTTGTCGGAGACACCGATTTTTACAGGCAGGAGGCAGAGCGTCTTATAACCGCAGCCAAGGCTCTTAACATTCCTCTTGAGGTGAACTTTCTCGGCTTGCGTGCGAAGAGGCATTACCCCGCCCCGCTTTTCTGGGAGGTTGCCTCTAAGCTCTCTCCCGACGTAGTGTTCGGTGCAGATGCGCACGAGCCCGAAAGAGTCGGAGGAAAGGGTGAAATAGCCGAGGCCCTGCGCTTTGCCGACAAATATAATCTCAGGGTTTTAAACAGCTTAAATATCGTAAATCCGTTCAAATGAATTTTCGGGTAAAAAATCCGGGCTGAGTTTTTTGAAACTCAGCCCTTTTTTTATTTTTTAACTTTAACCTTGAAAATCCTCGCCAGAATCGGCGAGAGAAATTTCGGCGGATGTATAACTATGATTTTCATATTATGTTTCCTTTTTAGGCGGCACATTCCGCTCGTTATCATATTATGCCATAACGTGATTTTTGCCACCCGAAAGATATATCAGAAGCACTCCGACGTCAGCCGGGCTTACGCCGCTGATCCTCGACGCCTGTCCTATATTCATAGGCCGTATTTTATTTAGCTTCTCAACCGCCTCAAGACGCAAGCCAAGTATGCTTTTGTAGTCAATATCGCTCGGAAGCTTTTTATCCTCAAGGCGCTTTTGCTTTTCGACCTCAAGAAGCTCTCTTTTAATATATCCCTCGTATTTTATGCTTATCTCTGCGGTAACACGCACGCTTCTCGGAAGCGTGGGTCGCCCCGTGTCAATTTTCAAAAGCGCATCGTAAGAAAGCTCAGGTCGTCTTAAAAGCTCGGATAGCCTCGTTCCCGTTCTTATTTTTGCAGAGCCGCATTCCTCAAGAAAGGAATTTACCTCATCGCCCGGAGCAATTACGGTTTTCTCGATTCTCTTTATTTCCTCGTTTATAAGACGGCGTTTTTCCTCGAATTTTGCGTATCTTTCGTCATTGATAAGACCTACCCTGCGTCCGATGTGGGTGAGGCGCAAATCCGCATTGTCCTGCCGCAAAAGCAGTCTGTATTCCGAGCGCGAGGTCATCACTCTGTATGGCTCGCGGGTTCCCTTTGTCACAAGGTCGTCTATTAAAGTTCCTATATAAGAGGACGAGCGTGGAAGCACCATCGGCTCCTCCCCCTTTACCGAAAGCGCCGCGTTAATGCCGGCAACAAGCCCCTGAGCCGCCGCCTCCTCATATCCCGATGTTCCGTTAAACTGTCCTGCTCCGTAAAGTCCGCGCACGCACTTAAATTCAAGTGTTGGATACATCTGTGTCGGCTCTGCCAGGTCGTATTCAATAGCGTAGGCGTATCTCATTATCTCTGCATTTTCAAATCCGGGAAGCGAACGCAGCATATCGTACTGAACGTCGGTTGGCAAGGATGTGGAAAAGCCTTGAATATACATTTCCTCAGTGTCTATGCCGCAAGGCTCAACAAAGAGCTGATGACGCTCCTTGTCCGCAAAGCGCACGAGCTTGGTTTCTATCGAAGGACAGTATCTTGGCCCCTCTCCGCTTATGTTTCCGGAATACATTGCGGAGCGTGTGAGATTATCGAGAATTATCTTATGGGTGTCCTTGTTTGTATAAACTATATGACAGGGAACGAGGTTTACCTCATCGCTGCTGCGCTCCTCGCTTCTTGATGAGTAGGGGGTTACCACATCTTCACCCTCCTGAACCTCAAGAGCCGAAAAATCAATCGAGCGCCTGCTGACTCTCGCGGGAGTTCCCGTCTTGAAGCGCATAAGCTCTATTCCAAGACGCGATATAGCCGCCGAAAGCCCACGCGACGGCATCATTCCGTCAGGTCCTGCGGAGTAAACCTTGTCACCGACGAAAATCTCGCTTTCAAGAAACGTTCCCGTCGCAATTATGACGCGCTCCGCGCGCCATATCTCTCCAAGATGGGTAACTACTCCCGTAACAGACGCCGCACCATCAAGCTCCTCGGTCAAAATATCTACAATTTCCGCCTGAACGAGCCTGAGATTTTTTTCTCCCTCAAGAGTTTTTTTCATTATTCTTTTATATTCGCTTCTGTCCGCCTGCACGCGCTTGGAATGCACCGCCGCGCCCTTGCCGAGATTTAGCGTTCGTGATTGAAGCGTTGCACGGTCTGCGGCATATCCCATCTCGCCGCCAAGGGCGTCTATCTCGAAAACGAGGTGCCCCTTCGCGCTTCCGCCGACTGAGGGATTACACGGCATATTTCCCACCGCATCAAGATTTATAGTAAAAAGCACAGTCGGCACGCCCATTCTCGCCGAAGCGAGCGCCGCCTCAATACCCGCGTGTCCTGCTCCTATTACTGCAACGGAGGTTTTGAGCTCATTCATATTTTCACCTTAAAACTTTAATCGTTTAATTTCAGTAACACGGCGGCTTGCCAAATCAAGTGTGAATATAACCGCACAAGCCACGGCAGGCCCCGACGCCGCCTTGAATTTATATGGTATTTTCGTTCGCATACGCTCTACCACGCAATCGGCATCCATTCCAAGAATGCCACCGCTCTCGCCGCACATGCCCACGTCGGAGATGTATCCCGTTCCGTTTGGCAAAATCTGCTCATCTGCCGTTTGCACGTGCGTGTGAGTTCCGAATATTACGTTTATTTTTCCGTCGTAGGCGTATCCCACAGCTAGCTTTTCTCCCGTAGCCTCAGCGTGAATATCGAGCACAGAAAAATCGTAATTTCCAGCCTCGTGTAAAAGAACTTTATCTATATACGAAAACGGAGAATCAAGCACAGGGTCGATGTGAACATTTCCGAGAGCGTTTATAACGAGTATTCTGTATCCCATAGCGTCAAGTATTGTATATCCGCGCCCCGGCGCTCCGTCACCGAAATTTATCGGACGCAATATCTCACGCGTATCGTCAAGGTAAGTATAGACGCTTCTGTTGCGGAGGGTGTGATTGCCGCCGGTTATAGCGTCAGCCCCCGCTGAGAGAAGAATATCCGCAAGCTCCGGAGAAATTCCGGTTACAAATGATGCGTTCTCTCCATTGACAACGCAAAAGTCAATTTTATTTTCCTCTCGCACACGCCAGAGATTTTTTTTAAGATGCTCTACTCCCAGAGGACTCGTCACGTCCCCGATGACCATTATATTCAAGATGTATATACTCTTTTCTATGAAAATTTTTTCCTTAATAAATATTAAATTAAAGATGTGGGACGAAGAAATAAGCTCTCCGTCCCACTATGTTCATTTATTTTGCATAGTCAACCGTTCTGTTTTCACGGATAACGCTGACCTTTATCTGACCGGGATAATCAAGCTCGCTTTCAATCTTCTTGGCGATATCGCGCGCCAGAATCTTCATCTTGTCGTCGTCTATAACCTCCGGCTTAACCATTATGCGTACCTCACGGCCCGCCTGGATAGCAAAGGTTTTGTCAATTCCGTTAAAGCTGCCGGCAACCTCCTCAAGCTTCTGCAAACGCTTAATGTAGTTTTCAACATCTTCTCTGCGCGCGCCGGGTCTTGCGGCGCTGATAGCGTCTGCCGCCTGAATAATGAATGCAAGCGTGGTTTTCGGCTCAACGTCGTTATGGTGAGCCTCGATTGCGTGAACAATTTCCTTATTCTCGCGATACTTGTTGGCAATTTCAACGCCAAGCTGAATATGCGAGCCCTCAGCCTCGGCGGTAAGCGCCTTACCGATGTCGTGAAGAAGTCCGGCTCTCTTTGCCATAGTAACGTCAACGCCCATCTCGTCCGCCATAACGCCGGCGAGCATAGAAACCTCAATGGAGTGGCGAAGAGCGTTCTGACCGTAAGAGGTACGATACTTCATTCTTCCAAGAAGCTTAATCAGCTCAGGGTGGAGTCCGTGAACACCGGTTTCAAAAACAGCCCTCTCTCCCGCCTGCTTTATTGAAAGGTCAACGTCACGGCGAGCCTTCTCAACCATTTCCTCAATTCTTGCAGGGTGAATTCTTCCGTCGGAAACAAGCTTTTCAAGAGCTATTCTTGCAATCTCGCGTCTTACGGGGTCAAATCCCGAAACGGTAATAACGTCGGGCGTGTCGTCAATTATAAGCTCGACTCCGGTCAGGTTTTCGATAGTGCGGATATTTCTACCCTCACGGCCGATAATTCTTCCCTTCATCTCGTCGCTCGGTATCTGAACCACCGAGATTGCGACCTCGCTTACGTGGTCTGCGGCAAAGCGCTGAATAGCGAGCGAAAGAATATCGCGCGCCTTAGTGTCTGCCTCATCCTTGAACTTTTCCTCATACTCTGCGATTTTGAGCGCAGTTTCGTGCTGCATTTCACTGTCAAGCTTGGCAACAAGCTCAGCCTTTGCCTCTTCTCTCGTAAGCCCTGCCGTTTTTTCAAGAACGACGAGCTGAGCCTCAAGTGCCTGCTGAACTTTTTCCTTAAGCGAAGCTGCTTCCGCATGCTTTTCTGCGAGCGCAGCCTCTTTTTTTTCGAGAGCATCAAGCTTTGCGTCAAGCGTTTCCTCCTTCTGAGTTACGCGGCGCTCAAGCCTTGATACTTCCTTGCGGCGCTCCTTTACGTCGAAGTCCGCCTCTTTTTTCATCTGGAATATTTCTTCTTTTGCAGATATTATCGATTCCTTTTTAGCGCTCTCGGCGTTTTTTATAGCGTCTTCAAGTATACGCTTCGCCTGAGTTTCAGCAGAACCCAGCTTCTTTTCAGCAAAAGATTTACGAACAAAAAATCCTACCGCGATGCCAAGGGCGGCGCCGGCGGCAATTCCAACTACTAAAGAAATTACGTCCATTTACACCTCCTTCTGATTACTTTTTGTAATCTATGTCGAAAGAACAATATTTTTTAATATGAAACATCCCTTGCGGCGAAGAACCCACCTCCGCAAAAACAAAGCCTATTCATACAAGTATATTATATAATATATCACCGCTAAAGTCAATACCAAAAGCAAACTTATTTTGTCAAAAATAAACCGCGTTGTTTACAGAGAATTAGCCGACAGTCACTCCAAGTGCTAAATGTTAACAAAAAATTCATAGATTTTTGTGTTTAAAGTCTTGACATTGCGGGAAAAAAAGATTATATTATAGATGTCGAGATTAGCACTCGGCGATATCAAGTGCTAAAATTTTATCGAAAGAGGTGATATTTTGGAGGATTCTAGGCTTTCTGCGAGAAAAAAACAGATTCTTAAAGCAATCGTTGACGCTCATATCAACCACGGTGAGCCTGTCGGCTCAAAATATCTTTCTCAGGACGCGCTTATTTCCTGCTCACCCGCTACGATAAGAAACGAAATGGCTGAGCTGGAGGAGATGGGCTATCTCGTTCAGCCGCACACCTCAGCGGGAAGAGTTCCTTCAGAGCTTGGCTACAGGTATTACGTTGACGCTCTTGTCCGTCAGTACAGCGAAACGAAAACCGAAATCGACGAAATTAACGAAAAGCTCCGCTACAAGCTCACCGAGATGGACGAAATACTTGCTGAGGCTTCAAGGCTTGCGGCATCATTCACCGACTACACCGGCATTGCCTTCAAGTCCGGTATCGGCAATGTCCGTATATCTAAGTTTGACAGCGTGTATATTTCACCGAGGGACTTTCTTCTCGTAATGATGTTCTCAGGTGATATTGTAAAGGCGAAGCCTATACACCTTTCTTTCTCCATTTCGGAGGATGACCTTCGCAGATTCACTGAGGCAGCGAATATATACCTCGTCAACACCCCGTGTGAAAACATAAGTATGCAGGTTGTAGTAAAGCTTGAGGCTCTTATGGGTTCTTCGGGCGCTATGGTTCATCCGGCGGTCAAGGTGATTTATGAAACTATGAACGAGCTTGATACCGCCGACATAAAGCTTGACGGAATCAATAAGCTCTTGAAATATCCCGAATATTCAGACACCGAAAAGCTAAGAAACCTTCTTGGAGTTCTTGAAGAAAAGGATAAGCTGCTCGACGTTATTTCTTCACATACCACAAGCGACGACGGAATTAACGTTTATATAGGAACGGAAAACGATTCCGATGCTATGAGCAACACGACTCTGATATTCAAAAACGTGAACGTCGGAGGAAAAAGACTTGCCGTTGGCGTTATCGGTCCCAAGAGAATGAATTATTCAAAGGTAATAGGAATGATAAACCAACTGGCATCGGGAATTGACAGAATATTTAGCGACGACGAGCGTTTGCTTAGCGACGGAAAGGACGGTAAGTTTTGATGGAAGAGATGAAAAAGGAAGAGGTTGCCGAAGAAGAGCTTAAGGAAGAGCTTGCGGCAGATAAAAAAAAGGAAAAGAAGCCCGCAAAGAAGGATGCCGAAAAGGCGCTTCTTGAAGAAATAGAAAAGCTTAAAGAAGAAATTCGTGAAAAGGACGATAAATTTCTCAGAATGGCGGCGGAGTACGATAATTTCAGACGTCGCTCAAGAGAGGAAAAGGACGCGACCTACGAGGTTGCCATGTCCAAAACCGTATCGGAATTTCTGGCTATAACAGACAACCTTGAACGAGCCGCGCTCTACGATGACGCAGCAAAGGTCAAGGAGGGTCTTGTGATGATCGCCAAATCGGTTGAGAGCGTATTTTCTAAGCTGGGAATTGAGGCGGTCGGTGCGGTCGGTGATAAATTCGATCCCAATATTCATAATGCAGTAATGCATATAGAGGACGATTCGTTTGGCGAAAACGAAATAGTCGAGGTGTTCCAAAAGGGATACAAGAAAGGCGGAAGGATAATCCGCTTCGCTATGGTGAAAACCGCAAACTAAGCTAATAAAATTTTCAATATAAATTGGAGGAAAAAATAATGGGAAAAATTATAGGTATTGATTTAGGTACTACAAACTCCTGCGTAGCAGTGTTCGAGGGCGGCGAGCCCATCGTTATAACCAACCCCGAGGGCGCAAGAACGACTCCTTCGGTAGTTGCATTTACGAAGGACGGAGAAAGACTCGTAGGTCAGGTAGCAAAGCGTCAGGCGGTTACAAACCCCGACAAAACGATAAGCTCCATAAAAAGAGACATGGGCTCTGACACAAAGGTTTCAATCGACGGAAAGCAGTATACTCCGCAAGAGATTTCCGCAATGATTCTTCAGAAACTTAAAGCCGATGCTGAAGCATATCTCGGAACAACCGTTACCGACGCCGTTATCACCGTTCCCGCATACTTTACCGACGCTCAGCGTCAGGCAACCAAGGACGCAGGTAAAATAGCAGGTCTTGAGGTTAAGAGAATCATAAACGAACCCACCGCGGCAGCTCTTGCTTACGGCATGGACAAGGAAGAATCCCAGAAGATAATGGTATTCGACCTCGGCGGCGGTACGTTTGACGTTTCTCTTCTTGACATCTCCGACGGAGTTTTTGAGGTTCTTGCAACGGCAGGTAACAACCGTCTCGGCGGTGACGATTTTGACGACAGAATCGTAAACTGGATGGCAGACACCTTCGCAAAGGAAAACGGCGGAATTGACCTTCGCCGCGATAAAATGGCTCATCAAAGACTTAAGGACGCGGCAGAAAAGGCTAAAATCGAGCTTTCCGGCGTTATGTCTTCAAACATTTCTCTTCCCTTCATTACCGCAGACGCATCAGGTCCTAAGCACTTTGAAGCAACTCTCACGAGAGCCAAGTTTGACGAGCTCACCCGCGACCTCGTAGAAGCTACGATGGTTCCCACGAAGAAGGCTCTCTCAGACGCAGGTGTTTCTGCAAGCGAGGTTTCCAAAGTTCTTCTCGTCGGCGGCTCTACGAGAATCCCCGCAGTTCAGGAAGCAGTTAAGAAGTTTATGGGTAAGGACCCGTTCAAGGGCATCAACCCCGATGAGTGCGTTGCTATCGGCGCGGCAATTCAGGGCGGCGTTCTCGGCGGTGACGTAAAGGACGTTCTCCTTCTTGACGTTACTCCTCTCTCTCTCGGTATTGAAACGCTTGGCGGTGTATTCAACAAGATAATTGAGAGAAACACCACAATCCCAGTAAAGAAGAGCCAGGTATATTCCACCGCAGCTGACGGTCAGACCTCTGTTGAAATTCACGTTCTTCAGGGCGAGCGCGAGATGGCTGCAGGAAACGCAACTCTCGGCAGATTTATTCTTGACGGAATTCCCTCAGCTCCCAGAGGCGTTCCTCAGATTGAGGTTACCTTTGATATCGACGCAAACGGTATTGTAAACGTTACCGCGTGCGATAAGGGAACGGGTAAAGAGCAGCACATCACCATAACCTCCTCGACCAACATGTCAAAGGAGGACATTGAGAAGGCTGTTCGTGAGGCTGAAAAGTTTGCAGAAGAGGATAAGAAGCAAAAGGAAGCTGTTGAGGTTAAGAACCAGGCGGAAAACGCTATATTCCAGATTGAAAAGAGCATGAGCGACCTTGGCGACAAGATTACTGATGCAGACAAGGCTCCCGTAAACGAAGCAATCGAGAAGCTCAAAAAGACCGTCGAGGGTGGTGACACCGAGGCTATCAAGGCTGACACCGACGCTCTTCAGAAGGCTTTCTACCCCATTGCCGAGAAGATTTATAAGGAGCAGGCCGAGGCAGCAGGCCAGGCAGGCGCAGACGGCGGTGCCGAGGGTCAGGACGGTAACTACTACGGAGCTGACTTTGAGGATAAGACCTAATTTCACAATGACAAAAAGTCCCGAGAGTAAGACTGCTCTCGGGACATTAAGGTAACATTATGGCAGATAACAAACGAGATTACTATGAGGTGCTTGGCGTTTCAAAGGGAGCGTCAGAAGACGAGATAAAAAAAGCATACAGAGTTCTTGCCAAAAAATATCACCCCGATATGAATCCCGGCGACAAGGAAGCCGAGGCAAAATTCAAGGAAGCAAACGAAGCATACGCCGTGCTTTCGGATTCCGACAAGCGCGCGAAATACGACCAGTTTGGCCACGCGGCGTTCGACCCTTCTATGGGGGGCGGCGGAGGATTTGGAGGATTTGGCGGATTCGGCGGTGCCGATTTTGATTTCGGCGATATTTTCTCCTCATTCTTTGGCGGCGGTGGCTCGTCAAGGAGCACCCGCAACGTTCCTATTGAGGGCGACGACGTTATGGCGAGAATAACCGTTTCCTTTGACGAAGCGGTGTTCGGCTGCAAGAAGGAAATAAGCTTTGCAAGGGTTGAAGCCTGCCCCGATTGCTCTGCGACCGGAGCCGCGAAGGGAACGAAGCCCGAAACCTGTTCTACGTGTCACGGGTCGGGGCGTGTAACAATTCAGCAGCAGACAATGCTCGGATATATGCAAACGCAGCGCGCCTGCTCTGCTTGTCGCGGCACGGGTAAGATAATCAAAACCCCATGCAAAAACTGCAACGGCAAGGGATACATTAAGGTAAATAAAAAGCTAGAGGTTACAATTCCTGCAGGTATAGACAATATGCAGCGAATAGTCCTTCGCGGACAGGGCTCTGCAGGAAGAAACGGCGGACCCGCGGGTGACCTTATAATCGAGGTGAGAGTCAAGGAGCACAAGCTCTTCACACGCGAGAGAAATAACGTTTACTGCGAAATACCGATTTCGTTCTCGGAGGCAGCCCTTGGCGCAGAGATTGATATTCCCACACTCGGAGATAAGACCGAGAAATATCAGATTCCCGAGGGCACGCAAACGGGCACAAGCTTCACATTGAAGGGCAAAGGAATTTCCGACATAAACACAAAGCGCAAGGGCGACCTTATCATAACCGTTCTTGTCGAGACGCCGAAAAACCTCACAGCCGAGCAAAAAAAGCTCCTTACGGAGTTTTCAAAAACCCTCGGCGAGAGCAACACCGGAAAGAAGGACAGCTTTTTCAAAAAGCTGTTTAATAAATAAACAAAAAAGAACTTGGGTGAAAAGGCCAAGTTCTTTTTTTGTTACACGGGGCGCACGTACATTCATTCCTGCGTTTTTCTGTCGTTGTCTTTTGCAGATATTGCAAACGTGCCTTACGGTTGCGCCTTTTCGCTCTTTGTTTTTCCTTTCGATTTTTTATCGCTTATTATTCCCCACGTGATAGAAACACTTACCGTTCCGCAAGCAATTCCGAGAGCGATGCTCAAGGCTATAACAAGCTGCGAGAGCGCCTCGGCTGTGTTTGTTTCAAGTATATTTCTCATAAAGAAATAAAGATTGCTTCCGGGCACTGTGGGAATAACGCCTGGAATCAGAAATACGCTTGCGGGAGCGCGTCTTACTCTCGCAAATAGCTCAGCAAACACCGCAGCTGCGGCAGTTGAAATGAACGCCGCGGCAAATGACGAATTGATAAAGAAGATTACAGTGTAGTATATAAAATAAGTGACAAAACCGTTTAACGCTCCAAAAACGACGTGACGTTTGTTTACTTTAAAGACCACCGCAAAGGCGGCAGAACCCAAGAACGAGGCTATAAGCTTCACAAGAAGCTCCAGTGTGAAAAACTTATCCATATATACTCCTATCAAAAAATCAATGCTGCCGCCATATATCCGAGAGCAATGGTAAACGAAAGCAATAGCGCCTGCAAGGTCTTAAGCGAGCCCGCCAGAAGGTCACCGCAGAAAATGTCACGCATGGCAGTTCCAAACAGAACGCCCGGTACAAGAAGCATAATAAAGCCGGTAATTATCGCGCTCTCATTGTTGCCTATTCCGACTTTAACCGCGAGCATCGCAAGTGAGCAGGCAAGGAAGGATGATATTGCAGTTTTGGCAATTTCCGTGAGGCGCGAGGGAGCGTATTTATCCACAAGCGCAATAACAAGACCCAAAACAAAGGCGACCAACACGTCCTTGAAATTTCCGCCAAAGAACAAAGCAAAGCTTCCCGCAGCGGCTCCGTATGCAACAAAGCTTATATATGTCGGATATACCTTTGTTTTCCTTATTTCGTGAATCTTTCGGTCAAACTCTTCAAGCTCGGGCTTTTCCCGGCAGACCTTGCGTGAAAGCGCATTAAGCTCCTCAAGCGCGTAAAGATTATTGGAAATAGCCTTCACCCTTCTCATCTGAGAAGAGTACGTGCCGTCAGGCATTCTTATTGCGACGTTTATGCAGGAAATGATACAAAACACCTCTATATGCTTCGCTCCATACGCGCGGCAAATACGCTCTATCGTATCCTCCACTCTGCTTATTTCCGCTCCGTTTTTAAGAAGAGCCTCCCCCACATCAAGCGCAAGGCAAAGAAGATAATCCGCAAAGTGCTCTTTATAAATCTCTTTTTTTACCGCGTCCATTTCATTCCCCCAAGGATTAATCACCACCATTTTAACACAATGTATACCGGTTGTCAATGCAAGGCCAAATTTAATTATTAACGAATACCACAAATTGAAAAGACCGCCTCTTTTCGAAACGGTCTTCTGTTTTATCAGTCAATAGTCATATCAAGCTTGAATCTCAGAATCTTACGGAGAGTGTTCTTCGGGAACTCCTCGTCACGAACCTTGAGAACGCCAATCTTCTTATAAGGAACGGCGTGCCTGTTATAATCGTCAACGAATTTCTGGAAATACTTTTTCGCATCCGTGATGGAGTTTTTCTCAAGAAAATCCTTGTCGGGATATATCTCGGCAACAATTGCATTGTGCTCAAGTCCTCGCCTTGACTGTCCCTCGTAAACGATAATGTCTATAACTCCGGGGACGGATACGAACTCGTTTTCAATTTCCTCAGGGTAAACGTTCTTTCCGTTAGAGAGGATGATAAGGTTCTTCTTTCTTCCTGTAATTGCAAGAACACCCTCGCTCGTGATCTTGCCGTAGTCACCGGTTTTGAAATATCCCTCATCGTCAAAGGCATCGCGCGTTGCATCCTCATCCTTGTAATAGCCGAGCATTACATTAGGACCCTTAACGCAGATTTCACCCTCGCCGAATTCGTTGGGTTCTGCTATTTTAACCGTGTCGATATCAAGCACATCTCCAACAGTGCCGTGAACTACGTGCTTTGTATAGTTTACCGCTATGATAGGCGCGCACTCGGTAATGCCGTAGCCGTTGAGTGTTGAAATTCCAAGGCTTTCAAAGAAATAGATTATATCGGCGTTAATGGGAGCTCCGCCCGAAATTACCATTTTTATCTCGCCGCCAAGCGCTTCTCTTAGCGACTTAAAGAGCTTTTTACGAAGGTCGATACCGAATTTGCGAAGGAAGTTCGCTATTTTCATCATTCGTCTTACGAGCTTTTCTTTGCCCTGGTCCTTTATTGCCGCCTGCATTCTACGGTAAAAGGTTTCAAGATAAAGCGGAACTAAAACGAGATGCTCCGGCTTCTGCTCCTTAAATTCCTTGACGACGTATTTGAGACCTGCAGAAATATATATCTCCGTTCCTATCATCATATGTCCGACAAGCATAACGCTTGAGCCGAAGGTGTGGTGAGGCGGGAGGACTCCTACGGTCTTTTTGCCAAAATCTATATACGGAATAACCGATGAAAGATCCGAAAGAACAGCGTTTTGATTAAGCATAACGCCCTTGCCCTTGCCCGTCGTTCCTGACGTGAAAACTAGAAGCGCCATCGCATCGACATCTATCGGGGCGTTAAAATACGCATCGGGACTCTCTTCAAACTTTTCTTTCCCCGCCGCGATGACTGCGTCAAGAGTCTCTTCTGCATCACCGGACATATAAACAGTAAATTTAGTCTTGCAGGCTTCCTCAATTACGCCCGCCTTTTCTCTCAGCTCTCCGTCAATGAAAAGATACTCGACCTCTGCTCTTTTTGCGGTTTCCGCAAGGTCTGCGGCAAGCCAATCTCTGTCAAGAGGAACTATAATCGCGCCTATTGAAAGAAGAGAGAAATACATTCTCACCCAAGAGTAAGAAAACTTGCCGATAACCGCGCAATGCTTTCCCGCAAGACCGCGCGCGAGGAATTCCGACGCCAGCGCTCTTACGTCGTCGCGAAGCTCGGTAAAGGTTTTCTTTACAATTTCCTTATCGTGTGGGTTTACGCGATAGGAATACGCAACGTTTTCGGGATACATCTCAGCTGCGCGCTCAACCAGGTCGCGTATGCTTGAAAAATTCTGTTTTTCGTGTAATAAATACTTATTCATAAAAATCTCCGTTCCGGTCTGGGATATACCAAAATCCACAGGTTAATGGATTTTGAAGCGGTGAGTTGATAAAGACGCGTATTAAAGAAATTTTGCGCCACAGATACCGCCTTGGCTAAAAACCAACCGTCCACATTTTAGCATATAATTCCTAACTTGTCAATATCTACGATATAATTAGCGTAACATTTGGCGCTCTTTGCAAATTATTTCTCTTTTTAGAGTTATTTTCCTAAACCGCGAAATTGCGCGAGAACAATTCGGCAGGCTCCGCGAACTCCGGGTTCCTTTGCAAATATTTTGCGCTTTATTAGGAAAAATATTGACACTAGAGCAAAATTTAATGTATAATGAATGCAAGTCACAAACGCGGTCGGAGAGGAGAGTCCCCTATGAAAAGGAAAATTACAGCAGTTTTTTTGTGTTTATCCGTTTTGCTATCCGCATTCTCCTGCTCTGTCCCCGACCCTGCACCAAAAAACCGCGTAATGTACGATTATTTTGACACCGTAACTACCTTTTACGATTATTCGGGAAGTCGTGAAGAAGATTTTTCAAATCTTACGGCTCGGGTTGAAAGAGAGCTTTCGGAATACCACAGACTGTACGATATATATAATGAATATGAAGGTATTGTCAACCTCGCAACGTTAAACAAGAACGCGGGCAACGGACCTCAGAAGGTAGATAGCAAAATAATTAAAATCCTGCTTTTTGCAAAGGAAATGCATACCTTAACAAATGGCAGGGTCAACATCGCAATGGGCGCGGTTACGAAAATCTGGCACGACTACAGAACCGAGGGAGCTTCCGTGCCGCCTATGGATATGCTGCGCGCTGCGGCAGAGCATACCGATATAGACAACCTCGTTATTGACGAGGAAAACCTGACTGTAGAATTAAGGGATTATAAAATGCGCCTTGACGTTGGCGCTATAGCAAAGGGATACGCCGTCGAAATGATAGCAAGCGCGCTTATTAACGACGGATACTCCGGTTTCGTCCTAGACGTCGGCGGCAATATTCGCACGATAGGAGAAAAGCCAAGCGGGGAAGGCTGGACCTGTGGCGTAAAAAATCCAAACCCAACCGATCAGCAAACTTATGTTTACAAAACCGAGCTAAAAAATTCAGCAATGTCAACATCGGGAGTATATGAAAGATTTTACACGGTAGACGGCGTAAGCTATCATCACATAATAAACGGAGATACGCTGATGCCGGAAAACAATTATCTTTCGGTTTCAATCCGCGCAGACTCCTCTGCCCTCTCTGACGCACTTTCAACCGCGGTATTCAATATGCACCCTGATGAGGCGCGGGACTTTATTACGGGACTTTCCCGCGTGCTTGCGGTGCTCGTTATGCCAAGCGGTGAGGTTGTAGTTGTCGGTGAATAAAATTTATAACAGTTTGGGATGGCGACTATTTGTCGGCATCCCTTTTCGTATACGTCGCGTTTCATTAATTCTTGGACCGAACACCCCACGCTTTATCCCTCAATATATCTGCCACGGGGAATATGAGCCCCGTTAATACAAATATCAAAGCAGCAAGAAGAGCATAAAAAATCTGCATTTCTTCGCCTTGCGAATCATACTTAAATTCACCTTGGTTATAATATATTTACATTATTATTGATAATATATTAACAATTATTGACACAGAAGGATTTTTGTGTTATTATTTATTAGATTGTATACTTTTCAAAAAGTTGTTTCTGAAAGGACAAAAAATGTCATTATTCAAGCTTGGAAAAACACACGTTCCACACAGAAAAAACACAGCCGATATGCCGGCTGTGAGAATGAATCCACCAAAAACGGTTGAGATTTCAATGTCGCAGCACATTGGCGCGCCCGCTGTTCCAACAGTTAAGGCCGGCGACAAGGTTTTCGTCGGTACTCTTATCGGAGAAGCAGGCGGCTTCGTTTCAGCTCCTATTCATTCATCCGTTTCCGGAACTGTAAAGAAAATCAACACGCTTCTTCTTTCGAACGGCAGAAATACAGCGTCTGTAATAATCGAATCCGACGGAGAGATGACCCCCGACCCGTCAATCGAGCCTAAGACTCCAACAACCTATAAAGAGCTTTCGGAAGCTGCAAGAGCGGCCGGACTTGTAGGTCTTGGAGGCGCAGGATTTCCAACCTCTGTCAAGCTCGATCCTACGAAGGTAGATAAAATAGACACTCTTCTCATAAACGGCGCAGAGTGCGAGCCTTACATCACAAGCGACACAAGAACTATGCTCGACGATGCCGATTTTGTCTCCGATGGCGTCAGAATGATTCTCAATCTCTCGGGCATCCCAAGGGCTATCATAGGAATCGAGGACAACAAGGCCGCGTGTGTTCGCAAAATGCGCGAGGTATTTGCTGACGATGCAAGAGTTGAGGTCCTCGCTCTTCCGTCAACCTACCCTCAGGGCGGCGAGAAAATACTTATATACAACACAACCGGGCGCGTTGTTCCCGAGGGAAATCTTCCCTCCGACGTAGGTGTTCTTATTCTGAACGTCACGACGGTTTCATTCCTTGCCAAATACGTTAAGACGGGTATGCCTCTTGTCGAAAAATGCCTTACGGTAGACGGCTCAGCAATAAAATCTCCCGCAAATATCATTGTGCCGATAGGCACGAAGGTTGGCGATGTTATTGAGGCTGTCGGAGGATTTTCCAAAGAACCCGGCAAAATACTTTACGGCGGGCCAATGATGGGAACGGCTATATACACGCTGGACGCTCCTATACTCAAAAACAACAACGCAATTACCGCTTTCAACAAGAAGGATTCAAAAAATCCAAGGGAATCCGCGTGCATTCATTGCGGAAGATGCGTAGCCGCCTGCCCGATGGGACTTAACCCCACCGTTTACGCAAAGGCGATGGGTCTATCTAACAGCGCGGACAGAGCAGAAAGACTCGATATAGCAAAGGTTAATCTTTGCATAGAGTGCGGCTCTTGTTCCTTCGTCTGCCCCGCAAAACGTCCGCTTGTTGAAAACAACAAGCTCGCCAAAGCAGACCTGCGCGAATTTAACGCTCAAAAAGCGAAGAAAGATTAAAGGAGGGCGCAAAATGAATAAGCTTTC
>JAZORD010000026.1:0-34614 GCA_045656445.1 Eubacteriales bacterium | reverse complement strand
GCGAGTCTGTCCTCCTCGGTAAGCTTATAGCCGGGCACAAGACTGATTTCACCCTCGCCAAAGGTTATAGCCTCCTCTGCCGCGGGAACGTCATCTGTTACTGCGCCGTCGGAAAGCTTTTCAACGTCGGAAATTATAACGCCGTCCTTAAGCTCTATAATTCTGTCGGCATACTGCTCGGAAAACTCTCTGTCGTGAGAAACTATAAGCACGAGCTTGTCGCGCGAGAGCTTCTTAAGGGTGTCAAACACCTGCTTGCCCGTTGCCGAGTCAAGCGCGCCCGTCGGCTCGTCTGCCATAATTATCTCGGGCTTTTTAACGAGAGCTCTTGCAATAGCAACTCTCTGCTTCTGACCGCCCGAGAGCTCATTCGGTTTTCTTGCTCCGAATCCCCCAAGGTCAACCTCTGCAAGAATCGAGTTTATCTCCTCGTCGGTTGCGCGTCTGCCCTGAAGCTCGATAGCGAGTGCCACGTTTGCGCCGACCGTAAGCTCCTCAAGCACGTTATATTCCTGGAATATAAATCCGATATATGTATTGCGGTAACTGTCGTAATGGCTCTGCTTAAAATCCTTTGCCGAGCTGCCTTTGATTATAATTTCACCGGAATCAAAGCTGTCAAGACCGCCAAGCACGTTTAGAAGCGTTGACTTACCGCTTCCCGACTTACCGAGAATAAATACCATACCGGTATCCGGAAGCTTTACCGATACGCCGTCAAGCGCATTTACGACAACGCCCTTTTTGGTTTTGTATACCTTCCGTAGATTTTTTGCTTCAATCATTTTGTATTACCTTTCTTTATAAACATAGTTTACTTTATCTCTTGTTCTATATCGTCAAATATAGGACTGTCAAAAAACTCACGCAGAGTCATATCAATTCCATCACATAGCTTCTTTATCGAAACAACTCCGGGATTTTGACTCTTTTCATTCAACATACTGTAAATAGTAGTAGGAGAAACACCTGATAAATTGGCAAGCGCATTTATGGCAATATTTCTCTCATTACAAAGCTCTATAATTCGTTTTGCAACTGCTTCTTTTGTGCTCATAATTCACCTTTCTACTTATGATACCAGTATATTAATATATTAATTCATTTTACGATATATCGTGTGGGATATATCGTATTTTTGAGGTGCTACATAATAGTATATGATGTGAAGTGTACAAATAAATAACGGAGGTAATTTTTACATTGCCTCCGTTATCACATTATGTCTAACATATTCTTATATTATTGTTTGTTCAAAAGCCGGGGCGTCTTATGCGCCGAACCGTTGTAAATAAAGATAAAAGCCGTCGGCGCATTTTTCTTGCGCCGACGGCAGATGTTTATATTTGTTTATTGAAGGATTAAAACGTTAATCCTTCAAGCGTAGAGAATTTTCGGCAGAAACTGTCTGTTGCGAAGCGACGCTGTATACACATACTGCGAGCGAGCATCGGCAGTTTCTGCCAAAATTATCAAGCTTCAGCCGGAGCTGCATCTCTCATAGACAAATTCTGGCGTCCCTTTTCGTCTGTTCCGAGATACTTAACGCGTACAGTGTCACCAACGTTTACAACGTCCTCAACCTTCTCGGTTCTCTCCTTCTGGAGCTTGGAGATGTGAACCATTCCCTCCTTGCCGGGAGCGTACTCAACGAAAGCTCCGATAGGAATGATTCTGGTAACAGTTCCGGTGTAGGTTTCGCCAACCTCGGGCTCGAATACAATTGCGTCGATTATAGCCTTAGCCTTATCTGCGCTGTCGCGGTCAACTGCCGCGATAAATATTGTTCCGTCGTCGTTGATGTCAATCTTCGCGCCGGTGTCAGCGACTATCTTCTGTATAACCTTTCCGCCGGAGCCGATAACCTCGCGAATCTTCTCGGGGTTAATAGTCATAGTTATCATCTTGGGAGCGTACTTGGAAACCTCAGCTCTGGGCGCGGGGATAGCGGCAAGCAAAATCTTATCGATTATCTCATCTCTGCCCTGGTGGGTGGTTTCAAGCGCCTGCTTAATGATTTCGGGAGTAAGTCCGTCAATCTTAAGGTCCATCTGAATAGAGGTGATACCCTTGTGAGTACCCGCTACCTTAAAGTCCATATCTCCGTAGAAGTCCTCAAGACCCTGAATGTCTATCATAGTGTCCCACGAGCCATCCTCAGCGGTGATAAGACCGCAGGAGATACCTGCAACGGGAGCCTTAATCGGAACGCCTGCGTCCATAAGAGCAAGAGTCGAGCCGCAAACCGAGCCCTGAGAGGTAGAGCCGTTAGAGCTTACAACCTCACTTACAAGACGGATTGCATAGGGGAACTCCTCCTCTGAGGGAAGAACGGGAATGAGAGAACGCTCTGCAAGCGCGCCGTGACCGATTTCGCGGCGTCCGGGGCTTCTCTGCGCCTTTGCTTCACCTGTGGAGTAGCCGGGCATATTGTAGTGGTGCATATATCTTTTGGTTTCCTGCTCGTCAAGTCCCTCAAGCTTCTGAGCGTCCGAGAGAGTGCCGAGGGTTGCGATAGTCAGAACCTGAGTCTGTCCGCGGGTGAAAAGTCCCGAGCCGTGAACTCTTGGAATAAGTCCTACCTCAGCTGCAAGAGGTCTTATTTCGTCCATACGTCTGCCGTCAACGCGCTTTTTGTCAACGAGAAGCCAGCGGCGAACTATCTTCTTCTGAATCTTATATATAAGCTCGGGAAGAACAACCTTTATGTCGGGATACTTTTCCTCAAAGGTAGCTACGATATCGTCCATTATAGGCTGCATCTTAGCGTCTCTTACCGTCTTATCGTCTGTGTCAAGAGCTTCCATAACGCGCTCTTCGCAATACGCGAATATCTCATCGAACATATCGTGGTCAAGCTCGCCTGAGGTGTACTCAAACTTAGGCTTGCCTATTTCAGCGACTATGCCGTTAATGAAAGCTACGAGCTTTTTGATTTCCTCGTGAGCCGTCATAATAGCCTCGTACATTACCTCGTCGGAAACCTCGTTAGCGCCCGCCTCAATCATAACGACCTTCTTTTCAGAAGCCGCAACCGTAAGCTCAAGGTCGCTCTTTGCTCTCTGTTCAGCAGTGGGGTTTACTACGATTTTACCGTCAACAAGACCCATAAAAACGCCGCCGATAGGACCATTCCAGGGAATATCCGATATGGAAAGAGCGATGGACGCGCCTATCATTGCAGTAATTTCGGGCGAGCAATCGGGGTCAACCGACATAATGGTGAGAAGAAGCGAAACGTCGTTACGAAGGTCCTTCGGGAAGAGGGGACGAACCGGACGGTCAATAACGCGTCCTGCAAGAACTGCCTTCTCAGAGGGCTTGCCCTCTCTCTTAAGAAATCCGCCGGGAATCTTACCGACAGCGTACATCTTCTCGTCGTAATCAACCGAGAGGGGAAGGAAATCTATTCCCTCTCTTGGGGATGCGGATGCGGTCGCGGTTGCGAGAACGGTGGTTTCACCGTACTTAATAATTGCCGCGCCGTTTGCAAGGCCTGCCACCTTGCCGGTTTCAACTACAAGGGGTCTGCCTGCAAGCTCGTACTTATAGACCTTGTAGTTCTCAAATGTTTTGAAGTTTTCTACCATGTTTTTTCTCCTTTTCTTTCTTTTCCTTTGGGAGCGAACATAGCACTTAAATAAACGCTTGACGCCAAACGCATATTTAACTGCTACTTCCGCACCCCATAGTTTTTTTGCTTTTGATTTTTGTTTTCTCGCGACAAGCGGGAACGAAATAAAATCCGTTCCCGCCTGCGAGATTCTCGGAAAGCTATTACTTTCTGAGACCGAGTCTCTTAATTACCGCTCTGTATCTTTCGATATCCTTCTTAGCAAGGTAGTTAAGAAGCTGCTTTCTGTGACCAACCATCTTGGAAAGTCCTCTCTGAGAGTGGAAATCCTTGGGGTTCTTCTTCATGTGCTCGGTAAGGCTGTTAATTCTATCGGTAAGAATAGCAACCTGAACCTCGGGAGAACCGGTATCTCTCTCATTGATTTTGTACTCTTCAATGATAGCGGTCTTGGTTTCCTTAGAAATCATTTTGTCTTCACCTTTCTTAATTTTTTCTCCTGTACCCCGGTATAGTGCGGGTGAAAAGCGCAGGCTACGCAAGGAATTATTTCCAAACGGAGCGGGGCCATACACAATACTGCGGTATAGGCTAAGATGCATTATAACATAAAAACCGTAAAAAGTAAATAGTTTTTTAAAAAATTATTTCGTCCGCTTATTTTGCCCGCGGACTTTTCTCAACAACGAAGAAATACGGCGATGCGGGCGAGTTTAATATACGAAATTCCGACGGGCATATTTTAAAGCGGCTGGTGGCCTTGAAATATTCCCTTAGCATATCCCCCTCAAGCGAGCCCTCCTCGTGTCCGGGATAGACCGCAATTATAAGCACTCCGTCGGGCAAAAGCAAATCTATTGCTGCCCGAACCGCCGCCATCGTGGTTTCCCTCATTGTCGTTATCCCGTGCTCTCCTCCCGGAAGGTAGCCAAGATTAAACATTCCCGCCTTAATAGGCTCTTTGACAAATTCCCCTACCCTGTCGTGCGATGCGCAGATAAGAGTATAGTTTTCGGGGGCGTTTTCAGCAACGAGACGCTCCCGTGTCGAATTTATCGCCGCTTCTTGAATATCGAAGGCGTACACTCTTCCGCTATCGCCGACGGTTTTGGAAAGAAAGAGCGTGTCGTTTCCGTTTCCCATCGTGAAATCTACCGCAACCTCTCCGACACCAAGATGCTCTAGTATAAAACGCTTGTGAAGCTCCTTTAAATCAACCATTTTTTGTTTCCTTAATTTCGTCAATCTCGCGCGAGGGTTTTACAAAAGCGGTGTAGTTCGTTTTGTATATAACGAAGCCCGGCTTTGCGCCCTGCGGTTTTTTTATGTTTTTCACCTTAGTGTAGTCAACGGCTACAACGTCACCCGTAGCCTTTGAGTAGTATGCCGCAAGCGCCGCTGCCTCGGTGTAGTCTGTTTCGCTCGGCTCATCGCCCCCCGTCACCATTATGACGTGCGAGCCGGGAATATCCTTTACGTGAAACCAGATATCCTCCTTCTCGGCAATTTTGAAGGTCAGCTCATCGTTCTGAAGATTGTTTCTGCCAACGAGAAGCGGATAACCGCCGCCGGTTTTATACTGCATCGGTCGAAGCTTCATCTTCTTTTGTGGCTTGTAGCCCCGCATTTTCGATGCATAGCCTGAGCGATAAAGCTCGTCGCGTATATCAACGAGGTCCTGCTCGCTCTCCGCCCTCTCAAGAAAAGCGCCGACACTCTCAAGATAGTCAAGCTCGCGCTCCCAGGTCGCTATCTGCTCGGTTAGCACTGCCTTTGCCGTCTTGCATTTGCTGTATAGCTTATACATCCTTTGCGCGTTTTTCGACGGGTCGAGGCGCGGGTCCAGCTTTATTTCTATTTCCGGGCAGGACTCGTCGGTATAATCCGTAGCGGAAAAAGATTCCATACCGCGTCTGAGCTTATATATGTTTGCGGTGATAAGGTCGCCGTATTTTTTATACTCTGCGCCGCGCTCGCTATCAAGAAGAGCCTCCCTTTGTATAGCGAGCTTTCGCTCGGTTCTTGCGCGGGCGTTAGTAAGAAGGGTAAATAGGTCACGCGCTCTTTGCTGTATACGCAGAAGCCTGTCCCGCTCTGCAAAATACATATCAAAAAGCTCGCGCAGAGAGTCATAGTGCAAAACCCGAAGCCCCGATAGGTAGGTAATATCCATATATGAATAGTCAATCGGGCGTCCCTCAGAGTCGATAACTGCGGTGGGCGTGTAGCTTTCATCTATAAGAAGCCTCTGCCACGCCAGGATAACCTCGAAGAGCTTATCTCTGTCAACAGAGCCAAGCGGCGCGTCAATTCTGCCGCTTGCGCGAAAGACCAGCTCGTGCGCTATTTGCGTCGCAACGCCCGAAAAGGTTGAGGTTATGAATTTTTCAGCCGTTCGCTCCTTTGAGGCGGCGTCATAGCGAGAGGAAAGGGACGGAAGGTCAATAACCCTTGGGTCAAGGCGCATTGGCTTGTCCGGTAAGATATATTTAAGACCGGGCAGCACCTGCCGCACCGAGCTTGCCGAAAAATCAACGAGCTTAAGCGCCGTCATAATTTTATCCTCGCCGTCAAGCACTATGAGGTTAGCATACTTTCCCATAATCTCGCAAACCAGCTTTTTAACGGTGGGAAATCCCATCTCGTCGTACGAGGAAACCTCGAATACTGCAATTCTGTCAAATCCCGGCTGAGTTACAGCCGTTATCCTTCCGCCCGAAATATGCTTACGCAAAAACATACAGAACATTGGGGCTTTAAGCGGATTTTCCTTCACCGTATCCGAGATTTGCAGCCTGGGGGCGTTCGGACCGACGTTGAATACAAGCCGCCTTGATATTCTTTGTGAGTGTATCACAAGGTCTATTTCATCGTTTGTCGGTTGCAGAACCTTTTCAATTTTGGCATCGGGAAGCTCACGCTTATACTCGGTAAGCACAGCCCGCATCATACACGCGTCAAATGCCATATTTATCACCCCCGTTTTCTTTTAACTATAATACGGTATTGTAACACAAAAGGCGCCGACAGTCAAGATTTTCAGCGCCTTTAGTACTATTTTATCTCACATTTAATTTTCAAGTCGACAGCGGAGCATCCCGCGCGGACGATTAGAAAGCCGCCGTCTGCCGTAAATTCACCGCGTCTTTCCTGATAAGCAAGGGCGGCAGCGGCAAATAGCTCTGCCCGCGAGGGCGGCGAAGGATTAAAATCGGCATACGGAAGTATCTTAAGCTCTCCCCCGTTAATCGAGGAAAAGAGCAAAGCGTCGGGCAGATAGCGCCCAACCGAAAGCAAGGGAGCGAGAGCGCTCGGGTCAGCCGAGGTGATATTCTCCGCCCTGACAACACGGCACACTCTGCCCACATTTACGTCAGTATAGCTCACCGCACACCCTAAAATCTCCGGAGTTTCAGTAAATAAAACCTTACATTTTTGAAGTGTTAGAGTAAAAACGCCGTCACCCGTGCAAAAAACCGTCAACAAGCCCGACGGTGTTTCAAAAACAAGCTCGTCAAGCGGAAGCCCCTGCTTTAACGAGAGATATGCTGCCGCAGACACAGCTGCAATCGGGTCGAAGCGGCGCAAAACGCCGTTCTTAGAGTATGACCTTACGCAAAAATCCGCCGTAAGACTCGGAAGAAGATTTACCGACACAGCGTCCTTTATTTGCGTGTCGCGGTATTCTTCCGCGCCTGTATGCGAGATGAGAAAATAGTCTTCGCCAAGGATGTCTATTATCGTAGGATTCATTTTCTCACCCTTATCAGTATATGCTCTTATCGCTCTTGAGTGAGGTTTTTCTTTACAAAGTCAACTAACTCTTCCCTCTCGTTTTTGACTTCACCCTTTGCTATCTTATACAAAAGCGCGCCTAGAGTATTTCCTATATCCGCACCGACAAAACCAAGAGCCTTAAGGTCATCTCCGTTTATCCTCATATCCCGTATACGATAGCACGCGCCTGAATTTATAATATCGGTAAGCGAGGCTAGCTCACCCTCGCTTGAGAGTCCAAGAAGAATCTTGAGCTTCATGACCCCCGCGGCGCACTCCCAGCCGCACCCTACAAGCAAAATGTGCTGCTCGTTTTTTTTGGACGTAGGCAGGCTCAGAGAGTCTAAAACAGATACGCCGAAATTTTTGCGCCTGTTATCGCTTCTCAGCCTTTGCATTGCGGTAATATATGCTTCGGCAGGTCTTTCGCAGGAGAGCGCAAAGAGCGAAAGCTCGCGTATCTTTGGCTCAGCCGCAAGAAATCTATCCTCATCGGGAAGACGAAGCCTTGAAAATTCGGGAATTATAAGAGAGATAACCGGGGCATATTCCTTTATTATTCTGTACGCGCCTGCACCAGCTATAAGCTTTTTCCACTCTGTGAATATTCTCTCAGCCGATACTTTGAGGAGCAATTCCTTTGTTTCAAAAATAGCCTTCGCTGTGTTCTCTTCTATATCAAAATCCAAGGTTGAAGCAAATCTCAAAGCGCGCAAAATACGGAGCGCATCCTCAGAAAATCGCTTCACGGGGTCACCCACAGCGCGAATAATACGGCGCTCAAGGTCGCGCTTACCAAAAAACAGGTCCGTATAGCCGTCCTTTGCGTTATAGCACATAGCGTTTACGGTAAAATCCCGTCTTGCAAGGTCGTCGGAGAGAATTTTGGTAAAGGAAACGGAGTCGGGGTGACGGTTGTCACTGTATACGCCTTCAAGGCGGTAAGCAGTTACCTCATAAGGCACGGAATCGATTATAACGGTGAGAGTTCCGTGCTTTATTCCGGTGTCAACCGTACGCACGTCGGAAAATATTTCACGCATCTTGTCGGGTGCTGCGTCGGTTGTTATGTCGTAATCGTTTGGCTCTTTTCCAAGCAAAACATCGCGCACGCATCCGCCCACTATGTCTGCTCTGTGACCGGCTTCGTTCAATCGGGATATAATAAATTCAACACCGCGCGGAAGCTTCATTACCTCTCTCCTTTCCGTTTTGTTTTCTATACCGAGCCTGTGCTCGAACGAATATATTATAACATTCGTAAGCGTGTTTGTCAAAGGGATTTAAAAACTTTTACCGTACTGCAACGGATGAAAAAATATTTTTTCAAAAACTATTGACAAACAAAAGTTGTTCTGATATAATATAGTCCGTCACAGATGCTGGTGTGGCTCAATGGCAGAGCAGCTGATTTGTAATCAGCAGGTTGTTGGTTCGACTCCGATCACCAGCTCCATATAACATGGGGGAATTCCCGAGCGGCCAAAGGGGGCAGACTGTAAATCTGTTGTCACTGACTTCGCTGGTCCGAATCCAGCTTCCCCCACCATAAACAAAAACCAGACCTTGCGTCTGGTTTTTTGTTTATGGTGGGGACAGCTGTTGGCACTGCGCGGCTTTGCCGACGCTGTGCCGCATACCGCTGCCGCAGAGGAAATCTTGAGGCGCTCAGCTTCCGCGGTATCTTGCGTGACGCGGTGTGCTATCGCGCCCTTATATCAAATGCGGAACGCTTGCCTCACACTTTTCCCCGCGTAGCAATACCCAACTTCCACCGCTCTCAAGCTCGCGCTTGCTTCAAAAGTGGAGCTACCCCTGCCACAAGCAGAAAAAAGCGCATCAGATGATGCGCTCTGATTGAGGTAGCTGGGTATTCGCCTGTGGCGAAGATTCTTTCGGCTTGCCGTCGGTCAGCGAGCTACCGCCGCTCTGCGCCGAGAATGTGAACCAACGCGCTCGTAGGCTCGCGCTTGCTTCAAAAGTGGAGCTACCCCTGCCACAAGCAGAAAAAAAGCGCATCATATGATGCGCTCTGCTTGTGGCAGGGGTAGCTGGATTTGAACCAACGAATAAAGGAGTCAAAGTCCTTTGCCTTACCGCTTGGCGATACCCCTAATTGAGTTGACTAGTGCATTATAGCATAAAAAGAAAAATCTGTCAAGAGGAAAAATTTTTGAAGCCCCTATTTTTATTAGCTTCGGCAAAAGGAGCGTGGGTGCGCAGCGGAAGCTGACCCACGCTCCTTTATTTTGTGTTTTTTCGGATGCACAGCGCACGCAAATCGGTTTTTGACGAGCACCGGCATTATCAGCGCTTTTTCATCTGCCTTAAGAATACAAAAACGGCGGCAAAAAGGATTGCTATGCCGTAGCCGAGCACCCACAATAAATGCGGAAAAATATCGGAAAATGAGCCGGAAATCACTGCACGCTCCAGCTCTACTGCGTGAACGAATGGCAAGACGTAAGCTACGGTGCGGAACGCACCGCCGACAAGCTCAAGGTCAAACCATATGCCAGAAAGCCAAGCGGAAAGGTTTGTAAGCAACGCTCCGCAAATGCCCCCCACCTGCTTATCCGTAAAGATGCTTCCGCAAAGAAGACCGAGCGCTATAAAGAGCAACGCTATCGGCGCGACGAACAGTATAGCGTATAGGATATTTACGCTGATTTTCAAACCAAGAATTACGGCAGCAGTATATGTCACGACGCTTTGCGCCAAGGCTATCGGCAAAACAGGCAGAGTGTAGCCGAGTATGAAATCCGCGGGTGAAAGCGGTGTTGTGTAAAGCCGCGAAAGAAACGCGCTGCCCCTGTCCTTCGAGATTAGCGTGGCAGAGAAAAGCGTGATAAAGGAAAGACCGAAAACCGCGATACCGGGCGCAAGACTTTCTATCTCAAAAAGCGACACGGGTACGTTCGCCTGTATTGCGCTGAGAAGAAATATCAAAACGAGCGGAAAGCCAAGACCAAAGCCAAGGTTTATAGGGTCGCGCAGGATTTCCTTGGCATTTCTTTTCGCAAAGGTGAACATTTTCATTTTCCCTCTCCTTTTACTATCTTGATAAATGCGCGTTCAAAATTATCCTCTCCCGCCGCGAGCTTAATCTTTTCGGCGGTGTCGCATATAAGCAGTTTGCCGTCCTTCATAATACCGATTCTGTCAGAAAGCGCCTCTGCCTCCTCCATATAATGAGTAGTTAAAATCACAGTTACCTTACCCTTAAGCGACCTTATAATATCCCACGTGTCGCTTCTGGCAATAACGTCAAGACCTAGCGTAGGCTCGTCAAGAAAAAGTATCTTCGGCTCGCTTATAAGAGCCATTGCGATGCTGAGCCTGCGCTGCCAGCCGCCCGAGAGCTTGCCCGCCTTCCTTTGCATAACGGCGTCAAGTCCGATAAGAGCTTGTGCCTCGCTGATTTTTTCTTCGCGCTTTTCTCGGTTATAGCCGTATATGCCGGATATAAGCTCAAGATTTTCCCTGACTGTAAGTCCCGGAGCAACTGCGGTTTCCTGCGGAGCGACAGCTATAACCTCTTTTACAGCGGATGGCTCGCGCAGTATGCTGCGCCCCATAAGATATGCGTCGCCCGAGGTCGCCTCTACAAGACAGGACAGCATTTTTATAGTGGTGGTTTTACCCGCTCCGTTTATACCCAAGAGAGCGAAAATCTCCCCCTCTGCGACTGTGAGCGAAAGTCCGTCCACCGCAACGGTATCCTTATATTTTTTCGTTAAACCCTCAATTCTTATAGCATCCATACTATTTCTCCGTTCCGCACCGTTTTTTCAATCCCTGATACACGTCTGTCAGAATTCTGCTGACGGTTTCCCAATCAAGCTCAAAATATCCCGTTGCCATCATTACGGCAATCCCGTGCACACACGACCACATCTCAAGATGAAAAAGATTCACCGCATCGCCCGAAAGACCGGTGTTCTCACGCACAAGTCCTCCCATCATATCCCAAAGCCCCGAGCCTTCATCTTCCTTCTCAATCTCGCGGCTTCGCATATAAAGAAGCCTAAAAAGCTCACGCTCCTCCCTTGCAAATTTGATATACGCCATACCGCTCGCCTTATACGGCGGATATTTTCCGCTTGTAATCTCTTCCCTCACATTGCTCTCAAATATTTTCTCTGTTTCTTTTATAACGGCGCATTTTAGCGATTCCATATCCGCAAAGTTTGAAAATATCGGCTGTGTCGAGCAGCTAAGACGCGCGGCAACGTCACGCGCGTTAAGGCTTCCCTCTCCGCCCTCTCTCACAAGAGAGATTGCTGCGTTTATTATATCTGTCCTTTGCACCTTTACCTTTGGCGGCATAGATTTCTCCGTTTCGTTCATTTTGATATATAACATCTGTTATTTTATCACACGGCTGTGCATTTGTCAAGAGAGATATTTATTTTATATTAATTCCTATAGAACGCTGTAAGACGCTTGCGCGCTTGATGCAGCTCTTCTGACCGCAACAGAGGCTTACGCAAATAACACCGACGCGAATGCGGCAAACAACACACAGGCTCAGATAGTCACCTATTGTCACGAGCTTGAAAAGGCAATAGGGGGACTTGAGGACTCCGCATAATAAAAAGCAGGAATTAGAGGGCTTTATCCTTTGATTCCTGCTTATTTTTTAAAAATTAGACCTATCACTGAAAATATTTTATATTTATACTTGAATTTAGTCTGTTATTGTGTTAAAATCTTTAGTATATATTGTTACTTTACAAAGGAATCTTAAAATGAAAATCGTTATAAAAATAGGAACGTCGACACTCACCTATCAGAACGGGTGCGTTAATATACGTAGAATTGAGTCGCTTTGCAAAATAGTCAGCGACCTTATGAATGCGGGTAACAAGGTTATTCTCGTTTCCTCGGGCGCTATTGGAATGGGCGTTGGAAAGCTCAACCTCAAGGAGCGTCCGAAGGATATTGCGGGCAAGCAGGCGGCGGCAGCTGTCGGTCAGTGCGAGCTTATGTATATATACGACAGAGAGTTTGGCTCGCATAACCGCACGGTAGCTCAGATTCTTCTCACAGCCCCCGACCTCAAATGCGATGACAGGCATCAAAAATTTGAAGCGACGGTTAATAGGCTTCTTGACCTCGGCGTTCTTCCTATAATAAATGAAAACGACACGGTTGCTACCGAAGAAATTGAGTTTGGCGACAACGATACTCTGGCAGCGCTCGTTGCGGAGGGTGTGACTGCGGACCTGCTGGTTCTTCTTTCGGATATTGACGGTCTTTACACAGGTGACCCTCATAAAAATCCCGAGGCAAAGCTCATTCCTATCGTTGAGGAAATAAACCCGGAGATTGAGGGGCTCGGCGGAGAAGCCGGCTCAAGCCTTGGAACAGGCGGAATGTATACTAAAATCAAAGCAGCCAAGATTGCCACCTCGGCAGGCTGTGATATGATAATAGCAAACGGAGCTTATCCTGAGCTGCTTTATAAAATAGCGGACGGCGAGTTCGTTGGAACTAAATTTTACGCAAAGAAGAATTAAGCTATGACCTCAACAAAACAAATACTTATCTGTGCAAAGGAGAGCGTCAAGGCTCTGCGCGGAATAAACGACGAAAAGATAAACGAGGCGCTTTCTCTTATGGCTGACGCGCTCGTTAATAATACCGAGAAGATACTTGCGGCAAACGATGCCGACATAGCTCTCGCAAAGGACAGAATATCTCCCGTTATGATAGACCGACTGACCCTTACGGAGAAAAGAATTGCGGCAATGGCTGACGGAATACGGGAGATAACAAGGCTTCCCTCACCTCTCGGACGCGTAATTACCGAGAGGGTGCGTCCAAACGGGCTTGTGATAGAAAAGGTTTCCGTTCCGATGGGGGTTATAGCTATAATCTACGAGAGCCGCCCAAACGTTACCTCGGATGCGGCGGCGCTTGCCCTCAAAAGCGGAAGCGCGTGTGTTTTGAGGGGCGGCAAGGAAGCCTATAATTCGGCTCGCGCCATTGTAGACGCGCTTGAAGAGGGGCTTGTGCTTGCAGGACTTCCGAGGACCGCGGTTCAGCTCGTCAGTGACACGACAAGAGAGAGCGCAACCGAGCTTATGCGTGCGAAGGGCTACGTTGATTTGCTTATACCGAGAGGCGGCAAGGGACTAATTTCAGCGTGCGTTGAAAACGCTACCGTTCCCTGCCTTGAAACCGGTACGGGAATCTGCCACGTTTACGTTGACCGCAAGGCAAATCTCGATATGGCGCTCGATATACTTGAAAATGCCAAGACAAGCCGTCCGTCAGTATGCAACGCCGCAGAGGTCTGCTTGGTTCACAAGGATATTGCCGAGGAGTTTCTTCCTCGCCTTTATGAAAGGCTGGTTACGAAAAGAGAGGAAAACCCCGTGGAGCTCAGGTGCGACGGCAGGGCGTTTGAAATCATCGGGGGCGTGAAGCTTTCAGAGGGTGATTTTGACACAGAGTTTCTTGATTATATTTTGGCTGTGGGCGTGGTTGACTCTGTTGAGGACGCGGTTTCTCATATACTCGCTCACTCAACGGGTCACAGCGAGGCGGTAATAACAGAGGATGCAGCCGCAGCGGAATACTTTGCCAAAAACACCGACAGCGCGGCAGTATACATAAACGCATCAACCCGTTTTACCGACGGCGGCGAATTTGGACTTGGCTGTGAAATGGGAATTTCAACGCAGAAAATGCACGCGAGAGGTCCTCTTGGAATAGAGGAGCTGACCACCTACAAATATATCGTCCGCGGAAACGGACATATACGCTGATAATAACTGAATCAGGAGAAGATTATGACGAAAATAGGATTTATAGGCGCAGGCAATATGGGCACCGCGCTGGCGCAGGCAACCTCTCTTATCGATAATACTGAGCTTTATATTTACGATAAGGACGAGGCAAAGGCCGCATCGCTTGCAAAGGGGATAGGAGCTGCGACGGCTTCAAACAAAGAAATTGCCGAGGTGTGCGACTTTATATTTATGGCGGTTAAGCCTAATATTATCAAGGCTGCGGCAGGCGAGATTTCGGATATTCTAAAAAATCGCGAAAATTACGCGATTGTAAGTATGGCGGCAGGCGTTTCTCTCGAATCGCTCGAAGCTGCATTTCCAAAATCCCCCATCATAAGAATTATGCCCAACACGCCCGTTGCGATAGGACGCGGTATGACGCTGTTTTGTAAAAACGAAAGCGTAACCGACACCGTCTCCCGCGAGTTCGTTCGTATAATGGCAAAATCGGGTGAGATTGACGAGATACCCGAGCGTCTTATTGACGCTGCGAGCGCGGTTTCCGGTTGCGGACCTGCATTCGTTTATATGTTCATCGAGGCTTTAGCCGACGGCGGAGTTGAGTGCGGTCTTCCGCGCGAAAAGGCTCTTGCCTACGCGGCTGAAACTCTCATAGGAGCTGCCGAGACCCTGAAGTCAAGCGGCAAGCATCCCGGCGAGCTTAAGGATGCTGTTTGCAGTCCCGGAGGAAGCACTATCGCAGGCGTACACGCGCTTGAATCCGGAGCATTCAGAGCCGTGGCGCAGGGCGCTGTGGTTGCAGCTTATAAAAAGACCCTGACTCTAGGAAAATAAATATTTTCGTAAATATTAAAAAAAGTCTTGCTTTTTATAAAAACTTGTGATATAATATACCTCGGCTCGTTATCTAGGAGCTGAAAAACACAATTTGTGCTAAATAATATTCATATAAAATTCCGTCCTCCGCGGCGAGATTTTAGGAGGTGTCAAAATGGCTAAGTGTAGCATTTGCGGTAAGGGCGTTGCGTTTGGACACAACGTTTCTCACTCTAACCGTAAAACCAACAGAACCTGGAAGCCCAATATCCGTAAGGTAAAGGCAGTTGTTGACGGCGCTAACCGTTCCGTTTACGTTTGCTCCCGTTGCCTTCGTTCCGGAAAGATTGAGCGTGCTTAAGGTGTAAAAAACTCCGCAGGAAAGCGGAGTTTTTTAATTATACGGTATGATTTGTGCGTTAGTTGACGAAAGAATAGACGCAGGCTCGGAGAGAGCGCTTGCGGCAAGAGGGTTTCATGTCATAAGGCTTCCGGCATCGAAAAAACTCGGCGCAGCCGTCGCTTCCCATCCGGATATGCTTTTATTCTACCATAAAAACAGAATAATAACGAGCGCCGAGTATTGCGATAGCGCGCCTTACGTCTTCGGCGATATAAGGGAGCTTTTGCCAAGAGTGAATATATCCTTTACCGACGAGAGCTTTGATGCAGAATATCCGCGCGACGCAATATTCAACGCCCTCCCCGTCGGAGAATATCTTTTCTGCAAGGTGGATTCTGTTTCACCTTCGCTGCTCGCTTATGCAAATCAAGCGGGACTAAAAATAATTCCGGTAAAGCAGGGGTATCCCGCCTGCACTACCCTTGCATTCGGAAACGCCGCTATAACGGCTGACTGCGGTATGGCAAAGGCGCTTTCCGGGGCGGGAATCAAGGTCACGCTGATATCCTGCGGCGGAATCGAGCTTTTGCCGTACGAATACGGCTTTATCGGGGGCGCTGCGGGCGTTTTCGGCAACACGGTGTATTTTCTCGGAAATCTTGACAGCCACCCCGACGCGAAGCTGATACGCGAGGCTATTTTAGCGGAGGGATTTTGCCCCCACTCGCTCTCAGACGCACCGCTACGCGACCTCGGCCGTATCATCTTTATTGATTAGTATATTTATTACGACGGCAAAAAGCGGTATGAGAAGCAACCCGAAAAATCCAAAGAGAAAATATCCCGCATAGAGCAAAACAAGACTTACTATTGGATGTATTCCAAGGCTTTTTCCTACTATCTTAGGCTCTATGAGCTGTCGGATAAGCGCGTGAGATATAAACAGTATAACCAGCCCTATACCCAGCCCAAACCGTCCGAAAATCAGCTCGTAGATGCTAAACGGCACGAGCACCGTGCCGACACCGATAAGCGGAAGAGCATCAAGAAGCGAAACGACAAAGGCAAACAGCACGGCGTACCTTACTCCCAAAACGAGAAAGCCGAAAAGCATCGTTATAAAGGTAATAGCGGCTATTATAAGATAGGAGCGAAGGTATTTTACCAAAACGGATAAAAATTTGTCCTTAAAGCGCGCAAGCCCCATAGCTGCCTTTTTAGGCAAAAGCCGTTTTACAAATCCGTTTATTCTATCAAGGTCAAGCGAAAAATACACCGAGGAAACAACGGTGACAAGCAAAAATATAAGCGCTCTTGGAAGTGATTTGGCAAAGGAGCTGATTATACCGACAAGCGATGTGAGAAGTGAGGAAAGCATTTCCCTGACAGCCTCTCCTATTTTTCCCTCAAGCTCTGCCGCGCCCTCTCTGTCTCCGAGTATACCGCTTATGGGATTCATTATTTTTTCAAGTATAGCGTAAAGCTCCCCGTCTGCGAGAAGCTCCGTGAGAAAATTCCACGCCTCAGTTGCGGCGAAAATAACGGCGCTTACAATCAGCGCCATTCCGCCGAATATTATGAGAAGCGTTAGAGTCAGGCTTATTGCCTTGTATGGAATATGCGTTGCTTCGGATATCCTCACAGACGGCGCGCGAAGGGAAAATGCCACCCCCCAGGACAAAAGAAACGGAAGCGCAATAAAAAATAGATACCTAAAAAAAACATAGCCAAAAAGAAGCGCTCCTATTGCAGTTATAGTCAGATGCGCGTAATATTCGATTTTTTCCTTATCCACAGTCCTTACCCCCTAGGCAAGAGAGATAAGTGCTGAAAGCTCTGAGAATTAAGAGCTCAGAGCCTGTTCGGATTACTCATTCTTGCCTATAATAATTATAATCATAAAATAATATTTTATTAATAAAGAGGAAAATAAAATGGTACTTATCGAAATGGAAAACGGCGGCAAAATAGAGCTTGAGCTTTGCCCCGAAGCAGCGCCGGAAACGGTAAAAAACTTTAAATCTCTCGTAGAGCGCGGATTTTACGACGGTCTTACCTTCCACAGAATAATCCCCGGCTTTATGATTCAGGGCGGCGACCCCCTTGGAAACGGCATGGGCGGCGCAGAGAAAAATATTAAGGGTGAGTTCCGCGCAAACGGACACAACAATCCGATAAAGCACGAAAGAGGAGTTATTTCAATGGCGAGAGCCTTTGACCCGAACTCAGCATCCTCGCAGTTTTTCATCATGCACGCAGACGCCCCACACCTTGACGGTCAGTATGCGGCATTCGGCAAAGTCGTTTCGGGTATGGAAACGGTTGACGAAATTGCAGCTATCCCCACCGACTACAGCGACAGACCCAAAATCGCGGTAAGAATGAAAAAGGTTTCCATAGTATAACCGAAATCAACCGAAGGACTTTTTATCTCATTCTATTACTAAGCAAAAAACGGAAGACGAAGCAGTAGCTTTTCGTCTTCCTTTTTTTGTGTGAATTTTTTTACTTATATCTTATAGACTGCCTCGGGATGTTTTTTCTTGATTAGGGAAAGCGCTTCCTCGTCAGCGCAAACCATCATATCACCCTTAAAGAACTGCAGAATAGACGCAGGAACTGCGGGGGTTACCCTGCCGAAAAAGGCGGACTCCATAATTTCAGCCTTCTCCTTTCCGATAACTACCATAACTATTTTCTTTGCAGCCATAATATCCCCAATGCCCATTGAGATAGCCATTGTGGGAACGAGGCCGCGGGAGGTAAAGAATCTTGAGTTTGCGTCGATTGTTGAATCGGTAAGCTCGACAAGGCTCGTGCCTACGGGGAAATGGTCGGATGGCTCGTTAAAGCCGATATGACCGTTTTGTCCTATGCCGAGAAGCTGAACGTCAACTCCGCCCGCCTCCTTGATAACGGCATCGTATCTTTTGCACTCTGCTTCATAGTCAGACGCAAGGCCGTTGGGAATATTTACGTTTTTCTCATTGATATTGACGTGATTGAAAAGATTTTTATGCATAAAGTGTGAGTAGCTCTGCTCATGGTCTGCCGACAGTCCTGCGTACTCATCAAGGTTTATACTCGTTACCTTCTCAAATGAAATTTCGCCATTCTTATACTTGTTGATAAGCTCGGCATACGTAGTAAGGGGAGATGAGCCGGTTGCAAGACCTATAACGGCATCGAGCTTATTCCTTATAACCTCAGCAATTTCGTTTGCCGCAACAGCTCCCACACCGGCTTCGTTTTTACAGTTGACAATTTTGAGCATTTTTTATTCTCCTTTTGAAAAACAGATTTTTTATTGCGCTCATCCTTATACCTGTTCGGTATTATTATTTTGTCGTTTTTTTCCTACGTTTAATACATACCTTTTAAATTTTTATAAATATTTTTGCTTATACCTTTCTATTGACAAAAACAAGCGACAACTGTATAATATTTTTGTAATAATGAACGTTTTTTGCAAGGTTTTAAAAAAACAGAAGCGAAGGCGCGGTGAAAGCCGTCTTTACGGTCGCTTTTGTTTTTCAAAGACTTTTTCAGCCGTTTTTGGAACGACGGCGGGCGCTCACTTAACGGAGGATGCAAAATGAAGCTTATACACACCTCGGACCTTCACCTTGATTCCCCCCTCACCTCAAGGCTTTCGCCCATCAAGGCAAGAGAAAGAAAAAGGGAGCTTATCGCGAGCTTTCGCGAAATTATAGAGGATGCAAAGAGAATTAATGCTGCCGGAATTATAATTGCCGGCGACCTTTTTGACAGTGATGCCGTTAGCACACGGGTAATTGACACGGTGATAGGAATTATTGAATCCGCTGCGCCCACCCCTTTCTTTTACCTTCCGGGAAACCACGAAGGCGGCAGATTAGCGTCATCGGGCGTTACTATCCCCGAAAACCTTAAAATTTTCGGTGAGGGTTGGACCTATTACGAGATAGGCGAGCTTACGCTCGCAGGGCGCTCGGTGATATGCGAAAATATGCTTTCCGACCTTGTGCTTGACCCAAAGAGAAAGAACGTATTAGTTCTGCACGGCGAGCTCTGCGACAAGTGTGCCGCGCCTGAGAGTATAGGACGGCGGGAGCTTGCTGATTTTCCGATAGATTACATAGCCCTCGGTCATTATCACTCCTACTCCGAAACTAAAATCGGCGAGAGGACGGTTGCCGTTTACTGCGGCACACCCGAGGGGCGCGGATTTGACGAGGCCGGAGATTGCGGCTACTCGCTGATTGATACCGACGGAGATAGGATAAGCCACAGATTCATAAAACGCTCCTTGCGCTCGACAAGAATAATTCCCGTTGATATCAGCGGTGCGCAGCGTGAGATAGAGATAGAGAACCGCGTAGCCGATGCCCTTTGCGGTATAGCCGGAGATGACCTTGTCCGCGTGGTGCTTGTCGGTGAATACGAGCCGGGTGTAAGACGGGACACCGACTCGCTTACGCTCAGATTTTCCGACTCCTTTTATTATTTTGAGATAAAGGACGAGTCCCGCCTCAGAATATCAAGCGCGGATTATATAAACGATAAATCCTTAAAGGGAGAGTTTATAAGACTCGTTCTCTCGCAAAAAGAGCTTTCGCAAAAAGAACGCGACGCGATAATTGAATGCGGTATACGCGCCCTTTCGGGCGAGCTTATATGAAGCAAAGAAACTTATACAAAGCAGGTGAATTTATATGAAGCTCATCGAATGCTATATAGAAAACTTCGGAAAGCTCACGGACTTCAAATACAGCTTTTCACCGGGTCTTAATACGATAAAGCAGGATAACGGCTACGGAAAAACCACCCTGACCGTGTTTATTAAGGCAATGCTCTACGGGCTTGACGACACGAGACGGGCAAGGCTTGAATCCAACGACAGAAAGCACTATCTCCCATGGAACGGGGGAAGATGCGCAGGCTCTCTCATCTTTGAGACGGATGAAAAAAAATACCGCATTGAAAGGTGCTTTATGCCGCGAGCATCCGAGGACACCTTTATGCTCTACGACGTAAAGACGGGAAAGCCGAGCGAGGATTTTTCCTCTAATGTCGGAGAGGAGCTTTTCGGCATAGACCAGGACGGCTTTCTTCGCACGGTATTTCTCTCAGAGATAAATCTCTCCGGAAAAAACGAGAATAAAAGCATCTCGGCAAAGCTCTCCGACCTCGTTGGGTGCGACGGAGATATCGGGGTGATGGATGAGGCTTTGGAGCTTCTTGAAAACCAAAGAAAAATATACCGCAAGCGCGGCGGCACGGGTGAGATTGGCGATATAAAAAAACGCGTCGGCGAGTTAGAGCGCAGGATACACGAGCTTGAACGGATGGAGGAGGATTTTCTCCTTGAGGAAAAGGAGCTCGCATCAATAAAGGCGTCGCTTGCAGCGCTCTACGAAAAGAGGCGCGAGTCTGAGGAAAAAAATCGCCTTCTCAATATAGAGCGTCTGAAGAAAAACTACGAAAAGCAATATCTCGGTATGAAAGCCGCCGTCAACGAAGAAGAAGAAAAGCTCAATTCGCTCTCAGGCTTTTTCAAAAACGGCGTACCGACTCAAACCGAGGTTGAAAAGGCGCGCGAGATGGCATCATCCGCCAAAGTAACCCTGTCCGAAATAACGCAAAGTGCAGGGGGCGAGCTTTCCGAGCTTGAGGATTTCTTCGCTTGCGGCGCGACTGAAGAAGAAATAAAAAACGCCTCGGAGCTCTCGGCGCTTGAGGCGCGCCTCAGAGCCGACGCAGAGCGCGCAAAACGTGACGCGCAGGAGCGGGCCGAGCGTGCAGACAAGCTTCCATCCTGCTCACCCGGCGACCTTGATTCATTAACAAAAGAAATAATTTTGTCAAAAAAAGTAAACAGAAATTGGCAAATTCTTATTCCTCTTGGCATTTTAACTGCTGTTTTGCTCGTCGGTATATTTCTGTTAGCAGTAGGTATTAAGGGGTATAAGGCAGAAAAGAGCTCGCTGACACTTGAGCGTGCGAGAGAGCGCGCGTTTGCGCTGTTAGGTGACTCTTCACTTTTAAGGATAAGCAACAAGGACGAGCTTTTAGAGAGGCTTTATGCCGAGCGCGCGCTCTCTCTCGGGGCTCTTCAGCTTAGGGAAGAATGTAATATGCTTCTCGAAAGCTCGGCGGCGCTGGCAGAGAAAGCCGATAGAATACTCTCCGAGATGTACGAATTTATAGCAAAATTTCCGCTGACCGATGCGAAAACTCCCTCTGATGCGATATCCGATATTGCGAGACGGCACGCGATATACAAGGCTCTTCTTGATAGCCGCGCCGCTGCGGATAAAAGACGAGAGGAGCAAATCCTCGACGCAAAAAGCAAGGAAAGAGCTGCATTTGAGTTTATCTCTCGCTTTCCCACCTTATCCGAGCGTCCGTACGACGAGGTTGCGGCAAGGCTGCTTGAATACAATTCCCTCTTGCGCTCACTTGAGAGAATGCGCGCAAGCCTTTCAGAGTTTGCCGCAGAGCATAAAATAGACACGGGTGCGCTTGAAGCTAATGTCATCGAAACACCCCCGGAGGTGATTGATACCGAGGAGCTTGAGGCAAAAATACTTGATTTTGAGCGCGCTGGGGCTCTCTCGGAGCGTCGGCTCAAGGCTCTCTCGGACGAGCTTGATGAAAAGGACGGGCTTTGCGCGGAAAGGGATGAGCTTATTGCCCGCGAAAAAGAATACGAGGCAAGGCTCAGCGTTATTCTTAAGACTGTGAGCTTTCTCGAAGAGGCAAAGGACAATCTTACCTCCCGCTATCTTTCAGGCACAAAGGCGGCGTTTGATAAATACGTTAGCGCTATGGGGCTTGAATCCGGAGAAGACTTTACAATGGACACGTCCTTTACAGTAATGAAAAACGAGCGCGGAACACTCCGGCAAACCGAGGCTTACAGCCGCGGAACGAGGGAGCTTTATGCTCTTTCGGCAAGGCTTGCCCTGGTTGACTCGCTATACGAGATGGAAAGTCCGTTCATTATACTTGACGACCCGTTCGCTTATTTTGACGATGAAAAGCTGTCGCGAGCGCTGTCGGTAATAAAGGAAGCCTCAAAGGACAGGCAGATTATATATCTGACCTGCTCCGGCTCAAGAAAAATATAATAATCTTTCGGGGCGGTCGCAGGACCGCCCCTTTTCTCATATACTGAAAACGGAGTTAGTACTCCGTCGGACAAAAGTCCTAAGAAAATAAAAAGTCAGGAGAAAAAATGGCAACCTTCTACAACAGGGCGACCCTTTCATACAACGGCCGTCTTACAAATTCCAACGTTACCGAGGGCGAGCTGCTCGATTCGCTCTCTATCACAAAAACGGCGCTTAACCAAAACTACTCACAAGGCGGCACCGTGCTTTACGCAGTTAGCATAACCAACTCAGGCGCCAGCGCCGCGACAGCCTTTTCCTTCACAGACGACCTTGGCGCGTACACCGCAGGAACAAACACGGTATACCCCCTTGAATACGTTGAGGGCAGCTTAAGGCTGTATATTGGCGGTGTTTTAGCAGATTCACCGACCGTGACCCAAGGCCCGCCTCTCGCCGTTTCCGATATAAATATACCTGCGGGCTCAAACGCTCTCGTTTTGTATGAAGCGAGAGTTACGGAATTTGCTCCTCTTGCCGACGGCTCGGTTATAACAAACACCGTTACGGCAAATTCAGAATGCGTTGAAAACCTGAGCGCTGAGGCAAGCGTTACCGTTGAGAACGCAACCTCCCTATCAATAGCTAAGGCTATCTGTCCCGCAGAGGTAAGCTGCGCCGGCGAGTTAACCTATACCTTCGTTATTCAGAATACAGGCAATTCGCCCGTTGTCGCAACCGACGACCTTATTGTAGCCGATACCTTTATCCCGATACTCGATGATATTAGCGTAACCTATAACGGAGAGGCTTGGTCCGAGGGCGCAAATTACACCTATTCCGAACAAACCGGAGAATTCTCTACCCTTCCCGGACAAATAACCGTTCCTGCGGCGACCTATACGCAGGATGCCGAAACGGGCGTTATAACCCTGACTCCCGGTGTTGCGGTTATAACCGTTACCGGCACCGTATAAGATACCGAAGGGGATTATTTACAATCCGAACGCAAAGACGCATAAGAGGGGCGAGGATGACCAGCTTACGCTTTCATCCTCGCCCTTTTCTGCTTTGAATATGTTATTAGGTTACACGGGTAGCCTTATTTTTTTGCAATAAGAAGGTCCCTTATCTGCTTTAAAAGCTCCTCTGTCGAGGGGTTAGCTTCCTTTTCAAGTCTTGCCTTTTCCTCTGCGGCAGCCTTTGCTTCAGCTTCCTTTTTAGCCTTTTCCTCAAAGTATGCTGCAACAGCATCTGCATCCGAGAGCTTGATTCCGCGCTTCTTCATCTCTATGCGGTCAGCCTTTGAGGGTCTGGCTGAAAGCGCGTCAGCCTCAAGCTTCTTTCCGCCCTCGCGGACCTTGTTTATTATCTTCACTATGCTGAAAAGCACGAAGGCTACGATAAAGAAGTTTATAATGGCGCTGATGAACGCTCCCCAGTCAATGTAAATAGAATTTTTAAGGTCAAGCACGTCCGTAAGATTACCGTCCGCATCCACTGTATATTGCGGAATGAGAACGGTGTATATTTTTTCAAGGCCGTCCTTGCCCATAATGAAGTAAAGAAGCATATTGATAAGGGGCTTCAATACGTAATTGCTAAGACCGTTTACAATTGCGGTAAACGAGCTACCAACTATAACACCGACAGCCATATCTACGATATTTCCGCGGGTTATGAATTTTTTAAATTCCTGAAAAAATTTTTTCATAACGCCTCCAAGTGAAATTTATATGCTTCATTTTATCATAATCTGCGACCTTTTTCAAGCTTTTTTGCAAAATAAGAGTAACATTCCTAAAAAAATCTGTTTTTTTTCGCTTAGTACTTGAAAAAGTCACAAATATATAGTAATATATATACAGATGATTTTTAGGACAATTTGATGAGATATACCGCGCCGCAATGACGGCGCGTTGGATAAAGCGACGAATATTCGCTGATATTCCCTCTCATAAAGTCCTTATTTTCACAGCAAAAATGAAAAAGTTGCTTCCGGCAATTGTGCCGACGGCAGCGAAATGGAGAATTTTTATGAAAACAAGAGGTCTTTTACTCCTTCTGCTCGTAATATCGCTCGGTCTGGCGCTCGCCTCCTGCGGTCCCGATCCGACGTACTATACCGTAACCTTTGATTCAAACGGCGGAACGGAAGTGCAAAGCGTAGCTGTTGAAGACGGAAGTACGGTGAGCGAGCCGACAGCGCCCGAGTGGGCGGGTTACACCTTCCTTGGCTGGTATTTCGGCGATGAGCTTTGGGATTTTGAGAACAATACCGTTACCGAAGACATTACCGTTAAGGCAAAATGGCAGAGAATTACATACAAGGTAAGCTTTAACTCCGACGGCGGAACGAATATTTCCACCCAGGTAATAGGTGTTGGAGATTACGCCTCAAAGCCAAAGGATCCCATAAAGGACGGTTGCGTATTTAAGGGATGGTTTTCAGGAGCTACCGCATGGAATTTTGAAACAATGCCTATTGAGGCTGATACCGTCCTTACTGCAAAATGGGAGAAGATTTCCTACACCGTTACATTTGATTCAGACGGCGGAAACAAAATCGATTCTCAGTCCGTAGAGCATGGGGAATCTGCCGTAGCGCCGATTAATCCTACCAAGCAAAATCACGAATTTATCGGCTGGTATTTCGGTGATTTGCTTTGGGATTTTGAAAATAACAAAATAACCTCGGACATAACACTTACAGCAAAATGGGAGTCCGCTATAGTAACCCACGAGGTGAAGTTTATGCTGTCGGAAACAGAGGTTTACCAAACACGCCACACAGTAAACGGAGAGAAGCTTGAAGCACCGACACATCCTACAAAGCAAGACCACAGATTTCTCGGCTGGTATCTTGGAGAAACTCCTTGGGACTTTGAAAACAACACCGTTACCTCAGCTGTCACCCTCATAGCAAAATGGGAGACCGCTGAAACCCACAAGGTGAAGTTTATGGTGTCGGACACAGAGGTTTACGAAACACACCACGTAGTAGACGGAGAAAAGGCTACCGCTCCTACCAATCCCACGAAGCAAGACTGCGCATTCCGCGGTTGGCATCTTGGAGAAACTCCTTGGAGCTTTGAAAACGACACCGTTTCCGCAGATATCACTCTCGTAGCAAAATGGCAGCCCGCTAATACCCACGAGGTGAAATTTATGGTATCGGAAAGCCAAATCTACAAAACAGATTACGTTGCAAACGGAGAAAAGGTTTCAGCTCCTGCCGACGAGCCCACAAAACAAGACCACAAATTCCTCGGTTGGTATCTTGGCTCGACAAAGTTTGACTTTGATAATTACGTCATTACCGAACCGATTCAACTCACTGCGAAATGGGAGTCTACTATCGTAACTCACGCTGTAAAATTTATGGTGTCAGAAGGCAAACTTTACCACACAAGTCACGTAGTAGATGGCGAGACGCTTGAAGCGCCAATACCGCCGCCGAGCAAAACGCAGGTATTCCTCGGCTGGTATCTTGGTGAGGAGAAGTTTGACTTTGAGAATCACGTCATTACCAAACCGATTCAACTCACTGCGAAATGGGGAGCGCGCAAGGCGTTTGTCATTACATTTAATACCGACGGCGGAACTGCCGTTGATCCCCAGTATATTATTGCAGGCAATCCCATAACTGAGCCTAATACCGAAAAGGCTCACCACAAACTAAAATACTGGACCTATAACGGCGTTGTGTGGGATTTCAGCACCGAGCCAACCTCTAATATGGAGCTTGTCGCCGTTTGGGAGCTGGAATATCCGATAGTGCCCGTTTAATCAGCTTTTAAATACTAACTAATATTAAAGAGCAAGAAACAAGGTGAATGAAACGCCTTTGATTCTTGCTCTTTTCACTTTTGGGGATGCTGTCCCTTATACTTTTCAAATCATAAATATTTTTCTGAAATATTCTCTGAACGGGCGCACGATTGCTATAACTATGAGCGCTATTCCGAAAAGAGTGAAAGATATTAAGGGGTATAGCGACCAGAACAGCCTATGATTTATGTTAAAGCTTTGATGCAAAAGAAACTCTATGAATAGGCTATACAATCCGAGAGCTATCGAAAATCCGCCGAATATATATAGACGGCCCCGTTTAATATAATAGATTAGTATCAGGAGCGCCGAGAATATGATAGCTGCGACACTGAGCGCAGGAAGCGCAAAGGAAAAAAACCACTTTCCGCCAACGTGCATGTTAATATAGAAAATATATATCGCTGCAGCTAAAAAATCCACCGGAACAAAGATTGCGGGACTTGCTTTTTTCCACCAGCGTGGCAGCACGAGAACGGTATAGCAAAGCAAAACTCCACCGATTATAAGACCGCTCCACTCAAGACGCGAATTCAAGCTTATATCGCAAACGGTCGGTATTATCGCCGCCATAAGAAATATTATGCTTATGATGAAATATAATCCCTTTGGATTCATTTCGTCCTTGCTTTTTACAAATTCGGGATAGGTACGCTCGGTCACCTCGGAAAGTCCGGGATAGTATACCGGAGTTTTGCACAGAGGGCACTCGCGCTCGCTCTCGGCAAGCTCTACTCCGCATTTTACACAGTACATAGTTTTCTCCTTTAAGACGTTTTAAGGTTTCGTGTTACGAGGTGCTGCCGCCGTTGCTCTCTGCTTTGACCGAGATTCCCTCGCGGCGAAGCTCTCGGTAAAGCGCCATCTCAAGCCGCGGCTCTTTTATATTTCGTATAATGCTGAGATAGGTTTTGTCACCGTATGATAAAACTCCGGCATTGTACGGCGCGCTTGACTGCACGCTTAAGACAAAATCCATTCTGTCAACGTACTCACGCATAGCGTCAGGAAGCCTTATTGCTCCGAGATTTGAGAGGGTTAGCATTGATTTTTTCTCACCGCACATCAAAAATACAGCCTTCATAACGATGTTCTTTAAGAAAAGAGGGGTCAGCTTAAGAAGTATGTTTTCTTCGTCCTTGACGTTGGTTTTTATTCTTGCCGCCATATTTTTAGGGGTAATTTCAAGACACATCTGGCGGTATACGATATCGCACAGCTCGCCAAAGCCGTATTCACCGAGGCGCGCGTCTATTCCGGGGGTGGCGTAGAGCGCGAAGTTTCTAAGAGTTCCCGTTCCGTATACACGGCGCAAATCACAGGGAACGAGCACCTTTACAGGCTTTCTTTTTCTCACCCTGCGGCAATCCTCACGCTGAAGCTCAAGTCCGGCCTTTATAAGCGCAGCTGTTAAAACCGCAGTTACCGTTACGCCGTATTTATGAGCGAGGTCTATTAGCTCATCCGCCTTCATTATAAAGGTTGTAAGGTGGCAAAATCCGGATTCCTCAGCCTCGCCCATTATGCGATAGGAATCTGTATCGCGCCTTGTGGCAGGAAAATTGCCTGCGTATTTTGGAAAGCAGTCAACCAGCTCCTCGTCGGTGGGGGATTGCAGCCTATCAAGAACACCGTGCTCCGCGGGTATTTTTACACCGTATTTTTGCGACAGATATTCGGCGACAAGAGATTTGAGAAATATAAGTCCGCCGTTTCCGTCTGTGAGGGCGTGAAAAAATTCAACCGCTATTCTCTTTTTATATATGATTACACGGAATGCGCAGGTGCGAATGTCGTCAAAGGGCATTCTCGCAAGCGGATACGCCTTTTCATCCTTAATTTTCGGAGCTTTTGCAATCTCCTCAAGGTAATACCAGAACGTTCCGCGCCTGAGCCTTACGGCTATTGACGGAAAGCGGCGGACGGTTACGTCGAGCGCCGACTGCAAAATTTCACGGTCTACGGCATCCTTAAGGGTTGCCGAAATTCTGAAAACGTTAGTCCAGCTCTGCGTTCTTGCAGCGGGATATATTTTAGCTGCGTTGTCAAGGCTCATCCAGCGGAGCTTGCGCTCGGAGCTCTTTGGGAATACTCTTTTAATAAAGGAATTTATAAGTCGGAAATCAGCGTCCGCGCTTTTCAGCCTATATAGGTGATATGCGTGCCACATTTCCTCTCTTACAACGAGCTGTGAGTCCACTCCCGCCTCGCAAAATCTCTCGTGCATGCTCACAGCATCCGAGAGCAAAATTTCATCTCCGCCTGCAAAAATTACAGTCGGCGGCATCCCTGAGGGATCTGCAAAAAGCGGTGAAGCGTAGGGCGCGCGTTTTAATTCAAGAAAGGCGGGATTATCCGAAATCTTACATTCCTTATTGCGCTCTCCCCGCTCCCGAGTTACCGCGCCGACAAAGCAGTTTGAGTAAAAATCAAGAATCTCCTTTGACAATGACGGGTCGCGCCGTCTGTTGCTCTCATAGGACTCGCCGGAGTTTGTAAGGTCGCACCAGGGGGATATAGCCACAATTCCGGCAGGCTGCGGAATACCTAACTCGCGCAGTCTTAATGCGAGAGAATAGCAAAGACCACCGCCTGCGCTCTCACCGGCAAGCAGTATCGTTTCGGGAGAATAGCCTAAGGATATAAGCTTTTTATAAACGGTGAGAGAGTCCTCAAGCTGAGCGGGATACGGGTTTTCCGGCGCAAGACGGTATTCAAAGGTAGCCACCCTCATTCCGCACTCCGCCGCCAGCACCGAAGCAAAGCCGCGCGCGTAATCTATGCCGCCGGAAACGTATCCGCCGCCGTGGATATAAAGAATTATACCCGAACGCACTTCATCTCTCGGCACTGCCATAGCGCCCGTGACACCGCAAAAATCCTCGCTTGAGATAACTGCGTCGCGGCGAGTCATAAAGCTGAGGATTTTTCCCGCCTTATTCTGAAGATTCCTTGCCGACTCAAGCGTTGCCGACTGAGTCAAGGGCTTCGCCCACTCAAGCTGAGTTCTTATAAATTTATCCGAGAATTTCATTTATTCTTCTCTTTCGTTTTTTCTCTGTGAAAAAGCTCTGCTATCAACGTTCGACGCACCTTTAGGGCGCTTTTAGGGCAAAACTCCTGACAGCAAAAGCATCTTATACACTTTTTTCGGTCTATTTTAGCCTTTTTTCTCTTTATGCTTATAGCATGAGCCGGGCATATTTCCGCGCAAACACCGCATCCGACGCACATTTTTTTGTCAAGCTTAGGACGGGTTCGGAGTATTACGCCGGCGAGCCTCGAAAAAATCCTTTTTACCAGACTTTTTCCATCCCCCGAAAATTCAAGAGAACGGCGCTCGACAACTCTTTCAAAATTCTTCACGAAAAGCTCCTCGTGCGAGCCTATTACAGAAAGCTGCTCTAAGCTATCGGGAATAAGACCTCGTCTGTGCGCCGCTTCAAGTATAGGCAGCTCCTCGCGCCTGAAGCCGAGAAGGTGCGCCGCAAGCATATCGAGGTTGTGCGGCGAATGAGATGCGAGCAGAAAGCCCATTTTGCAGGGCGTGCCTGCCGTAGGTCCGTTGCCCTCCATACCTACTATTGCATCGGCTATTGATATTTCGGGGTGAAAATATTCGTCAAGGTCGACTATCATATCCGCAAAATCCTCATACCTTGGGAAGCGGAAGTGATATTCGGGCTTTATTACGCCCGGAATTGCTCCGAACATATTTTTAGCCGCGCAGGACATCCCCATCATACCGTGGCTTTTGAGCTTTGCAAAGTTTATTATAAGGTCAGCGTCCTTGAGATAGCCCGTGTATGTAAAGCTCTTCAAAACCCGCCCCTGCGGAAATTCTGCGGAGAGCTCGGAAAAATCCCGATTCAAGCTTGCTCCGTGCTTTGTGACCTCGCGCATTCCCGTAGCGTTATACACACGTCCGAGAAACGCGCTGTTATAAAGTCCTCCCGGGCTGTCGCCCACGACGACCTGCGCGCCACGCTCCGAAAGAATATCGCACAGGGCGCATATAAGGGTTGGGTGAGTAGTTGCCGCCCCCTCCGGCTTCATTGCGCAAACGAGGTTGGCTTTTATTACCACGCGCATACCCCGACTTATAAAATCAACGCCCCCGATAGCGTCAAGAAGCCTTGCCAATGCGTCGCGCGCCTTGTCATACGTATATTCTTCAATCGGAATTACAGCGACGGGGTCCGTCGGTAAGTATTCCCTTCTTACAGTATCCATAGCTTTCATCTTTCATTCTTAAACGGCTGTATACCGGCTTATACGCTATTGTATCATAATTTCGGACAAAAGTAAAGATTTTTTCTCTCCGAACTCCCCGGTTGCTTGACAACTCTGCTAATCGATGGTATAATCAAGCTATCAACTATACGTTATTTGGAGAATCGGTATGGACGATTTTAATACATACGAATACACAGCTGCCCAAAAGCCTGAAGGAAAATGGAAGGCTCGCAGATTGCTTATGCTTTTGGCTTACGCTTTATATTCGGCAACCTACTTAACCGTAATACTTATTACGAAAGTCATACCTCTCGGCGCGCTTATACCGGTGACTCTGTGGATTATTGTTTATTTCACTTGGGGCTTTGTAAATCCCGAGTACAAGTATCTGATTGAAAAGGGTACTCTGACCTATTTTGTGATTTACGGAAATAAAAAGAAGGAGCTTAAGGCTAAGATGAGCTTCAAGGTTTCATATGCAGAAGCTATTGCGCCCCGCGCAGAAATTGAGGCGTTGGCAAAGGAGCTTGCCGATGTTAAGGTTTTTTCTGCAATTCCCTCTGTGAGCGCTGCTGACCAGTACGGCGCGCTTTATAAGGATGAGGAGGGGCAATACTGTATTTTCTATTTCGTTGCAACCTCTCAGGCGCTTAAGCTTTTGCGCTTTTATAACTCAAAGACCGTAGTTACCCAAACTGCAATATAGTATGATTTTTTCCGATAAAGAAAAGCTCCTGCGACTGCAAAAGACCTTTGATTTGAATTTCAGAATTACCCGCCTTTACGCTCTGTATCTTGAACGCTTTCCCGAGCTTATAACCAAAGAGATGATAGACGAGCTCACGTCCTCCGGCGATATAACCGAGCAGGAAGCCTTTGGTGCTCTTTTGTGCGAGGCGTTCGGACTTGATTACTCCGGGAGCGGTGACGACAGACGGCTTATAAGAGAGTATATTCGCCCGTCTGTAAGGCTTCTTGACGCAAAGCGCTACACCGAGAACAAGTATTATAAAAACATAAAAATAGAGGGAGTACGCGACGGCTCGTGGGAGTTGCGGCTTGAATCCTACGCACCCTATCGCGCCGTGATATGCGGTGATATTGATTTGGGAGAGGATTTTTCGGAGGTTCCGCCGCTTGGCTTTTTCAAAGAGCCCTTTCACTTCCCCGCTGTGCTTGAGGATGGAAACGAATGGATGACGCTCACCCCTGTTGACCTTGATACCTGCGAGGCGGCTATTGAGTCTGCTCGCGGCAAGGTGGTGACCTTTGGGCTCGGACTTGGCTATTACGCTTATATGGCGTCTGAAAAGGAGTGCGTTTCGAGCGTCACCGTGGTTGAACGGAGCCGTGAGGTGATAAGACTCTTTGAAAAGCATATTTTGCCTCAGTTTCCGCACTCTAAAAAGATAAAAATTGTGTGCGCCGACGCCTTTGATTACGCCCGTAACGCGATGCCGGCGGAAATGTTTGACTACGCCTTTGTCGACACCTGGAGAGATGCGTCGGACGGCGCTCCTATGTACGAAAAAATGAAGGCGCTTGAGCATCTTTCTCCCGGCACAGAGTTTTCTTATTGGATAGAGAGCTTTCTCATCTCCCGCAGGCGCGCCCTATGCTTCGATGAGCTTTGCGATAAGCTTGACAGAGGCGCCCCTGACGCTCCGAAAAGCTATGAGGAATTTGAAAAGAGATTAAGAGAATATGGCAACTGTACGAGAATTCGAGCCTGAGAAACTAATACTCGGCGTTATATATTTTGATAAAGAAATTTTAGACGGTGCAATGCGCCTCTTTTGCGAACGCTTCGGCGAGCCCGACGACGTTTTGGATGATTTTTCCTTTTCTAAAGAGTATTCCGGCTATTACGACGGAGAGCTCGGAGGCGAGGGTATACGGCGTATATACAGCTTTGAGCGCCTTGTCGACCCTTCGCTGCAGGTTGAGATTAAGGAATTTACGAACGCTATTGAGGCGCGTTTTTCCAGAAGAATAAATCTTGACCCCGGGCTTATAAGCCACGGACGGCTTATGCTTCCGACGACGAAGCCGACAGGCTTCAGAATTGCCCTCGCAAGAGGAATATACACCGAGCCGACGCTCTTCTGGGCTCGCGGCGCTTGGCATAAATTTCCTTGGACTTACAGGGATTATCAATCCGAGCGCGTGCAAAAATTCCTCGTTCGCGTGAGAAAAAAGTATCTTTCGCAGAGGAAAGAAGGATTGTAAAGTGTAAATTCTAACACCTACGGTGGTGGTTTTATTAGAACTCATGAGTCGGAGCATCACTTTTGCTTCGGCTCTTTTATTTACCGTAGCTTCTCTCAAGAGCCTTTTCAAATGCCTCCTTTGGGTCGAAATTGCCGTAACGTTTTTTTGATTTTTCCGAGGACGCTTTTGCTATTTCCGTCCGATGTGAGCCGATGCCGGCGGTAACCTTCCGCCGCCCTATTATCCTTAGCGCTCCGTCCAGCATAAAGTTGTAGGTTATTTTGAGATTTGCAGGCAAATCATTCTCATCCTGCTTGCTCCTTTTTCCAAGCTTTTCCAAAAGTCTTCTGACAACAATCCCAAACTCCTCGTTGCTGAGCTCCGCGGCAAGCTCAAGGGTATTGTAAAAAATCGGCAAATATAAGTCCTTTTCTTCCTGCACAGTTACTCCTCCTTTGGCAAAAATTATGTTTACAATTTAAATTTATCATATTTTTACTGAAAGGTAAGTATAGATGCATTACAAAATCTCGGCTGTTTCGATTTGGTTTTTTGGCGAAATTGAACAAAAACCGCTTGTGTGTTTTTTAAAATCTGCATTTTATTTTGTATTCTTATTAGAATTTTCATTTTTATTAGTATTTGTATAGCATTCGGCGCTTCTTGATAAAATGCCAAAAAATAAAAAAGCGTGACCAGCAGGGGTCACGCTTTTTTTATAGGAGATGAAATTACTTAACTTCAACTTCTGCGCCTGCAGCCTTAAGCTGTTCAGCGATCTTTTCAGCCTCGTCCTTAGAAACTGCTTCCTTGATGGTCTTGGGAGCAGATTCAACAAGGTCCTTAGCATCCTTAAGTCCAAGGCCGGTGATCTCACGAGCAACCTTGATAACTGCGAGCTTGTTAGCGCCAGCAGCCTTAAGAATTACGTCGAACTCGGTCTTCTCTTCTGCTGCGGGAGCTGCTGCTGCGCCGGGAGCTGCTGCAACTGCTACGGGAGCTGCGGATACGCCGAACTCCTCCTCAAGAGCCTTTACGAGATCTGCAAGTTCAAGAATTGTAAGACCTTTAACAAGGTCAAGAATCTGAGTTGTCTTTTCGTTCATTTTAAAATCCTCCGAAAATATTCTTAATTTAATACAAAAATTGTTGTTGCAGAATTAAGCTTCTGCGGGAGCTTCGGCAGCCTCTTCGCCACCGTTTTCTTTGTCGATCTTTGCCTGAAGAACGTAAGCAAAGCTGTAAAGAGAAGACATAAGGCTTCCCATCATCTTGCCAATAAGCACTTCCTTAGAAGGAGTTGCTGCAAGAGCCTCAACGCCTGCTACATCAAGAATTCCGCCGTCTATAAAGCCTGCTTTGATTTCAAAGCACTCTATTTTGTCAGCGTATTCCTTCATAATCTTAGCGGGAGCGAGGGGGTCTGTTTCGCACGTTGCAATAGCCGTCATACCGGAGAGATACTGCTTCATATCAGCGTAGCCTGCGATGTCGCATGCTCTGCCTGTGAGAGTATTCTTCATAACGGTATACTCAACGCCTGCCTTACGAAGAGCTGCACGAAGCTCAGTATCTTCGGAAACCTTGATACCTTCGTACTTAACGAGAACGCCTGCCTGAGCAGATTTAATCTTCTCAGCAAGAGATTCTACGACCTGCTTCTTCTCTTCAAGAATCTTATTACTGGGCATTGTTCCACCTCCATTAAAAATTAAAACAAAAATCCTTTCCGATAGGCGCAAAATACCTCCGAGAAAGGACAAAAACAGAAAATTCTATTTAAATGTCACACCTCGGCAGGAAAGCTTACGCTTTTACCGGAACCTGCTGTCTTAGGATACCTTGTTTATTATACACACAGACACGTCGTTTGTCAAGAGTTTTTTGAAAGTTTTTGCAAAAATTTATTTCAGTTAGTCCAAAATGCCGAGAAAATCTATTGACAACACGTACTTTTTGTGGTATCATAAT
>JAZORD010000025.1:0-5678 GCA_045656445.1 Eubacteriales bacterium | reverse complement strand
CTATGCTAAGGGTGTAATAGACCCTATTTATCTTAATGCTATAGCACTTTCGGACGGAAATGAAACTGCGGTGATAATAACTGCAGATTTTGAGGCTGTTGCTGAAAACTATGCAACGTCGATACGCAATAAGATAGCAGAGAGCGTGGGAATTCCTGCAAACAGTATAATACTCCAAGCTATTCATCAACACACCTCAATAGGTATTTTTGATGGCGAGCTAAACACTGCTGTAAAAAACAAGGCTTATATGGAGGTGCTTTATTCCAAATTCTGCGATGTTGCAAGAATGGCCTTGGACGATATGAGCGAGGCTACGCTTGGACTCGCAGAAAAGCAGGCTCTTAAACAAATATCCTTTATCCGCCGTTTTCTTTTGAAGGACGGTGACGTAAGGGCGAATCCAAAATCCGAAATTGCACAAAAAATCGGTGTAGTTGGTCCTATCGGAGAGCCGGATAATACCGTGCGTCTTCTTCGCTTTAAGCGTGAGGGCAAAAACGATATAGCTCTTGTTAATTTTTCAACTCATCCCGATGTTATAGGCGGAGAGATGTTTTGTCCAGATTGGCCGGGATATACGAGGACGTTTGTTGAAAAGGACATCGAAGGCGTTTCCTGTATTCTCGTGAACGGATTTCAGGGTGATACGAACCACTATGACCCCGAGGACCGCAGCAAAACCGGTCTTGAGCACTCAAAATATATGGCGCGTGTAATTACTGACACAGTGCTTCAAATTTGGGATAAGACCGAGCCCTGCGAGGATATTAAGGTAAATGCTAACGTTGATTTTGTATATCAAATGACTCGCACAGACGGAGTAGAGTATTGTGACGAATGTGTTGAAAAGTTACCTAAACTGCTCAGGGGAGAGATTCCTAAGACAGCTTTAGACCACGTTGGAGGTCCAGGTGCAGCAAAGCGAATTGCCAAGATGCGAACAGGTCCTCTCTTCCAGAAGGCTGCCATTAGCGTAGTAAGCCTTGGAAGGATTGCATTGGTTGGTCTTGGCGGCGAGCCGTTTACTCATTACGCTACGGCTATGCGTGAGGCGCTTCCAGAAAAATACATAATTGCTGCTTGCTGCGCAAACGGATACGCAGGATATCTTCCTGCGACGACCGCATTTAAAGAGCAGGGATATGAGCCAAGAGCTACGCCCTTTCGGGAAACTATTGAAGAGGATTGCGTAAATCTTGCAGTTAAGCTCATTAGAAGCTTTGAATAATTAATAAGAAATTTGGAGGAAAAGAAAATGTTAAAAGCAGGCTTTTCAAGAGTTGATATAACTCCGCCGCTCGGCGCTTATCTTTGGGGTTATTTTAACCCGCGCGAAGCAAAGGGAGTAGCAGACCCCCTATATCTTAACGCCATAGCGATATCAGATGAAAACAAAACGTCGGTAATAATAACCGCCGATGTAATCAGCATTCCTGTAGCTGAGGCAACGGAGATACGCAATAAGGTCGCAGAGAGTGTTGGTGTTGACGCAGATCATATCATGATAATGGCTCTTCATCAGCACACAGGTGCATGTGTTAGCTATTATCATCCTGGTTGTGCGAAAAATGTTCTTGATAACCAATCTTACGTGGAGCTTCTTTACTCTAAGTTCTGTGACGTTGCAAGGATGGCTATTGACGATATGAGTGAGGCTACGCTTGGACTCGCAGAGAAGCAAGCTCTTAAACAAATATCCTTTATCCGCCGATTCCTTTTAAAGAACGGCGAGGTAAGAGCAAATCCAAAATCCGAAACAGCCCTAAAAATCGGTGTAGTCGGTCCTATCGGAGAGCCGGACAACACCGTGCGTCTTCTTCGCTTCAAGCGCGATGGTAAAAACGATATAGCGCTTGTTAATTTCTCGACACACCCCGACGTTGTGGGCGGCGATAAGTATTCTGCGGATTGGCCGGGATATACGAGAACATTCGTTGAGAAGGACATCGAAGGAGTTTCCTGTATTCTTGTGAACGGCGTTATAGGCGATACGAATCACTGTGACCCTGAGAATCGTAAGAGCGGTCTTGAGCACGCTAAATATATGGCGCGTGTGATTACTGACACAGTGCTTCAAATTTGGGATAAGACCGAGCTATGCGAGGATATAAAGTTAAATGCTAACGTTGATTTTGTATATCAAATGACCCGAACAGACGGAGTTGAACTTTATGACGAGTGCGCTGAAAAATTAAACAAAGTAATTGCAGGAGAGTCACCCAAAACCGTATTGAATGACATAGGTCCGGAAATAGCGTGCCGAATTGTCAAAATGCATAACGGCCCTCTCTTCCAGAAGGTTCCGATTAGTGTAATAAGCCTTGGAAAAATTAATTTCGTTGGATTTGGAGGACAGCCCTTTACGCATTACGCTACCGCAGTCCGCGAGGCGCTTCCCGAAAAATACATAATAGCGGCTTGCTGTGCAAACGGACAAGAGGGATATTTCCCTACGAAGAGCGCGTTTGAAGAAGGCGGATACGAGGCAAACGCCACACTTTTCCACTCAACACTTGAGGAGGACTGCGTAAACCTTGCAGTTAAGCTCGTTAAAGGTCTTGAATAATCATCAGAAATCAAAGTGCCAAAAGCTGTCACGCTTTTGGCACTTTTCGTTTACTTGTTATACAAAAAGAGGTCAAGAGAACCTTGACCTCTTAATAGAAACTTATTTAGATGCTTCTTCGATAGCAACTGCAACAGCAACAGTCATACCAACCATGGGGGGACTTGCTCCCAGAAACGCTCTTGTTTGTATATGAACAAAGTAATGTTTAGGCTTTTTTATTCCAAGTCAATCTTCCATTATTACTTATCTTTTTAGCAGGAGCACCTGCGATTGCAATATTGGGCTCGTCAAATGATTTGTTAACCATGGAACATGCACCAATAGCGATATTGTCTGCTATATACACTCCACCTACAATTACCGAGCCTATTCCTATGACAACTCCGTTTCCCAGTGTTGGGACGGAATTGTCAGTTCCTCTCGCTACAAGTGCGGTGTTTATGTGTACAGCACAGTCTTCTCCTAAACGAGCTCTTCCGTTTATAAGAACAGGACCAAGATGCATAATTTTAAGTCCTTTTCCGCATGTGTTTAACGGAATATGGAGGGAATATTTACACTGGAATTTGGTGAGCCTGATTTTATAAAGGATAGAGAGTAGCTTTTTGTTTGTGTTGGTATAATATTCTGCTTTTCGAAGTATTATTTGATGCTTTCTTAAAATAGCATGTTCGCCTAAAAGAAACAAATTTTTGATAATGTTTGATCCATAATTCGATTTTTCGTATTTTAACCATTCTTTAAGATCCTTTTTTGAAGAAATTACTTTTTTATTACCCATTAATATCTCCTTTATATGCCAATAAATTAACCGCATTACAATTTATTGTAATTATATCAAAAACTCTATATACTGTCAATATGTTTATTTTTAAATATTCGCTTTTTTACACAAAAAATCCTTTAAAATAAATTAGACACATCACCTCGCAAAATACGAAAATGATGTGTCCAACTTTTTTATTTGTGATTTTGGGCAAAATGAGGATTTCGATGATTCCTAAAAATCCAGAAAGTTTCAAAAGCCCTTATAAATCAAGGATTACTTGCTTGCTTCCTCTATTGCAACGGCAACTGCAACAGTCATACCAACCATGGGGTTGTTACCTGCTCCGGATAATCGACTCAACTTATTTATAAGAACTTTATTATCTTTGAGTTACATATATTCTTTTATAGCTGCCACGAGATTTTTTGCATAGTACTCAAATCCCTCGTCCGAGGGATGAAGATGTAAATCATAAAAATATTTTGTGTCGTGCGGTACAAAATCAAAGCCTCTAACAAATATAACGTTTGGAAGTGAGTGGGCGATTTCTTTAATTTGCGGCTCTATGTCAAAAAAGCTACCGACCTTACATTTATTTTCTGTGCCAAGACGCCAGATAGGAGAAAGCGCAAAGATTTTTGCATTCGGGTGGTTTTTAGAAAGATTTTCGTAAAATGCACGTGAATTTTTAAGGAAGGTTTCACTATCTGTTCCGCAATCATTCGTTCCGTATGCAACGATTATATAATCGGGCTCAAAATCGCTTTTTACTGAAGCAAGCACCGGCTGAAAAACTTCACCGCCGATAGCTTTGTTGTACCCCTCCACATTAAGTGCTTTAGCTGTCAGAGCCGTGTACTTATTTGAAGGATACTGCGCGTCATACCCCTGAGATATCGAGTCACCGTAAAAAAACATTTTCTTTTCAGGTCTTATGGGCTTCACAATGCTTGCACCAACAAGTTCAATCTCGTACAGCGAGAGCGCAACAAACTGTGGGAAAACGATTCTTACGATTTTCTTACCTTTGCCAAGTTCAAAACTCTTATCAAACTCACCAAGCTTAAACTCAGAAAAAAGATTATCGCTTGTGATATTTTCTTCGTAGTTCTGAATAGTACCTATTCGCTCCCCGTTTGAGAACACCTCAAGTGTATACCAGGTTCTATACGAAACCGCAACACGAGCAATTCCTTTGAGCGAAAGACCTGCGGCGTCGGTCTCAAAACTCATTTCAACATCAGAAGTAGCAAAAGCTTTTGTATAAAAGGGCGAGGTTTTGTAAAACTCCAATTCCTTATCGTTAAATCTATAAAAGCTAAATTCACCATCTTCAAATTTAACACTATCTGCGCCGCACGTTATGTTCTTAATTTGCTCATAATTTAGTATCATATTATGGACTCCTCACAAAGATTATCGTATTTATTTTAACAAAAAACTTACGCAATGTCAACAACAGGACAGTTCATTTTTTATCATTTTACTGCAAAACGTGCATTATATTTAAGCGATAAAAATGCGCCACGCGAAAATCAGTCGTGGCGCATTTCAAGTTGACGAAGTGAATATTTCAATCAGAAAGCTGAATTTCAATCGTCCTAGTTTATCTCAGTCGAATTACTTGCTAGCCTCTTCGATAGCAACAGCAACCGCAACGGTCATACCAACCATGGGGTTGTTACCAGCGCCGATCAGACCCATCATTTCTACGTGGGCGGGAACGGAGGAGGAACCTGCGAACTGTGCGTCGGAGTGCATACGGCCCATGGTGTCGGTCATACCGTAGGAAGCGGGACCTGCAGCCATGTTATCGGGATGGAGTGTACGTCCTGTACCGCCGCCGGATGCAACGGAGAAGTACTTTCTGCCGTTTTCGTTGCACCACTTCTTGTATGTGCCTGCAACGGGATGCTGGAATCTGGTGGGGTTGGTGGAGTTACCGGTGATGGATACACCAACGTTTTCCAGTCTCATGATCGCAACGCCTTCGGGAACGTTGTCGGAGCCGTAGCACTTAACGTCCGCGCGGGGACCGTTGGAGTATGCCTTTTCTTCAACAACCTTTACTTCTTCGGTAGCGTAGTCGAATTCGGTCTTAACGTATGTAAAGCCGTTGATTCTGGAGATGATCATAGCAGCGTCCTTGCCGAGACCGTACAGAATAACACGGAGGGGCTTGGAACGAACCTTGTTTGCGTTGAGAGCGATCTTGATTGCACCTTCAGCAGCTGCGAAGGATTCGTGACCTGCCAGGAAGCAGAAGCACTCTGTTTCGTCGGAGAGGAGCATTGCGCCCAGGTTACCGTGTCCGAGACCAACCTTGCGGTTTTCAGC
>JAZORD010000024.1:0-12133 GCA_045656445.1 Eubacteriales bacterium | reverse complement strand
ATTTGAAATCACGGGGGGCAGGGTAGCAAGCCACTTGAGCTTTTCGGGTAATACCCTTAATGCCCTTGTGAAAATTGCTCCTATAAGCGTCGCAACCGAGCCGAATACGATATCCCACAAAACAGCACCCGTAATGATATTTGACAGAATACATCCAACGAAAAGCCCCATAACCGCCTCAGGCATAAATATGGGAAGAATGCAGAGAGCTTCGGAAATTCGAAACTGTATTACTCCGCTTGAAAGTCCAACGAGGGAAGCAATGTAGGTGAGGGCTGTGTAAAGCGCTGCTATAAGCGCGCCGCGAGTAAGATAAAGCGTGTTGTTTTTCATTTTTATTCTCCGTAGTTTTGTTTTTTCTGCTTTCGCAGCCAAAGCTATGCCAACGAATAAGGCAGTGGCTTTGGGTGAGGATGGTTTCGAACTCACCGAGGATTATTTTAACATACTTAATCGAAAAAGGCAAGGGGGTTAATGAAATTCATTTTATTTCCTTACCTGCCGGTTTTTTATACTGTCATTTTAATAAAAAGTACAGTATAATGTAACTAAGGAAGGGTGTGGTGTTAATATGGATTTTTTGGTCGTGAGCGACTCCAAGCTTAAAATAATGATGAATCGTGACGATATGAAAAAATACGGAATAGACGGAGACAACATAGATTACGACAATCCCAAAATCAGACGCTCGTTCTGGCGCATTTTAGACGCAGCGAAGGAAAGGTGCGGTTTTGAAGCCTCCGGGGATAAGGTGCTTATTCAATTTTATCCCTCAAAGGACGGCAGTGAAATATTTGTGACCAAGCTTGGACTTATATCTGCGGGCGCTGAGCGCACTATCGCGAAATCAAGCAAGGTTGCAATGCTTTCAACAAGACGCACGGTATATAAATTTTCTTCCTTTTCTTCGTTGGTGTCTGCGGCGAAAATAATTGAAACGGATGAATGTGAAAGACCGCCGAGGGCTTATTTTGACGAGCGGGGATGCTACTACATAATTGCTGATGAGAGGCGTGGACTTGTTGGACGGCCGTCCGAAATATCTCCAATAAACGAATATGGGATGGAAATACCTGAGAGTCTTGCTGCCTACATATCCGAGCATTCGAGCGAAATCAGATTTGACATTTTAAAAAGGCTATGAAAAATAAAAAAGATGCCCTTTTAGGCATCTTGATTATGGAGCGGATTACGGGGCTCGAACCCGCCACCTCCACCTTGGCAAGGTGGCGCTCTACCAAATGAGCTAAATCCGCGAGATTTAGATTTAAAAAATGGCGACTCGGATGGGGCTCGCGCGCCGCGAACTGCGCGGCTTGGTCGCCGACGGCTCTGACAGTCCACCGGACTGTCATTCACTACCGTCTCTTTTCGAGCGATTGCTCTGATTTCTCATGGCGACTCGGATGGGGCTCGAACCCACGACCTCTAGCGTGACAGGCTAGCGCTCTAACCAACTGAGCTACCAAGCCGTAAATTTTAAAACGTCGGGAGCATTGCTCCCGACATCATAAATATTGGTGGAAAGTATAGGGCTCGAACCTATGACCCTCTGCTTGTAAGGCAGATGCTCTCCCAACTGAGCTAACCTTCCGTCGTTTGCCATACCATTATAGCAAAAGAAATTTTATTTGTCAAGAGGTTTTTAGAATAAATTTTCCGGCGTTCTATTGACAATTTATAAGCGGGGTAGTATAATTTTGTTGTAATATTTTTGTGAGGTATTGGTATGAATTTCAAGACACCGGAAGAGTGCGGTATTTCGTCCGCAAATATAGAGAGATTTATAAGGTCTATTCAAGACAGGAATCTTTTCATCCATAACGTCGTTATAGCCAAGGGTGACAGTATAATTTTTGAAAAATATTGGGCTCCTTTTCACGAAAACTTTCTTCACCGACAGTACTCCATAACCAAAAGTATTGTTGCGCTCGCGGTGGGGTTTGCAGAGCAGGACGGACTCGTTGACCTTGACGCCCCCATTTCCCGCTATTTTCCTGAGGAATGTAAGAATGTTAAATGTGAGCTTCTTGCACAGCAGACAGTGCGCGAAATGCTTAGTATGAGAACTGCACTTCTCGCTGAGAATTGGTTTGAAGGCGTAAAGGATGACAGGGTTAAGTTTTATTTTGAGAATACTAAAATTGACGATAAGCGTCCCGGCGGAACGATATATAATTACGATAGCTCAGGTTCATTTGTTCTCTGCGCTATGGTTGAGAGAGTCACCGGCAAGACCTTTATGGACTATATGCGCGAAAAGTGCTTTGACAAAATAGGAGTAAGCCCTGAGGCAACCTGCCTTACCTGTCCCGGAGGACACTCATGGGGTGACTCAGCCTTGCTTTGCACTGCAAGAGACCTTCTTAAAATGGCTCGTTTCACAATGAATCTCGGCAAGTGGGAGGGCGAGCAGCTGCTTAACGAAAATTACGTTAAAACAGCTGTCTCCAAGGTTACCGATAATAACAAATCCTTTAGATACGAGCATAACAGCCTGGGATACGGATATCAGATTTGGCGTACATACGACGATTCCTTCTTCTTTAACGGAATGGGCGGTCAGCTTGCCGTTTGTGTGCCTCATAAGGACCTCATCCTTATCTGCAACGGAGATAACCAGGGAGAAAACAACTTTAACGCAAAGAAAAACATCATAGACGCTTTCTTTGACATTATAGTAAGAGAGGAACACGATATCTCGGGTGCTGAGGCAAAGCAGGCATCCCTATTTGAGTATACGAAAGACTTTAAGCTCGCTACTATAATAGGTGAAGCTTATTCGCCATTTGCTGAAAGGATAAACGGAAAAACCTTTGTGCTTGATAAAAACAAAATGAATATCAAGTGGATAAAATTCACCTTTAACGGCGGACGCTCTACTATGGAGTATGAAAATGCAACGGGTGTAAAAACCATTTATTTCGGAATGGGAGAAAATGCGTTTGATAAGTTCCCCGAGGAGGGTTACTCCGATTTGGTCGGCGCAATGTACGCGCCCGGTAATTTCTACGATTGTGCTGTCTCAGGGGCGTGGATAGAACCGCAGAAGCTGGGGGTTTTTGTTCAGGTTATCGACAAGTATTTTGGCAGACTTAGTATGCAGTTTGGCTTCAAGGATGAAAATACCGTCGGAATTTATATGTTGCCCGAGGCGGAGAACTTCTTCTGTGAGTATTCAGGCTATGCGGCAGGATATGCAGAAAAATAAATCTTGGATATGTCTTTTTATATGAGGGGACTTTTCAAATGAGAGAGTTTTTTGGATTTGGAGGATACCAGCGTCCCGCAGATGGATTTTTGTCTTGGCAGCATCTCCTTTTTGTCACCTCGCTTATGGTGATAATGATAGTTTCCGCGATATATTTCGGTCAAAAATATAGAAACGGCACCGACAGGCAAAAAAACAGGGTTCTTATAGTTTCGGCTATTTTGATTGATGCCTTCGAGATTTTCAAAATCGTTTTGATGTGCTTTCGAGCAGAGGATGCAATGGCTTGGAAATACGACCTGCCGCTTTTCCTTTGCAGCATTCAGCTCATCACTATACCGCTCGCGGCATTCTCGCACGGAAGAATAAAGGAAGCGTCAATGGATTTCGTTCTTATTTTTGGAATTCTCGGTGCGCTGTTTGGAACCTACGGCGCGGGTCAAAATTATGGCACGTATCCCGTTTTGAGCTTTGACAACGTTGTTTCGGGTATAACCCACTCTATTTCGGGTTTTGCATCGCTTTACATAGCCTTTTCGGGAATGACGAGCATGAAGAAGAAAAATATTCCGATAACCTTCTCAATTCTTCTTGGATTTTGCACTGCGGCATTCGTTGTAAACAAAATTATCGACTATAACTATATGTTTCTCGTCAGAGGTGACGGAACGCCATACGACTTTTTCTACAATCTCGTAGACGGCAGTCAGATTTTTTACCCCATAATAGTCGTTCTTCTTTTCATTCTCTACATATCACTTTTCTACTACGCTTACTTCGTTGTTATGAAGAACAAAAATAAGGAAAAAACGAAAGAAGCTCTGGAAAAAGAAAAGGTTGCATCTTAATTAAAAACGATAGCGTTGCGGTAGCGCTCTCCGTTTTCACAGCGGGGAGCGCTTTCTATTTTAAAATGCGAATAAATATGCTTTCCGCCTTGACAAAATGCAGCATATATGATAATATGTATATTAATGTTTAATTATAAACAAAAGAATAGGTAAGGAGTTGTTTTTTCTTATGGGTAGTGACAGTATACCCTTGTGGATTTTATTTATTGTTTGTGTTATAGGCGGTGCTTATTTTGCCGCTACCGAAAGCTCGTTTTCGGCTGTCAATAAGATAAAAATCAAAGCTATGGCAGACGATGGAAATAAACGGGCAAAGGGAGTAATGTACATAGTCAATAAATTTGACAAGGCATTGACGACGCTTTTGATAGGCAACAACGTAACGAAAATCGCAGGAGCGTCGGTATTCACCATTCTTGCAACCGAGATATTTAGAGACGGGTTCGGAAAATCACAGGATTTTCTCGATTCCTTTGCTTTTTCAATGATATGCTCGGCTCTCAGCACGGCTATTATTTTCCTTTTCAGCGAGATGATACCGAAGAGCTTTGCAAACGACAGAAGTGAATCGGTTTCGCTTGCTTTACAGTCCTCTCTGAAGTTTCTTATGAAAATATTGACGCCTGTTGCGGCCTTTTTCAGCATCATTTCAAACGGTGTGTCAAAGATTTTTCGTTCAAAGGAAGCCGAGCCTTCTATTACAGAAGAGGAGCTTACCGAGATAATTGAAACGGCAGAAGAGGAAGGAGTTGTTGACGAGGAGCAGAGTGATATGCTCAAATCAGCTCTTGAGTTTTCCAAAATCACGGTCGATGAGATTATGACGATGGAGAAGGATATTGAGTTCATAAGCCTTGGCGCTACCAATGAAGAAATACTTTCCGTCATTCGTGACGCAAAGCATTCCAGACTTCCTGTAAGAGCAGTTAATTCAAATCGAATAATCGGTGTTCTGCGTACGCGCGCTTTTATCGCGGAGTATAATAAAAACCCCGGTGTGAAGCTGCGTTCCCTTATTACGCCGCCATATATAGTCAATTCCAAAACGATGATTGACGGACTTCTCACCGATATGCGTCAGCACAGGAAAAACATCGCGATGGTTCAGGACGAATCTAAAAATTTTGTCGGTCTTGTTACTATCGAGGATATTCTTGAGGAGCTTGTCGGAGAGATATTTGACGAAGAGGACGTGGTAGATAAAAATTTTCAAGCTCTCGGCGGAAATAAATATCTTGTAAACACTCACGTGCTCGTTGGAAATGCATACGAAAGAATGGGACTTGATAAAGCGCCGAGAAACATTGCCACAAAGCCCCTTTTGTCCTTTATTCTTGAAACACTCGGTCACCTACCCGAAGAAAATGAATCTTTCGTTTACGAGGGCCTTGAATTTAAGGCTGAAACCGTTGACAACGGATGCGTAAACGAGGTTATAATACACATACTTGACGAAGAGGATTTAGCGCTCCTTGAATCCCGAGGCGCGGGAGAGGAGGTGGAGGCATGACGTTCGCTGAGCATTTTTCTAAAATGTGGTGGGCATACGTCGTTATATTCGTAATGATATGTCTCTCCGCTTATTTCTCTGCGTCTGAGATAGCGTTTAACGCTTCAAACAAGATGCGTCTTCGCCGCTGTGCAGACTGCGGCAGTAAAACAGCAAAGATAGCTTACGGTATTGCCGAAAAATTCACTGTCGCTCTATCGGCAATTCTTATAGGTAATAACCTTGCTAATATTGCAGTTTCCACCTGCACCACGCTTATCGTTATAAATCTGTTTAAGAACAACGTAGCGCTCGCATCAACTATCGCAACCCTGCTTGTTACGGTGGTTATACTGATTTTCGGCGAAATAATTCCAAAAACAATTTCAAAGCAGCACGCTGATACGGTGGTGCGCTGGGTAGCAGTACCAACGCGTATTCTGACCTTTATTTTAAGCCCCATCGTTTTTGTCGTAATGATGCTTCTCTCTGTATTAAGAAAAATATGGGGTAAGGACTGTAAATGCGACGAGCCCACAGTAACCGAAGAGGAGCTTATATCTATAATAGACACCGTTGAGGAAGAGGGCGTTATTGACGAGGAGCAGGGCGAACTGCTTCAGTCAATGCTTGATTTCGGTGACGTAACTATTGAAAAGATTATGACTCCGAGAATAGACGTTGTTGCAATTGATATTGATGATGATGCGGAGAATATAGCAGCTATAATTTCTGACGCTACGCAGTTCTCGCGTATCCCCGTATACGAGGATAGCATTGATAATATCATAGGAATACTTTCCCTGACCAAATATTTCAAGGATTCCTTAAATGACAGACAAAGTGATATACGCTCGCTCCTTCTCAAGCCCTGTAAGCTTCATAAGACGATGAAGCTTCCTAACGCGCTTGCTAAGCTTCGCGCAGCCAAGATGCACCTTGCGATAGTTATTGATGAGTTTGGCGGAACGCTCGGCGTTGTAACCATGGAGGATATTCTTGAAGAGCTCGTCGGAGATATCTGGGACGATACGGATACTATCGTTAACGAGTGCGTTGCTACCGGTGAAAACACCTATGAGGTAGTCGCGGAAATGAGCATTGACGATTTCTTCGAGGAGGTCGATATATCAAAGCCTTCAGATTTCGTTTGTGAGTACTCAACGATGGGCGGCTGGGCAATAGAAATGCTTGAAGCAGACCCACACGTCGGAGATACCTTCCGATATGAAAATATCTTCGTTATAGTCGCGCAGATGGACGAGGAAAGAATAACCAAGCTAACCGTGCTTATTGAGCAAAATGCGGAGGCAGAAGAGTCGGTTGAATAACCTGAATCACCATTTATAAAAGGGAAAAGTCACTCAAATTTGAGTGACTTTTCTAAAATGTAGAAAATAAATGCCATATCAACGCAAAAAAGCACCTTTGGGTGCCTCTTTGATATATTATACGAAAACTAATGAGGGAGGCTATTATGAAAAGAATGACGAAAAAGCAAATAAGTGACATAGTACTTACCGTGCTGATGCTTGCAGCTTCCTTCGGTATCAGTCTTTTGCTTCAGAAATTTGACGTATATGAGCAAATCACAACGTTATTTGCCTTCTCTGTGTTCCTTATATCTCTAATAACTGATGGATATTTGCACGGTGTCATATCTGCGATTTTAAGTGTTTTCATCATAAATTATATGTTTACATATCCTTATTTCAACGTGGATTTTTCCGCGCCTTCGAGCATTATATCAGCTATAATTATGCTGATCATTTCTGTACTTACAAGCACCTTTACAACCAAAATGAAGGAATGGCAAAGAGTTAAGGCGGAGAGCGAAAAGGAACGTATGAGGGCAAATCTTCTTCGCGCCGTATCCCACGATATCCGTACCCCTTTGACAACTATCTACGGCGCAAGCTCGGCAATTCTCGACAATAACAATACCTTAACTGAAACGCAAAAGACACAGATGGTAAGCGGTATCAAATCTGACTCCGAATGGCTAATCCGTATGGTCGAAAATCTGTTGTCAATTACACGTATCGACAGCGGCAATGTCAAGCTGATAAAAACTCCAACGGTGCTTGATGAGCTTATTGACTCAGTAATGCTGAAGTTCAAAAAGCGTTATCCCCAACAGCGAGTAGAATTAGATCTACCCGATGACCTTGTTATTATTCCAATAGATGCTATCCTTATCGAGCAAGTCATCATAAACATTTTGGAAAATTCCGTGCAGCACGCGGGTGATTTTACAAGACTGTCGCTAAAGGTCTTTGTCATTGGCAATGAAGCTATCTTTGAAATATCGGATAACGGAAATGGCATTGACAAGGAACGCCTTGAGCATATTTTCACAGGATACTACAACAAAGACGTGGAAAGTGTGGATACGCAAAAAAGGAACGCAGGCATCGGACTTTCCGTATGTGCAACTATTATCAAAGCGCACGGAGGAACGATCACGGCAGAAAATGCAAAGGATGGCGGTGCGGTATTTCGCTTTGTGCTGACTACCGAGGAGGAACAAAAGAATGACCAACAATAAATACAAGGTGCTTGTCGTAGAGGATGAGGTCAATATTCAGACCTTTGTTACGGCGCTTCTTGAAGCAAACGGTTATCAAGCGGTTTCGGCAACAACCTATTCTGCGGCAAAGGTTATGTATGCTTCGCATATTCCCGACCTCGTTATTCTTGATCTGGGTTTGCCCGACCGCGATGGAAAGGTATTTCTCCGTGAGCTTCGTCAGCGGGAGCTGACACCCGTGATTGTGTTATCTGCTCGCAGCGATGAGAAAGAAAAGGTCAACGCACTCGACCTCGGCGCAAACGATTATATTACCAAGCCCTTTGGCTCGGCAGAGCTGTTAGCGCGTATTCGTTCAGCTCTACGGAGCAATCGTTTCAGCTCTGATGCAGGAAAATTGCCCGGCGGAAAATTCACTCTTGGAGAACTTGTTATTGATTATGATGCAAGAAGAATATGGATAGGCGATGAGGAAATCAAGCTGACACAGACCGAATATAACATTGTGGCGTTTCTTTCGGAGCATTGCGGAAAGGTTATGACCTACTCGGCAATTATAAAGGCGGTTTGGAGAGAGCATACCGACGAGTGCAGCATCAAGAAATTGCAGGTTAATATGGCGAACATCCGAAAGAAATTCGGTGCTAAGCCCGGTGAGATTAGCTATATCACAAACGAGCTTGGCATTGGATATCGAATGGACGGAGATAAATAAAATATTATCAGTGGGCGGGCATCAGTCTGCCCGCTTCTTCTTTGCCGCATCTTTGCCGAAAAGGTGATATAATGTTATAAAATGGGGTGGGTTTGGTTCTACACATTTTAACGATACAAAAAATACGGGTACAATAAAGGAGAATTTTATGTTATCAGCAGAAGAAATCATGCAGCTTATACAAAGCCTCATTTGGTTGCTTGCAGGTGTTGGCGTGTTTATTGTTGGCATGAACTTTATGGGTGATGCTTTGGAAAAGAGTGCCGGAAAAGGTATGAAAAAGCTTCTGGAAAAGATAAGCAACAATCGCTTTTCGGGCGTTGGTATCGGCGCGGGTGTGACAGCTATAATTCAAAGCTCGTCAGCAACCTCGGTTATGGTTATCGGTCTTGTCAATGCGGGTGTTATGACGCTTATGCAGGCAACGCCTATTATTATGGGTGCTAATATCGGCACGACCATCACGGGTCTGCTCGTTGCCTTGAAGAACGATTATTTCAATATGATAATGTATCTTCTCGCTTTTGCAGGCGTAATGATGAGCTTTTTCAAAAGCGAAAAGATAAGAATAGCGGGTAGCCTTTGCTGCGGTCTTGGAATGATTTTCGTTGGTCTTGAGGTTATGAGCAGTGATCAGGCGTTTGGGAATCCGCTCGTTGAAAATATGTTCACCGACATTTTCAAGACGATTAATTTCCCGCTCCTCTTGATTTTAGTCGGCGTCATTTTTACTGCACTTATACAAAGCTCCTCTGCAGCCACGGGTGTAGTTATTACTATGGTTGGCGCGGGCGTGCTTCCGCTTGATTTCGCATTGTTCATCGTGCTTGGCGCTAATATCGGTACTTGCGTTACGGCGCTTATTGCATCAGTCGGAGCAAACGCTAATTCCAAGCGTGTAGCGCTGATACATTTTACGTTCAACGTGATAGGAACGATGCTGTTTACGGCAATTATATGGATATTCAGGGATCCTGTCGTTAATCTTTTGGTTTCGATGTTCCCCGGAGATGATCCTATGTCGCTTCAAATGAGAGTATCCATTTTCCACGTTATATTCAATGTCACGACGACGATGCTTCTTATTCCTTTTGTTAAGCAGCTTGTGCAATATTCTTGCATCATTATCAAGGACAAAAAGGAAACCGAATCCACCCTGTCGCTCAAATACGTTGACGATAGACTTCTTACAATGCCTCCCGTTGCGCTTATGCAGGTAAAGAAGGAAATGGACTATATGCTTGGCTTAGTAGAGGAAAACGCTACCATTGCATTCGCTGCTATGGATAAGGGCTCATCCGAGTATGACGGGCGCATTAGAAAGAACGAGGAGATCATAGATTTTACCAACAGCGCGCTTACCAAGTTTTTGATCAAACTGTCGGGTGAGGTGGAGCAAAGTGACGAGAAGACTATCGGAGCATATTTCCACGTTCTCAACGATCTTGAGCGTATCGGTGACCACACCGAAAACTTTCACGAGATCGGCATCGAGATGATAGGCAAAAAAATATATTTCTCCGAAAAAGCGCAGGGCGAGATCTTATCTATGCGTGAGAGCGTTATGCAGATGTTCTATATAGCTAAGGATGCTTTTGAAAATCTTAATATAGAACAGTTGCCGACTCTCGCTGACTTGGAGGAAGGCGTAGACATCAAGAAAAAGGAGCTTATCGCAAGCCATTTTGCCCGTCTTGCCGAGGGCAACTGTAACGTTGATGTAAGCCCTTATTATTCTTCCGTGATAGTCGGACTTGAAAGAGTTGCCGACCACCTCGTCAACGTTGGCTACAGTATAGTAAATCCCATTGGCTCTGAAAAAGATGATTGAAAGGAGATTAACAGAATAGTATGTACATAGCTTTGGCGTTATTTGCCGTAACCTACGTCTTGATGTTGATATTCAGCAAATACAGACCGTATATCGCTCTTGCATCTGCACTTGTGTTCATTGTGACGGGAATGCTGCCGCTGTCAAGTGTTTTAGGTGCGATAGATTTTAATGTTCTCTTAATGATTGCAGGAACGATGGGTATCGTTTCCTTGTTCATTGAAAGTAAAATGCCCGCACTCCTTGCGGATTTAATAATGGAAAAGGTTCCAAATGTGAAGTGGGCGGCAGTTGCAATGGCTTTGTTTGCAGGTATTATATCTGCTTTTGTAGATAACGTTGCCACGGTGCTTATGGTTGCCCCCGTAGCGCTTGAAATTTGTAAAAAACTGAAAACCAATCCGGTTCCGTTTATCATCGCGATTGCGGTCTCATCTAATTTACAAGGCGCCGCAACGCTCGTTGGAGATACAACCGCAATTATGCTTGGATCAGCTCTGGATATGAGCTTTACCGATTTCTTCTGGTATAAGGGCAGACCCGGAATGTTTTTTGCGGTAGAACTCGGTGCTATTATTTCTGCGATTATTTTGTTGTTTATCTTCCGCAAGGAAAAAACAGGTATTCCCAAAGAAAAATCTCGCACGAAGGTAACCGACTTTGTTCCTACGGGCTTGCTTCTCGGCACGATTCTATTACTGATTGTCGCTTCTTTTATTCCTAACAAGCCGGATATAACAAACGGACTTATCTGCTGCGGTTTGTTGCTGGTAGGCCTTGTTTATAACTTCATACGAAAGAAAAAACTATCCGCTATTGTTGGTCCTTTAAAGGAAATAGATTTCCAAACAATTGGACTTCTCTTGGGTCTATTTGTTATGATAGGCGGTATTGCAGAGCAAGGCGTTATTGCCGCCGCCGCTGAGCTTCTCGCCAAATTGGGCGGTGGAAACGTGTTTGTTCTTTACACCGTTATCGTATGGACATCAGTGCTTATTTCTGCGTTTATAGATAACATTCCGTATGTTGCAACGATGATACCCGTAATCGCAGGGCTTGCTTCTACATTAAATATTGATCCTACAGTACTCTATTTTGGTTTGCTTTCGGGAGCGACACTCGGTGGAAACTGCACACCAATAGGCGCGTCTGCAAATATTGCCGGAATCGGTATACTTCGTAAAGAAGGATATACCGTTAAGAATTCTGATTTCTTTAAGATCGGTATTCCGTTTACATTGGCAGCAATCGTGCCTGCGTATCTGTATCTTTGGTTTGTGTTCGGTTGATAGTTGACATATAAAAACAAAAACGAGGGTATCACTTTTTCTTTGATACCCTCGTTTTTCGTCGAGTGAAAACCGAAATATCCAAACTTCGCCATCGTGTGATATGGCAATGATTCACACTGCACGTTCCCAATGATTGCGTGCGCTTCTTGCAGTCGAGGTTCTCGTCCAATCATCTCAACGCAAAAAAGCACCTCTCGGTGCTTCTTTGGTCGGA
>JAZORD010000023.1:0-25715 GCA_045656445.1 Eubacteriales bacterium | reverse complement strand
CAAAAATTTTAAATGCAGGTTAATTAGTAACCAACCTTCTCCCAGCACTCAAACGGAGCTGCAAGCTCTTCGGAAATATAAACCTGGGTCTTCTTGGTCTGAAGCATAGTAGAAGGAAGGTAAGGAGTGATAGGACCGTGCGTGCAAAGACGGCTGGTCATTCTCTGCCAAGAGGAGAATGTGCCGCAGGTTGCAAGCGCGTGAACCTCAATTCTTTCCTTAGCGCGCATTACGTCAAGAGGACCGATAGTAGCCGCCTTGGGAGGTACGTTAGCGATATCACCGGACTGACCGAACGTTCCGTTAAGTGAGTTCTGCATAATGGTCATAGGGTGAAGGGTAACTATCTGAGCGGGCTGATTCAGCCACTCTTCAATATCGCCGGAGCCGATAAACTCGGGAATGGGGTCAACGAATGCCATGTGACCTGCCCATCCGGGAGAGGTAGAAGCGATATCAGCGCCGGTTCCCTCGGTGATATCGTCGATAATCTTGGAGTAATCCTTGATGTTTGCGTTAGTGGGGGAGTGAACGTTCTCCATAGGCATGCGAAGCTTTTCGTCAATCTGGTAGTAAAGATACTTGATCATCGAGTGAGCAAAGCCTGCCTCGTAGGTGATAGGAGCTATGTTGCCATCCTGATCAGCCCACTCATCCTCAGCAACAAGGTGAACCTTGGAACAGTCAACCTTGAAGTAGTTGATAAGCTGCGCGAGAGGAATGTAGGTGTCGGGCTCAGGGTTGCCAAGAATCATGGTAAAGGACTTACCAGCCTCTGATGCAGCCTTAAGACGTGTAAAGAGGGTGGAAATGAGAACGGGATGTGGGTTCATCATTACCTTAACCTCAAACTCTGGGTGCCACCAAGCCTCACGCTTTTCAAGGTCCTTGCCGCTAAGGCTGCGTACGTACTCGCAAACTTTTTTGTCCTTAAAAGGAACAAAATCGGCAGGCATAAAGTCAAACTTGGTTGCGGGATCTGTAATGAAATCTTTCATTTTGTTTCTCCTTTATGTAAATTTTGTTTGATTACTTAACTTTTTTACCGGCAAGGTAAACCGACTGAACTTCAAATTCTGCGCTTACGGTTATAAGATTTGCCTTATTGCCTTTTTTAATAACACCGCGGTCAGAAAGAGAAAGAAGTCTTGCGGGGTTTGTTGATGCATATTTGAATACCTGGCAAAGAGAAGCGCCGGTGTGAACCATCATATTTCTGCAGGGGCCGTCAAGAATCATCTTGCTTCCTGCAATCTCACCCGCAAAATCAAAGTTGATGTCATCAGCGCCCTCGTAAAGATCACCGTCGGGAATGGGACCGTGCTCAACAAAAGCGTCAGCAATAAGAATAATCCTGTCATCACCTTTAATTTTCTTTATAAGCCTAAGCATATAAGGGTCAACGTGTATACCCACTTTGTCGCATATAAGCTCGGTATATATTTCGTCATTGTAAAGCGCTGTTTCATCTACGCACGCACTTCTGCATTCGGGATATCTTTGAAGAGTTCCGGTAGCGTTGGTGTGATGGGTAGCAAGCTTAAGACCTAACGGTATAAATCGTTCAATTTGAGTGGGCTCAGCTTCGCTGTGAGCGACGGAAAATACGGCGTTTGGATTTTTTTCCCTCACATAATCGACAAACTCCTCAATATTTTCACGCTCCGGAGCTATGCACCATACCTTAGCCAAATCGTACGCTTCGTCAACAACCTTTTGAAACCGTTCCTTTGCAACAACGTCACGCCAAGGATTACTCTCGCGGTTACAGCCAAAGTTTGGATTAAGATAGGGAGCTTCCATGTAAAGACCGATAATATTACCAGCCTTGCCTGAATTCATAGCATTGCGTATGAGCTTCACCTGCTCAACCAGCTTATCTGCCGGCATATTGAAATAAAGCGCTGGCATAACGTCTGTAACACCGTGCTGAAGAAGGGTTGATGCAGCCTTTACGGGATCCTCCGAGAAGAAGGTTTCTCCGTCGGCGTGAGTATGTATATCTATAAGTCCGGGCCCGGTATACGCGCCCTTTGCATCTATGCATTCCATACCTTCAGTAGAGATTTTTTTTCCAAAATCAACGATAATGCCGTCCTCGATTACTATGGTTCCGTTTGGAATCATATAATCTGGCATAATTATGTGCGTGTTAACTATTGCTGTTTTCATAGATTATCTCCTTTTTACACAACCTTTTATATTGTGACGGTGTCATTTGTACAAAAACACGAAATGTGAAAGACAACGTGCGTTTTTGGGTTATGCTTCATAAATGTCAATTTGTATTTCTCGCAACTTTGCCATCTCAGCGTGATTATCGGTTTTATTAGTTACGATTATATTTGCCTTATTTATATCTGTGATTCTTGCAAAGACGTTTTTGCCAATCTTTGATGAATCAGCTGCAACGATAAGCGTATCCGAGCATTCTATCATTTTTCTTGCAAGCTCAGCAGCGTTAGAAAAATAAGACGTAAGTCCGGATTCACAAGAAATCCCGTCAACCGAAAGTATACATTTTGTGGCGTGGTAGTTAAGAAGCTGGTCGATAGCATCCTGACCGTATGTAAACTGATTCTTTGAATCAACATCTCCTCCAAGCAAAATGACGTTGAAGGAAGGGTAAAGTGCCGCCTCTGTTGCATTTTGTATGGAATTTGTAACGATATTGATGTTTTTCTTGCCCCTTAGCGCGCGTAGAACATAAACAAGTGTCGTTCCTGCGTTCATCATTATAGTGTCATTATCTTCGATAAATCGCGCCGCAAGCTCCGCAACCGCTTTTTTTGCTGCAGAGTTTGTCTTGTACCGTTCTGTCAAATCCATATTAACGTAAAGCTTATTCATTCCGACCGCTCCGCCGTGAATACGTGAAAGATGGCCTTGTGCTTCCAGCACCTCAAGATCCTTTCGAATCGAAACCTCTGAAATTTTATATCTTTCACTAAGCTCAGAAACCTTAACCTTGCCGTTCAGCTGAACGAGCTCGACTATTTCCTCACGCCTGCTTTCAGATGTGTATGACATGTTTTATCTCCAGACCAACGGTATATGTATTGTTCATAGTATACCATACTAATTCTAAAATTTCAAGTTAAAAATTTAATCTTTAAAACTAAAATGTATAATTATTAAAATCAACCAAAAAAACGTTATCATTTCTGTGTATTTTTTCTTGCAAAATAAATTCTTTTTTATTGACAAAAACACACGAATGTGGTACAATAAAGTAACAAAAACAAACTAAAAACGAAACAAAAACGAAACAAAACCCTCTTCTATATTATACGAAAGGAATACAGTTATGAGTGAAACCAAAAAATATCTTGGTATAGATATCGGCACTACCTCTATTAAGGCTGCGGTATTTAATGCCGAAGGTGATCGTCTTGCTCTTCGTTCGGTTGATTATACTCTAGATACAGACTCTGCTACGGGAAATATCGAATTTGACGCCGATAAGTATGTAGATATGTGCAAAAGCGTTATAGACGAGCTTACCTTGGAATGCGGTAAAATAGACGCGCTTTCCATCGACACTCAGGGTGAAACAATTATTTTCACCGACGAAATCGGAGAACCCGTATATCCCGCTATCGTATGGCTTGATAATCGCGCGACTGAGGAGGCCGAGATGATAACAAAACGTTTCGGCAACAAGAGAGTCTATGAGGTTACAGGACAACCCGAGATAACTGCCGGATGGCCTGCATCCAAAATTCTTTGGATGAAAAACAAGGAAAAAGAAATTTTCAAGAAAATCCGTAAAATATTTATGCTTGAAGACTACGTCCTTTATAAATTATCCGGTAATTTCGTTACCGAGCCAACGATACAGTCCTCAACTATATATTACAACGTTGTCGATGGCAAATGGTGGGACGAGATGCTTGACTTTGTCGGCATAACTAAAGATATGCTCCCCAAAGTAAGAAAATCTGCATCTGAGGTTGGTGAATACAAGGGAATCAAGGTTGTTACGGGAATGCTTGACCAAATCGCCGGCACGCTCGGCGCCGGTGTTACCGACGAGAGCCGTATCAGTGAAATGACCGGAACGATTATGGCAATATGCGTCATGACCGATAAAATGCCGGAATATAACCCGGACAGCATTATTCCTTGCCACCTTCACGCAATTGACGGTAAATATTGTCTTATTCTTTGGTCCTCTACTGCCGGAATGGCACTTAAATGGTTCAAGAATCAGTTTGCAGAAAGCTTTTCTTTCCGCGAGCTTGACGAAATTGCTAAGGACGTTGCTCCGGGATGCGATGGACTAACCATGCTTCCGTATTTCTGCGGTTCCACTATGCCCAAATACAATCCCGATGCAAGAGCGGCCTTTGCGGGCATAAACCTTTCGCATACACGCGCTCATTTTGCAAGAGCGATAATGGAGGCTATCGCATTTACTCTTAAGCAAAATCTTGAGTATATCGGAGAGGATAAAATCAAGGAAATCCGTATAACCGGCGGCGGCGCGCTAAGTCCGCTTTGGTCATCCATAAAATCCGACGTTACCGGGAAGGTGCTTAAAACGCTTTCCGAGAGCGAAACCGCGTGTCTCGGGTCAGCGCTTGCTGCCGCGGTAGGTATCGGTGACTATACCTCATTAAAGGATGCGGTTGACAAAATAGTAAAAACTAAAACGACTTACGAGCCATCAGACGCCGATTATTCCTCGGCGTACAAAAGCTACGTGAAGCTTGACCAGCTTTTAAATTAATTACATATAAGAAAGGTAGTCAAAATGGTAAAGAACTACAAAATCAGAGCTCCTTATTTTGAAATAGGCCCCAAGTGCTTTATGTGGGGCGAGAGAATGTTGAAGCTCGCAAAAGCGGTTGACAAAATCGCAGAAAAGTATGACCTTGACGTCATAATCACCCCCCAGTATACTGATATTCGTCTTCTCGCAGAGAACACCGAAAGAATTCACGTATACGCACAGCATATGGATTCTCTCGTTCCCGGCAGAGGTCTTGGTTCTGTTTTGCCCGAAGCGGTAAAAGAGGCAGGAGCTGTTGGCGTTATGCTCAATCACGCAGAGAAAAAGCTGACTCTTGAAGAGGTTAAGGCTGCAATAGCGCGTGCTGACGAGGTCGGACTTGCAACCATCGTTTGCGCTGACACCGTTGAAGAAATTAGACAGGTAGCACTTCTCGGTCCTAATCTCATCGTTGCTGAGCCAACTGACCTTATCGGAACAGGTGTTGCAAGCGATATGGGATACGTAAGAGATACTATTGAGGCTGTTCGTAAAATCAACCCCGATATTATGGTCCTTCAAGGCGCGGGAATTTCCGGTCCTGACGACGTTGCAAACGTTATCAGAGCGGGAGCTCAGGCAACGGGATGCACCAGCGGAGTTATGAAAGCTAAGAATCCCGAAGCTGCAGCCGAAGAGATGCTTTATACTCTTCGTAAAACATGGGATGAGGTGAATGGAAAGTGATAGAAAATGCACTTGATCAAGCATTTGACGCCTTTCGCATAGAGGCTGAGTCCCTTGCAGAAACCGCGAAGGTTCTTGACAGGGAAGAAATGCGCCGCGCGGTTGTAGCGCTTGCAGAAGCGCCGAGAATCGCAGCAGCAGGCTGCGGTCACTCCGGTATAGCATGCAGACATTTTGCGCACCTCATGTGCTGTGTAGAACGCCCGGCAAGATTTCTTTCTCCCGCAGAAGCTGTTCACGGCGGTCTTGGCTGCATGAAAAAGGGTGACGTTATGGTTCTTGCTTCCCGAGGCGGAAAGACCGATGAGCTTATGACCATTATTGACGTTTGTAAGGTAAAGGGTGTCACAATTATCGGTGTCACCGAGAACCTTGAATCTCCTCTTGCGACAATGTCAGACATTGTTCTTGCGATGAAGGTCACAAAGGAATGTGATAAATACAATTGTCAGGGAACTACGAGTTTTGCCGTAACGAGCGCAATATTCGACGCACTCCAGACAGCTCTTGTAGAATATACCGGTTATCAAAAAATGGATTTTGCTCTTATCCATCCCGGCGGAGCTGTCGGTAAAAGGCTCAACAATAAGTAATTATTAATTTTTTTACATAAAGGAGAAAATACTATGGAATTCAAAGTTTTTCAAAAGGAAATTGAACTTCAGTCAAGAGGCTGGATACCAACTTTCCACGACGTAACAAGCGACATCCTTAAGATAGTTGAGGAGTCCGGAGTTAAGAACGGTACTGTATGTATCGCATCTCACCACACCACTTGCTCTGTAATGGTTCAGGAGTGCTCTCACGATGTTGACTCTTTTGACCTTGAGTACCTTCAGCACGACCTTCTCGACATAATGAGAAAGATGATTCCCGATTTCGCAGAGGAGCATCAGTACCGCCATCCCGGACCCATCCACTCTAAATTTGGCAGATTTGTTAACGAGCCCGGTGACTACACCAGTATGAATACCGACGGACACCTTCGTTCCTGCTTCTTTGGCAGAAGCGAAACAATGACCATTAAGGACGGCATTCTTGACGGCGGTGAATTTGCTCACGTTTATTTTATCGACTGGGACCACGTACGCGCTCGTCGCAGACAGCTTAACGTAACCGTTATGGGTACTACTGAGCCTATCAACGACAGAAAGTATAACAACGGTGAGGTTGTTAATACCCTCAGAAGATTCACTGACGAGGAAAAGGCTGACGACGTTCACTACACGCTTCAGTGGAAGAGATAATTCAGATAAGAAACAAATTTTCATTCCAAATAAGGAGTTAACTTATGGCTACAGTTGTAATTATGCCGCGTCAGGGACAGAGCGTTGAAAGCTGTATTATAACCGCTTTCAACAAAAAGGTTGGCGACACTGTTGAAGCAGGCGACGTCCTCTTCTCTTATGAAACCGACAAATCTTCTTTTGAAGAGCCCGCCCCCGTAGCAGGCAAAATACTTGCAATTTTCAGAGAAGAGGGCGACGACGTTCCTTGTCTTGAAAATGTTCTTGTAATCGGAAACGACGGTGAGGATTTTTCTGAATTCACACCAAAAACCGAGGCAGAAGAAACATCCGCAAATGAGACGGTTGCTCCCTCAGCCAATGCTGTTACACCCGTTGAGATAGAGGTTGATGCTCCTCTTGCAACTCAAGGTGTCGGCTCTATTTCACCTCGCGCAAGACTTCTTGCGGAAAAAACGAACGCTGATCTTTTAAAAGCAGTTCCCACAGGTCCTAATGGCAGAATTATTGAAAGAGATGTTCAGAAGCTCGTTGATATGGGTCTCACCGTATCTCCTGCGGCAAAGGCGGCTTATACGTCTGCCGTTGAGGGAAGCGGTATAAACGGAAAGGTTGTCCTTGGTGACCTTAACGCCCCCACAGCAACTTCTGCGCCCGAAGCTACAGATCCAGTATCTGCATACGAGGATGTAAAGCTTTCCAACGTGAGAAAGGTAATTGCAAAGTCTATGCACGCGTCACTTTCGAATATGGCGCAGCTTACTTTAAATTCCTCCTTCGATGCAACCAAGCTTATGGCTCTTCGCGCATCCCTTAAGAACGGCGCAGAAAAGATGGGACTTGCAAACATCACACTCAACGATATGATTCTTTTTGCTGTTTCCCGCGTTATTCTTAATCATAAGGATCTCAACGCCCACTACCTTGATGACGTTATCAGATATTTCAATAACGTTAATATAGGTATTGCGGTTGACACTAACAGAGGACTTCTTGTTCCTACTGTTTTTGGAGCAGAAAAGCTTTCTCTTAACGAGCTTTCAATTGCTGCTAAAGCGGTTATTACCGAGGCTCAATCCGGTAATATCAGCCCCGACAAGCTTCAGGGCGGTACGTTTACCGTTACCAATCTCGGTTCTCTGGGTATTGAGAGCTTTACGCCTGTAATCAACCCTCCTCAGACCGGTATACTCGGTGTTGATACTATCACCAAGAGAATTAAGGAAGTAAACGGCGAGGACGTAACCTATCCTGCAATGGGCCTTTCGCTTACGTTTGACCACAGAGCGCTTGACGGTGCGCCGGCTGCTAAGTTCTTAAAGGAGCTTTGCTTCGCGCTTGAAAACTTCGACCTCTTGCTTACAAAGTGATTTAGGAGGGAAGTATAATGTACGATCTGATAATTTTAGGCGGTGGCCCTGCAGGATATAACGCAGCAGAGCGAGCAGGACACGCAGGCCTCAAAACTCACGTTATCGAAGAAAGAGCGCTTGGCGGCGTATGTCTTAACGAGGGATGTATTCCCACAAAAACCCTTCTTTATTCCGCGAAAATCTATGATTATGCAAAGCACGGTGAGGACTACGGAGTTAAATTTGCTTCCGCATCTATCGACCATGCGTTTGTTGTAGAACGTAAAAACAAGGTTGTAAAGCAACTCGTTTCCGGCGTTGGCGGAAAGCTTAAAAAGGCTGGCGTTGAAGTAGTTAAGGCTACGGCTGCTATCAAAGAGAGAAACGCGGAGGGATTCGTTGTTGTTGCTGAGGGTAAGGAGTATGTTGGAAAACAACTTCTTATTGCAACAGGCTCATCTGCGGCACTTCCTCCTATTGACGGACTTCAGGATTCTTTAAAATCCGGATTTGCTCTTACTAACAGAGAGGTTCTCGACCTCAAGGAAATTCCCAAGGACATCGTTATCGTAGGAGGCGGAGTAATCGGTCTTGAAATGGCTTCCTATTTCAATTCTGTTGGCTCTAAGGTTTACGTAGTTGAAATGATGGACCATATCGCCGGCGCAACCGACCGTGAGATATCTACAATGCTTCAAAAGGAGTATGCTAAGCGCGGAGTAGAATTTATACTTGGCGCAAGAGTTACCTCTATCAAAAACAAGGCTGTAACCTACGAGAAGGACGGTAAGGTTGTTGAGCTCAAGGCTGACTATGCACTCGTTTCTATTGGACGTCGCGCAAGAACAGCGGGTATTGGATGTGAAAATATTGGCCTTAAGCTTGAACGAGGCGCTATTGTTACAAATGAGTACGGAAAGACCAACGTTCCGGGTGTTTGGGCAGCCGGTGACGTAAACGGAAAATCTATGCTTGCTCACACTGCATACCGCGAGGGCGAGGTTTGTATAAACAATATTCTCGGCAAAAAGGATAGAATTAACTACAATTCAATTCCATCGGTTATATATACCAATCCCGAGGTTGCCTCGGTTGGCGAGACAACTGAATCCATAAAGGAAAAGGGAATTGACGCTTCGGTGGAAACCGTAACGCTTAAGTACAGCGGTCGATATATAGCTGAAAACGAGCACGGCAACGGAGTTGTAAAAATCATTACTGATAACAAACACCACAACATTCTCGGCGTACATATGATTGGAAGCTATGCTTCTGAAATAATTTACGGTGCGGCTATGATGGTTGAAACCGAGATGAGAGTTGCGGATGTTCAAAAGCTCGTATTCCCGCACCCCACCGTTTGCGAAGTTATCCGCGAAGCCATGTTTATGGACTAACCTTAAACTATAATAATCTAATTAAGGAGAAATAAAATGCCTAAGAGTCAATATGTTGATCCCGGCAAAGCGTTTGACGCAGGTTTTATTCATTTTGATGATATTCCTGTTTGTCAGTACAACAAAACGCTCGCTGAGGAGAAAAAGATTTACACAAAAGACGATTTTGTACGTATATATCGTGATATGGCAATCATTCGTGAATTCGAAACGATGCTTAACGATGTAAAGACAAAATCAAATTACAACGGTGTTGAATACAACAACCCCGGTCCTGCTCACCTTTCGATAGGTCAGGAGGCGTCCGCAGTTGGTGAGGCGTACAGCCTCGATATCAACGACCTCTCCTTTGGTTCTCACCGTAGCCACGGCGAGATTTTGGCAAAGGGTCTTTCCTCTATTCACAAGCTTGAGGATAACGAAGTTTACGATATAATGAAGGAATTCCTTGGCGGCTCTGTTCTTTCTGTTGTTGAAAAGCATATGAAATCAGGAAGCATTAAAGAGCTTGCTATTAACTTCCTTCTTTACGGTGCTCTCGCTGAGATATTCGCACGCAAGACCGGCTTCAACCGCGGTCTCGGCGGATCTATGCACGCATTCTTCATTCCTTTCGGACTTATGCCTAATAACGCTATCGTTGGTGCATCCGCTCCCATAGCACTCGGCGCAGCTTTGTATAAGCGCTCCAACAGCAAGCCCGGTATCATTATTTCAAACTGCGGTGACGGCGCGACAGGTCGCGGTCCCGTTCTTGAATCATTTAACTTTGCTTCTATGGACCAGATTACAAAGCTCTGGGGTATGGATGGCAAGTACAGCGATGCAGGTCTACCTATCCTCTTTAACGTCTTCAACAACCATTACGGTATGGGCGGACAGACAAGAGGTGAGACCATGGGATTTGATATGGTTGCTCGCCTTGGCGCAGGCTTCAATCCCAGCCAGATGCACGCAGAGCGCGTAAACGGTTACGATCCTCTCGCTGTTATCGATGCAGTTACCCGCAAAAAGCAGCTTCTTCTTGAGGGTAAAGGACCCGCGCTTCTTGATGTTGTTACTTACCGTGTTTCCGGTCACTCTCCCTCCGACTCCTCTACCTACCGTACACCCGAGGAAATCGAGGCATGGAAGGCAGCAGATCCTATTGTTGCATTTAAGAATAAGCTCATAAAGGGCAAGATTGCTACCGAAGGTGAGCTTGCTACAATCAACGAGGATATTACTGCTCGTATGACAGAGATTATGAAGCTCGCTATCAACGATGATATATCTCCTCGTATGGATCTCGACAAGGAGCCCGATGCTATCTCCTCAATCATGTTCTCCAACCAGAAGGTTGTCAGCATGGATCCTGAGCGCAAGGCAGAAATGCTAATGCCTAAGGAAGAGTGCCCGAGAGTTAAGGAAATCGCAGGAAAAATCCGCACCGCTAAGGATGCAAATGGCAAGCCTGTTTCCAAGATGAAGATGTACAACGTTTGCGATGGACTTTTCGAGCCCATCATCGACAAGTATTACGATGACCCCACCCTTATAGCCTATGGTGAGGATAACCGTGACTGGGGAGGTGCGTTCGGTGTTTACAAGAAGATGACCGAAGCGGTTCCTTATCACAGATTCTTCAACTCACCCATTTCCGAGTCCGCAATTGTCGGCTCTGCTGTAGGTTATGCAATGTGCGGTGGCCGCGCTATTGTTGAGCTTATGTACGCTGACTTTATCGGATGTGCAGGAGACGAAATATTCAACCAGATGGCAAAATGGCAGGCAATGTCCGCAGGAATCCTCAAAATGCCTATTACACTTCGTGTTTCCGTAGGTTCTAAGTACGGTGCTCAGCACTCTCAGGATTGGACGGCACTTTGCGCCCACATTCCCGGTCTTAAGGTTGTATTCCCCGCAACGCCTAGCGATGCAAAGGGTCTTATGACCAGCGCTCTTGACGGAACCGACCCCGTAGTATTCTTTGAGAGCCAGAGAATTTACGGCTTTGGCGAGGAGTTCCTCAAGGACGGCGTTCCCCAAGGTCACTACGAGATTCCTTTCGGTGAGCCCGATATCAAGAGAGAGGGTAAAGACGTTACGATAGTTACTATCGGTGCAGTTCTTTACAGAGCTCTTGAGGCTGCTAAGATTCTTGAAGAGAAATTCGGCGTTTCCGCAGAAATCATTGACGCACGTTCTATCGTTCCTTTCAACTATGAAAAGGTTATCGAGTCTGTTAAGAAGACCGGTAAGATTCTTTTCGTAGGAGATGCTTGTGAGAGAAACTCCGTAATGAGAGATATGGCCTCCAACATCACCGAAATGTTCTTTGATTACCTTGACGGTCCTGCAGTTGTTGTAGGTTCTCGCAACTGGATAACTCCTGCATTCGAGCTTGAAAAGAGCTTCTTCCCGCAGGCTGACTGGATTATCGACGCTCTCCATGAGAAGATTATGCCTCTCCCCGGTTACGTTCCCACAAACAACTTTACCGATATCGAGAAGGTAGAAAGAGCTAAAAAGGGTCTTTAATTCTTAAATAAACAAAACTAAATACACATCGGATGAAAATATCCGATGTGTATTTACATACATACTATGAAATTTTTAATATTAAAAACAACAAACCCTAATATCAATCTTGCAACGGAAGAATATCTGTTTACGCATTGCGATGATGATATTTTTATGCTTTGGCAAAACGAACCCACCGTAGTTATAGGAAAAAATCAGAATGCATTTACCGAATTAAATATGGATTATATAAGAAATAATAATATCCATATAGTACGTCGAATTACCGGCGGCGGTGCGGTCTATCACGACCTGGGCAATGTCAACTATACCTTCATATCAAGAAAAAAGGGAAGCGAAGGAATCAATTTTGAATATTTCACAAAGCCAATAATTGAAGCCTTGTCAAGCCTTGGATTATCAGCCGAGCTTTCGGGAAGAAACGATATTTTAATAGATGGCAAAAAGGTATCCGGTAACGCTCAGCACACAAGCGAAAAACGAGTTCTTCACCATGGAACCTTGCTCTTTGATAGCGACCTTTCTATCCTTTCGGATGCGCTAAAGGTAGACGAGGAAAAAATCAAGGCAAAGGCAATAAAATCCGTGCGTTCAAGAGTAACCAATATAAAAGAATACCTCAAAGAACTTGATGTTCACGGTTTTATCAGTCTCATTGAGAAATTTTTAAAGCAAAAATATGATCCTGAGCTCATAACAGCGCCCACCGAAAAAGAAATATCAGCGCTATTCAATAAATATATCTCAAAGGAATGGGTATTCCCGGACTCTGATTATATTTCTGCATATACTTTGACCAAAAAGCGTCGTTATCCTTTTGGAACTGTTGAAATGCGAATCGAAATGAAAAACGACCTCATCCGTAAAATCAAAATATACGGAGATTTCTTTGGAGTAAAGGATACAGAGGAGCTTCTCGATTACCTTGAAAACACCTCTATAAATATGCTGGAAAACAAGCTTTCCAATATCTCTATCGGAGATTATATTTTTGGTATGACAAACGAAGATTTTGTAAAACACATAAAATAAAAGAAGGCAGGATTTCATTCTGCCTTCTTTTATTTTCTAAAAAGCAAGGAATTAACCAAGCTTTGCGTAATTAACCTTTATGCCAGGGCCCATCGTAGTTGCAACAACGCAGCTCTTGATGTACTGACCCTTTGCAGCTGCAGGTTTTGCCTTAATAACAGCACCAACAAGTGTGTTAAAGTTTTCTGCAAGCTTTTCAGGACCAAAGGATGCCTTACCGATAGGGCAGTGAATGATGTTAGTCTTATCAAGACGGTACTCAATCTTACCAGCCTTAGCTTCAGTAACAGCCTTTGCAACGTCAGGAGTAACGGTACCTGCCTTGGGGTTAGGCATAAGTCCCTTAGGACCGAGAACCTTACCAAGACGTCCGATAACGCCCATCATATCGGGAGAAGCGATAACTACGTCAAAGTCAAACCAGTTTTCTGTGGTTATCTTCTGAACATAATCCTCAGCGCCAACGTAATCAGCGCCGGCTGCAAGGGCAGCCTCTGCCTTGTCGCCGCGGGCGAAAACGAGAGTTCTTACAGTTTTACCGGTTCCGTTAGGAAGAACGATAGCGCCTCTAACCTGCTGGTCTGCGTGACGGGAGTCAACGCCCAGACGGATGTGAACCTCTACGGTTTCATCAAATTTAGCCTTAGCAGTCTGACAAACGAGTGCAACTGCTTCATCAGCATCATAAAGTTTTGTTTTGTCGAAGAGCTCGACACTTGCTTTATATTTTTTACCCATTGTAGCCATTGTTAAGTCCTCCTATCACTCTTCAACCGTAACGCCCATGCTGCGAGCAGTGCCTGCAACCATGCTCATAGCTGCTTCAACAGAAGCTGCATTGAGATCGGGCATCTTAGTTTCTGCAATTTTGCGAAGCTGTTCCTTGGTGAGCTTTGCAACCTTAGTCTTATTGGGGGTTGCGGAAGCAGTCTCGATACCGCAAGCCTTCTTAATAAGAACTGCTGCGGGGGGAGTCTTCGTTATAAACGTGAAGGAACGGTCTGCGAAAACGGTGATGATAACAGGGATAATAAGACCTATATCATTCTTAGTTCTTTCATTAAATTCCTTAGTAAAGTTAGGAATAGAAACACCGTACTGACCGAGTGCGGGACCTACAGGCGGCTGGGGAGTAGCCTTGCCGGCAGGAAGCTGCAATTTAATGTAACCCATTATTTTCTTTGCCATTTTGTTTACACCTCCAAATGTGGTAATTTAATCGAGAGAATTAAGTAAAGATTTTTCTCTCTCCCACGAATGCTTCATGGCGAAGCGATAAAAAGGGAATAGCTTATTCAGCCAAACGAACGTCCTTAAGCTCGACAAAAATCGGAATGTCGCGACGTTCGGTAGAAGCAAGAATAACGACTTCTTTCTTGTCTTCGTTGATTTCCTGAAGTATACCTGAGTAGCCGGCAAATATACCGGAGAATACTTCAACCCTATCACCAACCTTAAACGCAAGTTCTTCTGCGTGCGATTCGACATTAAATCTGTCGACCTCTTCAGCGGTTAGCGGGGTGGGCTCTGACCCGGGACCTACAAAGCCCGTGACACCCGTTATGTTTCTTACAACGTGCCAGCTTTCGTCAGTCATAGTCATTTTAACAAGGACATAACCGGGAATTATCTTATTTTCAACTTCCTTTTCTTCGCCTTTATCATTTTTAACGATAACGATTTCAGTAGGAACTTGAACGTCGTATATAAGATGCTGTAATCCGCGGTTCTCAACTATTTTTTCAATATTAGTCTTAACCTTGTTTTCGTAGCCCGTAAAAGTATGAGCAACGTACCATCTGGGACCGAGGTTTTTCTCATTAATATTACTCATAGTTCACGCCTCTCAGCCAATCAGAGCTGCAAGCGAATTGATAAGCCAAGAGCAAGCAGTATCAACACAAACGATTGCTATGCTGATAGCAACTACGGCTACCAATACGAGCTTAGTACTCTTCTTAAGCTCATTCTTAGGTGTCCAAACCACCTTTTTCATCTCACCTACAACATCTTTGCAAAGCTTACAGAGTCTTTTCCAAATACGGACGAAAAAGTTAGGTCTTTTTACAGCCTTCTTAGCGTCAGATTTGGCAGAATTTTTGTCATCGACTTCTACTTGGTCGACAGGAAGATTTTTCTTTTCTTCTGACATCTTAAACAACCCTCTCAATTACTTTGTTTCTTTGTGCAAAGTATGTTTGCGGCAGAAACGGCAGTACTTGTTCATTTCAAGTCTGTCCGGATCATTCTTCTTGTTTTTCTTTGTGTCATAATTTCTTTGCTTGCATTCAGAGCAGGCTAACGTAATTTTGACTCTCATTATATCGGCACCTCCTGATAGAATTCGGGACAAGCCCGTTGAATACCTCCCTCAATGGCGAAGGGGTGCGTACACGTCCCAGAAAAATGTGCACACAAAAAAGACCTCCGACAGAGGTAAGGTCATTATAACACTTTTTTAACTGCTTGTCAAGGGGTTATAAAAATATTTTTATTTTATAGTTTATATCTTGTAATGTACTGACCTTTTATGATATAATGACACTAGTTGAAGCTTGGAGGTGATTTAGTGAAAATCGTAGTACTCGATAAAATCGCAATGGGAGAGGACACTCCGATTGAGGTTTTGAATTCCTTGGGCGAGCTTGTTACATATGACAGTACCGCGCCCTATGAGGTTCCGGAGCGTGTAAAAGACGCAGAGGTAATAGTTACAAACAAAGTTAAGATTACAAAGACGGTAATAGAAGAAGCAAAGAGATTAAAGCTGATATGCGTATTCGCTACCGGATTTGACAATATTGACGTCACGGCAGCAAAACATGTAGGCGTTGCAGTTTGTAACGTTCCGGGTTATTCCACTGACAGTGTTGCAATGTTTACGGTTGCAACGGTATTATCCCTCGCGGCACATCTTAAGGAATACGGAAGTTACGTAAGCCAAGGGAAATACTCCGAATCCTCATCAGCAAATAAAATAACCCCTGTTTTTCACGAAATACGCGGACTGACTTGGGGCATCGTCGGGTGCGGAAATATAGGTTCTGCAGTACTCAAAATAGCAGAAGCTCTCGGCGCAAGAGTAATCGTAAACAAAACAACTCCGTCGCAGTTATATGAGTGTGTCGATATTGATACGTTATGTAAGACTAGCGACATAATAACCTTACATTGCCCGCTTAACGATAAAACCAGAGAACTAATTGATTCAAAACGCATATCTATGATGAAAAAAAGCGTTATACTCGTTAATGAAGCTCGTGGCGCAGTAGTAAACGAAGCCGACGTTGCCGCTGCCGTTAAGGAGGGCAGAATAGCGGCATTTGGATGCGACGTATATTCTACCGAGCCGTTCTCAAAATCTCACCCATACTACGAGATAAAGGATATGGACAACGTAATACTTACACCGCATGCAGCATGGGCTGCATATGAAGCGCGCACAAGATGTATAAAAATCATTCGCGACAATATTTTTTCATTTATCAACGGTGAAAAACTTAACAGGGTGGATGTATTGTAAATTCGAACAAAAAACAGGGCAGAATACAACTTGTCGTTTCAAGACATTTTGCATCTGCCCATTATTTTATCCTCTGTCAACTGTGATAACACAAAAGCAGTTTTCTCGTTTTTTTCTTACTGCTTCGTTAATTTTATCTGTGAGTTCTTTTGGAGAAAGCTTGCTCTCAAACGGTAAAACAACGTCAAAAATCATGTTGGTATGAGTGTTTCCAACTACCATCCTGAAATCGTGCACAGTTATATCGTCAGATACGTCTTCTTTGATAGTTGAAATTAAGAAATTCTTGAGCTCTGACACCCTCTCGTCATCTGTAACGACAGGGTCCATGTGTATTGTGCACATTATATCGAGTTCTTCCTGAATTCTTTTTTCAACGTTATCGATCATATCGTGAAGCATATAAACATCCTTTCCTCCGTCAACCTCTGCATGAAAAGATGCTATATAACGGTTAGGACCGTAGTTGTGAATCAAAAGGTCGTGAATATCAAGAATATCTGGGTATTCATCAATTATCCCCTGAAGTGCCACAACCTGTTCATCAACAGGCGCTTCGCCGAGCAAGGAATTTTTCGTTTCGATAAGTATTCTTATTCCCGCAATTATTATCATCACAGAAACTGCGATACTAACCACTGTGTCTATGAGTTGTATATTAGTAATTTTAATTATTATCGCGGAAACTAAAACAGCAAGTGTTGAAACGCAATCCCCAAGCGAATCGACTCCGGACGCCCTTATAACCGACGAGTCGATTTTTTTACCAACTTTTCTATAAAAAAGGGAAAGCCACAGCTTCAAAATTATGGACGAACCAAGAATTATCAACGAAACAGTAGAGAAACTCGGCGACTCACTTTCCGATATACCGAATAAAACTCCGATTGACGTGCTAATCGTTTCAAATCCTACCAGTAGTATAATAAAGGATACCGCAAGGGATGCAATATACTCAATCCTTGCGTGACCGAATGGATGGTCGCGGTCTGCCGGCTTTGAGGACATCTTAAAACTTACAAGCGTAATTATTGACGACCCGGCATCAGATAGGTTATTCAGCGCATCCGCGAGTATTGCGGCTGAAGCGGTTAACAGTCCCAAAACCAGCTTTATTGCCGAGAGTATAATATTAATGAATATTCCAACAAAGCTAGATAGGGTACCGTACGCTTTTCTGACCTTTGAATTCTTCGTATCTTTATAATTTTTAACAAAAATTCTTGATAAAAGCTCTGTCATAAGAAATACCTTTACATTTAGTATTTTTAGTGTTATAATATCCTAAAAGGAAAGTTTAAACAATCGAAATGGGTGAATTTATGAATATAGCCACTAATGAATTAACAGGACGAACACGCGATCTTCTTGTAACCGAAATTATGTATTTTATAACATCGGCAAGAGCGGTTAATATAGATTTGATAAAGCTGAAAATAAAAAACGAAGAAAACGATCCTATCTCCGAAAAGAAATTAGAAGAAATAACACGTATTTTGAAATCAGTTAAACGCCGTAAAATGATACAGTTATTTGTTACAACAGCCGACTTTCAAACTCAAACTACAGAGATAGAATACCTTCTTAACAAATATCCAGAGCTTCCGCAAATGCTTGGAGAGGACTATTATTTCATAGTAAAATTATAATTTATTAACAAAATCATAATTTATTGAAAAGGGTTGCCGAAAGGCAACCCTAAATTTATTCTATCAATTCTGAGATTCAAGGTAACGAACTACATCGCCAACAGTGATAAAATTATGGAGATCTTCATCATCTATAACAACATTAAATTTCTCTTCGCAAAGATAAACCAAATCGGCAAGTTCGAGAGAATTTATACCAAGGTCACCCGCAAGTTCAGCTTCCATTGTGATGTCCTCAGGCTTTACACGAAGCTCCTCAATGAGAAACTTCTTAAGATTCTCAAACATAACATTCCTCCTTAATTGTTTTTGATGCAGTCGACTCTGCACCCGTTAATGATACTATAACAAAGCATTTTTGTCAATACTTTTTTTAAAAATAGGGCGTTTTATCCAAAATTTTAGTCGTTTTTTGTCTAAAAAAGAAATGTTTTTGTATATTTTGCCTTATTGCTATCATTTACTATTATATAATTAAATTAATAATATGTTCATTGACATTATATAAAATATATGCTAAAATAGTACTGTAAATAAGACCTAGGAGGAATTACATAATGCAGTTTGGTTGGGCATGGATAGCTGTCATTGTATTAGCTATTATAATTGAGGTTTTTACTGACCAATTAATTTCAATTTGGTTTGTTCCGGGAGCCATCGTGGCTATAATTCTTGATTTTTGTAAAGTACATTTCGTATGGCAGATACTTTCGGTGCTTTTACTTGCCGGAGTTGGAATAGTTCTTACAAAGACAGTCTTTATCAAAGCGCTTCCCGCTAACACTACAAAAACCAATATTGATGCGATTATCGGCGAGCGTTGTATCGTTACTGAAAAAATCGATAACTATGCAGGATGCGGTCAGGTAAAAATCAAAGGGCAGATTTGGTCGGCTCGAGGCGTTATGGAAGACGATATTTTTGACGAAGGCGACGTTCTTCACGTCGTTGCCATCGAAGGTGTAAAAGTAATTTGTAAAAAATAATATATGAAGGCGGTAAAAAATTATGTTCAGTACCTTATTGGCAATTAATTATGTGCCTATTATAATAGCGGTTATCCTTATCGCTATTGCAGTAGTCGTTTTGATTGCGTGCATCAAAATCGTTCCGCAGGGCTCAGCTTACGTTGTTGAAAGACTTGGTTCTTATAAAACAACTTGGTCCACCGGAATGCATTTTAAGATTCCGTTCGTTGAGGTTATTTCGAAAAAGCTTACTCTCATGGAGCAGGTAGCGGATTTTCCCCCGCAACCCGTTATAACCAAGGATAATGTAAAAATGCAAATTGATACGGTTGTTTTCTTTCAGATAACCGACTGTAAGCTTTATTCGTACGGAATTACTAACCCTATACTTGCAATTGAAAACCTCACCTCGACAACCTTGCGTAATATTATCGGTGAATTGGATCTTGACCAGACACTCACATCAAGAGATATTATAAACACAAAGATGCGCGCTATACTCGATGAGGCAACGGATCCTTGGGGTATTAAGGTAAACAGAGTAGAGCTAAAGAATATCATTCCTCCAAAAGAAATTCAGGAAGCAATGGAAAAGCAGATGAAGGCTGAACGCGAGCGCCGTGAAAGCATTCTGAGGGCTGAGGGTGAAAAGACCTCTACAATTCTTGTGGCAGAGGGTCAGAAGCAGCAGATGATACTCGCAGCCGAAGCTGAAAAAGAATCTGCTATTCTTAGAGCCGAGGCTGCCAAGGAAGCGAAGATACGCGAAGCTGAGGGTCAAGCTGAAGCTATACTCAAGGTTCAGGAAGCTACCGCGCAGGGTATAAGGATGCTCAATGAATCCGCCCCTTCCGATGCGGTGATATCCCTTCGCAGTCTTGAAGCGTTTGAAAAGGCTGCAGACGGCAAGGCTACAAAAATAATTGTTCCGTCAAATATCCAGGGTATTGCGGGTCTTGCAAGCTCCATTGTAGAAACCATAAAGAAACCCGAATAATCCAGCTGAAAGCGGCTCTGAGTTAACGAGCCGCTTTCATATATACAGTCAAATTTTTAAAAAATGTTTTAAAATCTATTGACAATGAAAATTTAATCTGTTATAATAACATACGTTGTCAGCAAGCGCCTTTAGCTCAGCTGGATAGAGCAACTGCCTTCTAAGCAGTAGGTCGGGGGTTCGAGTCCCTCAAGGCGCGCCACTTATACGGTGGAATTAGCTCAGTTGGTTAGAGCGCCAGGTTGTGGCCCTGGAGGTCGTGGGTTCGAATCCCATATTTCACCCCATTTTTAAAAGGCGGAGAAGCATCTCCGCCTTTTTTATATTAAATCGAATTTATCAGCCAAAACGCAAGATTCAGTGGGAGTTATCGCACTGTCTGAGTAAACTGGAGATATGCTTATTTTTCCGTCAATAATATTTACGCTCACTTGCTCAAGTGCCCCCTTTAAAAGCAGGGAAGATATCTCGTTTTCAATTTCCCTCGTAATAATTCTTAACGCAAGACGCGCACCAAGCTTTTTATCCGTAGCCTTTGATGCAATATATTCACATACATCTTCGCCATATTCAAAGGTAACATTAAGCTTCTCAAGTCTGTCCCTTAGCTGGTTTAATGCCTTATTACTTATCATTATCATAGAAGCTCTGGAGAGTGGAGAAAAATGAATTATACTGTCTATTCTGTTTAAAAATTCCGGAGAAAATATCTCATATAACCTCTCATTTGTAGTTTCTGAAGATTTCTCTTGCAAAAAGCCGAGATTTTTATTGCTTATATACCCGGATATAGCGTTAGAGGTCATTATTATATAACTGTTTTTAAAACTAACTGTTCTTCCGCAGGAGTCGGTAAGCACACCGTCATCCATTATTTGCAAAAACAGGTTTAAAACCTCGCGGTTTGCTTTTTCTATTTCATCAAAAAGCACGACGGAGTAGGGATGTCGGCGAATTTTTTCCGTCAGCGCGCCCCCCTCCTCGTATCCAACGTATCCGGGAGGAGAGCCTATAAGCATAGTTACAGAGTTTTTCTCGGAAAACTCCGACATATCGTACCTAATCAGTGATTTTTTATCAAAAAACAGTTCCTCTGAAAGCGCCTTGGCAAGCTCGGTTTTACCAACACCGCTAGGTCCTATAAACAAAAATACTCCTCTCGGTCTTTCAGGATTGTTTATACCGGTTTCGTTTCGCATAACAGCCATTATAAGAGAATTTATCGCTTCATCCTGTCCGTAGATTCTGCTCTTAAGTTTGTCTGACAAAACCTCACCGTCCAGACGGCTTGTTAATCCCGATAAGGGTATGCCGGTAATTTCATTAATGATTTCCTCTATATCTCTTGATTTTACGGTATTGTATCGCATCTTTTCTTCAACTAATATTCCTGACATCCTTTCAAGTTCCGCCTTGCAGCTAATCTCCTCTTCACGCAATTTAAGTGCCAAGGAATAGTCCTGATTTTTAACTGCGTTCGTTTTCCGCTCTTCAATCTGCTTTATTTTATCTTCTATTTTTGCAAGTTTTGCATTAGATGTTCTGGTTGACACATTTGCCTTGGCGCACGCTTCGTCAATAATGTCAATTGCCTTATCGGGAAAAAAACGGTCTTGGATATATCTGTCTGAGAGTGTGACAGCGCTCCTTATAGCCTCGTCACATATTCTGACAGAGTGATGTTCCTCGTATCTTTCGCGAAGCCCCATTAAAATATCAATTGTTTGCTTTTGTGTAGGCTCTTCAATCTTAACAGCCTGAAACCGTCTTTCAAGCGCTGCATCCTTTTCAATGTATTTATGATATTCCGCAAAGGTTGTTGCACCTATCAGCTGTATCTCTGCGCGGGAAAGCTGTGGCTTCAAAATATTTGCGGCGTCTATCGCGCCCTCTGCCGCGCCAGCGCCCACTATCGTATGAATTTCGTCAATAAAGAGAATGATGCTTTTATTTTTTACAGCCTCACTTAATATGCTTTTAATTCTTTCTTCAAAATCTCCGCGGTATTTAGCTCCCGCTACCATAGAGGTTAAATCAATTGATATAATATTTTTTCCCATGAGCTGCGAGGGAACATTTCCCTCAGCAATTCTTATCGCAAGCCCCTCTACAATTGCTGTTTTTCCAACCCCAGCCTCTCCTATAAGGCAGGGGTTGTTTTTTGTTTTTCTTGACAAAATACGTATTAATCTGTCTGTTTCACGCTCTCTGCCAATAACCGGATCAAGTTTGTTGCTCCTTGCAAGCTCAGTAAGATTTTTTCCATACTGTACGAGAATAGACTCCGCGCCATCTTTTTTTGATTTAGGGTTTTCGAAATGCTTTTCTGCCGTTCTCAGAAGAGTAATGAGCTGATCGTTTATGTTTACGGTGTCAATACCGGTAAGCGTCAAAATTTTCATACCGATACTTTCTTTTTCTTCCATTATAGAAAGCAATATATGCTCAGTACCTATTTTAAGCGCTCCGTATCTGACCGATATTCTATATGAATTTTCCACAATTCTACGGCATCTTGGCGTCATATCCTTGGGAGTCAGAGAGCTTTTAGTTCCGATTCCGGAATACTCCTTTACGGTATCTGCAAGCTTTTCATAATTTACTCCGTTCTTTGAGAGTATAAGCGATGCCGCTGAGTCGTTTTCCTTAGCAATAGAGAGTAAAATATGCTCGCTTCCAATATAAGTATGTCCTAAGGACTCGGCGATGTGTGCCGAATTGTTTAAGGCCTTTTCTGCTTTTTCAGTAAATCTGTTGCTCATTATTAATTAACTCCGGTTTTGTTTTTTTAAATTATTCCCGAATACAGCGATTTTAACGGTAAAAATCAATCATAAACCGTATTTAATCTTTTTAAAGCATCAAGCTCCGTTTTCATTCGCTCAAAGAACAGCTTATCTACCTCTCCGGTAACCGGAACGTTAAATATCTTTTGCAATTCCATAACTGCGCCTTGGCTTCCCTCTGAAAAATAACTGCTCTTAACGTTTACGTAGCCGATATCCGTATAGGTTTTACCAAGCTCATTGATAATTAGATGCACGGCAATTACGTCGTTATTTTGGGTACCAAGAGTGATAGGGAAGCCATCCTCTGTCAAAATATAGTCGCTGACTCTAATATCAATAATTGCTTCGCTATATAAGGCGTATAAGTTATCAAAGGTTTCCCTGTCAACCTTACCGCTTATCTCGTGCCCGTAAATTTTTTGAAATGTTCTTACAGCGTACTCGGTTTCAGGTCCGTATATACCGTCTATCGCAACACGTGGTACTTGACTGTTTACACTGTCGGAAATAACGTATAAAAATTTTTGCACCTCTCTAATAGCCGCCGAAGTATCTGATAAAAAATACATATCACGTCTCACCCCCAATTACGTATCCTGGATACTGTCCCTCTCTGGCAATTGCGCCGTTATATAAGTCATCGTAAACGTTAACAATAGCATCCCAGGTCTGAACAGAAACGCGCTCAGGATCTCCCGGTATATCGAATATTGTTTTAAATTCTCTAACAGCAGCGGCTGTCGCAGGTCCAAAATCCGCATCAGGCGTAACTGTTGGTATCGAGGTATAAGTATTTGCTATAAAATTCAAATATTCTTGCAACACCAAAACATCCTCTCCCTCAAGCCCCTCACGCAAAACCCGTCCGGGAAAGGGAAGCAAAACACCTTCGGAATATTCAAATGGCACAGAGCTCACCAGACTATAGTAAGTATTCTGAATCCTCTCCCACACCACGCGGTCAACAATCCCGTTTTCTTCAAGTCCATAGGTCTTTTGAAAGGATATAACGGAATTTCTTGTTGAAGGTCCAAAGGCTCCGTCTACATTTACTCCCAAAACTGTGGGTACAAACGTCGATATGTAGTCGAGGTAATACTGTAGCGTTATTACTCCCCCGGAAGCATCGCCCTCGCTAAATGTATCGGTATATTGCGTGGATATTTCCTCTATTCGTATTCCTTCTGAATTAACGGTTTGCAGACGTTTTACTCCGTTATACACATTTTGAATTCTGTACCAGGTGCTAGGACCTATTATACCGTCGGGAGTGAGGTTAAACACCTCCTGAAATTTTTTAACAGCATCGGTTGTGCTGACATCAAAAAATCCGTCGGTAGGATATATTTTTGGGATTCCCGGGAAGTTTCCCGATATTCTGTTAAGCCTTATCTGCATAAGCTCAACATCTCTTCCTGAATCCCCCTCGCTAAGAGGAACGCGCGGAGCACTCACGCTGACGTTTTCAACGGCTACGTTATCGACTATCTCTATATTATCTCCGTAATAGTTTTGAAGTATCTGAAAAGCATCAAGACCTGAGTTTGCAAGTTCCACAGAGCCCCATTGAGATAATCCGTTGCAATTTACCTCTACGCCATCACAAAAAGTAGCAAACAGCGGCTCGATAAAACCCGTTCGTTTTATATAACTATTGAACACCTCGTCTACGATTTCCGATATATTTGAAAAAATATTCCTTTGATAGATATAGGTCTGGTCGTAAGCCGGTGATGAAGTTATGTCAAAATCTCTTCCTGCACTTCTGTAAAATTCGGTATAAACGCGATTTAGAGCCACAGAAATTTGAGCAAGAACATTTGCCTTTATCGCCTCGGTAGGCCACGTTGGATATATTTCGCTTGACGCCACGTTTTTTATATAATCAGCAAAATTTTCCGTTACGTTCTGTGCGTCGGATGATGGAGCGCCAAGATGCACCACGATTTTTTCGGGTATTATAGGATAATCTATCATATTACTTTATTCCAGCCTTTCATTTTCTCGTGAGGTTACCTCAAGGTTGTTTCTCGGATAAGTTACACCCGACTCGTTTTTAGGGAAGGGAATCATATTTACGGGCTGAAGTGTTTCCGTCCCTTCAAAAACGGCAACGTCAAATATCCTTTTCGTATAAAAACCGGGTGCTGAAATTTCTATGTTATAAAGAGCATAAGATTGCTCTTTTGCACCGGGACTTTGAGAAAGCTCACGCGAGGGAGCCGGTAGCGATATGCGCTCGGTAACGCCGTCAATATCGGTAATAACAGAGTATTCAGTCAGTTTATTTTCCTCGTCCGTTCCTATTATTCTTACCACAGTATTCGGCACCGGCAAAGCACCTCCGGCACTGGATGCGTTAACTATCAGAGTTCCTAATTTATCAAATGGCATTTTTTCTCCTTTCAAGTATTAATATTGATAGTTTTTTGTCGTATTAACTCTTGACTTTGACGGAAAAATATTATATAATTGTTGATAGAATAATAAAAATATTACATAACTTACGGAGTGTTAACAATGAAGGATTCTTTATACGGAGAATTAAGCGTTATCGGAATGCGCGGATGCGAGGATTTCGCAATGCAGATTGACTCTTATCTTCAGGAATGGCGCAGACACGACAGCGACGGAACGTACCTTGTGGAAGCTCCTTGCCCCCGTTTTGGAAGCGGTGAAGCAAAGGGAACAGTACGCAACTCTCTCAGAGGAAACGATGTTTATATCCTCTGCGACGTTTTCAATCACGGAGTTACCTACAATATGTACGGTATGAC
>JAZORD010000022.1:0-8168 GCA_045656445.1 Eubacteriales bacterium | reverse complement strand
AATATCCAAACTTCGCCATCGTGTGATATGGCAATGATTCACACTGCACGTTCCCAATGATTGCGTGCGCTTCTTGCAGTCGAGGTTCTCGTCCAATCATCTCAACGCAAAAAAGCACCTCTCGGTGCTTCTTTGGTCGGAATGACAGGATTCGAACCTGCGACATCTTGGTCCCAAACCAAGCGCGCTACCAACTGCGCTACATCCCGATAGACAATTATAATTAAAAAATAAGCGCTTGTGCGTTTTTTAAGCGCTATTATATTATAACAAACACCAACGCAAATGTCAAGTTTTTTTAAATAATTATTGACAAGAAAGAGGCACGGTGTTATACTATCCTTGTGTTTTGCGCTGTTATAATATGAAATATTATGTAGAATAAATATGTGAGTATTAAAACTACATATAGATTGGAGATTAATTATGTTAAAAATCGAAAACCTTACTAAGAAATACGGCGAGAAGTGTGCCGTTGACTCGCTTAATCTTCAAATCGCCGCAGGCGAAATATACGGATTTATCGGTCATAACGGTGCCGGAAAAACCACAACGCTCAAGGCTTGTATGGGGCTTTTGCATTTTGACGAGGGTGATATTTATGTTGACGGAATGTCGATAAAAGATAGACCTCTTGATTGCAAAAGAGTACTTGCTTATATACCTGATAATCCCGACCTTTATGATTTTCTCACGGGTGAAAAATATCTTGCCTTCGTTGCAGACGTTTACGGTGTCGGTACCGAGGAGCGAAAAGATTTAATTAAACGCTATGCCGATAAGTTTGAACTGACAAACGACCTTGCGTCGCAGATATCGACCTATTCGCATGGTATGAAGCAGAAGCTTGCAATTATCGCTGCGTGGCTTCACTCGCCTAAGCTCATAATAATGGATGAGCCGTTTGTTGGACTTGACCCCAAGGCGTCGCACCTTCTTAAAGAAATGATGCGTGAGCATTGTAATTCGGGCGGCTCTATATTTTTCTCAACTCACGTGCTTGACGTTGCCGAAAAGCTTTGCGATAAGGTTGCAATAATTAAAAAGGGAAAGCTGGTTGTAACCGGATCTATGGAGGAGGTCAAGGGCAACGATTCTCTCGAAGAGGTATTCCTTGAGCTGGAGGAAAACGATGATTAAGCTCCTTATCAAAAACCGTCTCAGATCCGTTCTTCCTGCAATGCTCGGTAAAAGTGCGAAGGGTAAAAAGGGAAGTGGCGGCAAACCGAGTATCGCTAAGATAGTAGGCTTTTCGCTTCTGTTCGTATATCTTATCGCATGCTTTTTCTTCATGTCGACATCTATGGCTCTTGCCCTTGCGGAAACCGTTCTTCAGACAGGCGCATCATGGTTTTATTTCGGCGTGTTCATGCTCATTGACTTAGCAATGATTTTCTTTTTCAGCATATTTGAAACAAAATCCGAGCTGTTTGAGTGTAAGGATAACGATCTTTTACTCTCAATGCCCATAAGACCTCGTGATATAGTGGCAAGCAGAGTATCGGTGGTTGTAATATATAACTACCTCGAACAGCTTCTGATAATGCTTCCCTGTGTCGTTGTATATGCTATATATACTCATGACACAATCGGCATTTTCGGTGCTCTTATCGTTTCTCTTTTTATACCGCTTCTTTCGACGGCTCTTTCCTCTGCCGTCGGATATCTCATTGCTGTAATTTCAAGAAGGATAAGACATAAAACTCTTGTAACGACCTTGATTTCAATAGCTTTTATGATTGCGTTTTTCTTCGCGTACAGCGCACTTTTAAATAATATGGATTCGTTTGCGGAGGGCGCGGGTACTCAAATAATTGTATTACCCGAGTCGGCGCCGATTCTATATTACGTAGGTTCTGCGGCGCTTCTTAAGCCCCTCTCTCTATCTATGCTGATACTGATATCGGTATCTTTGGCAGCGCTTGCATATTTCCTCATTTCGAAAAACTTTATTAAGATAACAACGTATACCGGCATCTCAAAAAAGGCGGTATACAGGGGTGTGATTGCAAAAAGAAAAATCCCCATCGTTGCGCTTACAGGCAAAGAAATAAGGAAATTTTTCTCTTCAGCAAATTATATGACTAACAGCGCGTTCGGAATAATATTTGCGCTCGTTGTGGGGATTATAGCCGTAATTAACCGCTCGGCGCTTGGCGAGGTTGTAGCTCTTCTTTCCGGTGAGCTTGGTTTTAGCGATGAATTTATCTTTCCTTTTATGATTTGCGCCGTCATTATACTTTCGTGTATGAATATGCAATCTGCCAGCGCGCTCTCGCTTGAGGGAAAGAATCTCTGGTGCTTGAAATCTATGCCTGTTAGTGATAGGGAAGTGTTGCTTTCAAAGGCTATTCCTCAGGTTATAGTTACTGTTCCGCCGACGCTTGTTACCTCGGTCCTCTTTATAATAGCAACCTCAGCGCCCATAAAATACTGGATATTCTTTATACTCACACCTATTATTGCGAATATCCTTTTCGCATTTCTGGGACTTGTTATGAACGTTGCATTCCCGAAGCTTGAGTTCGAGAATGAGGTTCAGCCTATAAAGCAGTCAATGTCGGTTTTCCTTACTATGATGTCGCAGCTTGTTCTCTCGCTTCTGTTTATAATGCTGAATGCTATTGTTGCGATTTTTGGCTTTCCGATTCTTGCGGCTTTTCTCACGCTTGGAATTTTGGTAGGACTCTCTTTACTTTTCTATTTCATACTCGTTGGCCCTTGTGTAAAAAAATACGCATCGCTTGAGCCATAACGGTTATAACCTGCTCGCACGGGGAATAATAGTATAAAACCGCAAGCGAGGCATGGCGTGTGAATTTTAAAGGCATAATTTCCCGCATTTTTCTATTGTATTTTGCTTTATCGGTAAGCACGCTCGTTTTGTGCTTTTTCTCGAAAAAGATAGCATATTTTTTTAATCATTCTCTTGCATTTTATCTAAGGCGCCTCTTTGCATCACTGTGTTCGCTTTTTGATTTTTCGATTTTTGAAATCCTTGTTATCGCTTCACCTATACTCATATTATTAGCAATATTTTATATAAGCAAGGCAGGGCGGAGTGAGGATGCAAAGAGGCGGTTTGTACTTTTAATCTCCATTTTTTCGCTTTTGCCGTCAAGCTACGTGTTTATGATAGCAATACCGAATATATCCCCATCCCCACTCGACCACGACACCTCAATGCTTGAGGATGAGGATTATGTCAGGGCGGCAAAAATACTTGCCGAGGGGGTTAACGAGCTTTCGGACAAAAGCGAAGTGGGCGCATCATACGAATTTCTTTCCGATGTGATGACTGAGGCGTATTCAACCCTCGTTTTCGAATACGGAATTCCGCACAGCAAGCTTCCCAAGCCAAAGCCTATTCGGTTTTCAAAAGCTCTGAGCTATACCGGCGCGCTTGCATTCTACGCGGCGCCGACGGGAGAAATCAATATTAATACGGAAATCCCTCCTTATATGAAACCGTTTACCGTGGCGCACGAATACGCCCATTACCTCGGTATAGGCAGCGAGGGGGATGCCAACCTTTTAGCATTCATTTCCTGCGAGAGAGTTGAGAATGCCGCTGTTCGTTATTCAGCAAGACTTACAATTCTTGAATACGTTCTGTCGGATTTATATAAAATCGACGGAGAAATATATACAAATATTTACAAAACCCTTAATTTTCAAGTGAGGGAAGATATAAAAACGCATACCGAATATTCAAAAAGATATGAATCGGCAGGTAGCTTTCGCTTCTTTGAGGGGCTGAACTCGGCTCACGGTAAGGTGTGGGATAACGAAGGAAAAAGGTCGTATTCTGCGACTGCCAAGAAAATTGCCCTATATTTCAAAAATAACCAAAAGCCCGAGGTATGAATAAACTCTAATAAGACAACTGTCTTTTGGAGTATAGAATGGGACGATTTTTCATACGGGGCGGAGGAGAGCTTCGAGGTGAGATTTGCGCCGGTGGCTCTAAAAATGCGGCATTACCTATAATTTTTTCCTGTATTCTTATTTACGGTAAGTCAACGCTTACAAATCTTCCGAATATTACCGACGTAGAGGTGGCGCTTGATATTCTCTGCGATTTTGGCGCATCGGTTGAACGCATTGGTGACACCGCCGTAATCGACACCACCACGCTTTATTATAGAACTCCCGACAGGGAGAAGGTTTCTAAAATCAGAGCGTCATCATATCTTATAGGCGCCTGCCTTTCAAGGTTTGGAAAGACCGAGCTTCAAAGCTTTGGCGGCTGTAATTTTGATAATAGACCGATAGATATGCATCTTGCCGCCGCAACAGCGCTTGGCGCTGAAATTCGTGATAGCACTCTTGTGGCGGAGCGCCTTTGCGGCGCGGATATAATTTTTGACAAAATATCTGTAGGTGCTACCGTGAATGCGCTATTGCTCTCTGCATCGGCTGGGGGAATAAGCCGTATCTACGGGTATGCGCGCGAGCCTCACGTGATGTCGCTTATTGAGTTTCTTAATCGCGCGGGGGGTAAAATCGAGGTTTTTCGTGACTTCATTCTCGTAAGAGGTGCAACTCTTACCGCGTCAAATGCTAATATAATTTCGGATATGATAGAGGCGGGTACATATCTTGCGCTCTCGCTTGCGACGGATTCCGAAATAAAGGTTTCGGGAGCAGATTCCGTGGAGCTTCAATCATTTATTGATGCTTGCGTGCGGTGCGGTGCCGTGGCAGAAATTTGTGAAAAATCAATAGTGTTTTCCGGGTGCATAACCGGGCCTATGCACATTGTGACAGCTCCGTATCCCGAATTTCCAACCGACCTGCAGCCTCTTACGGCGCCGCTTATGGCGTGCTCCTTTGGGGGTAGTATAACCGAGGGGGTTTGGAAAAATAGGTTTGGCTATCTTAACGAGCTTTCAAAATTCGGCGTTAAATTTGAAAATAAAGATGGCTCTGCCGTAATTTATAAATCAGAGATGCATCCCGCAGTAGCAACAGCGACCGATTTGCGCGGAGGGGCAGCTCTTCTGGTCGCTGCGCTGTGCGCTGAAGGTGAGAGCGTAATAGAGAACTCTGATATTATAAAAAGAGGTTATTCGGATATAGTTAAAAAGCTCCGGGGAATCGGAGTACAAATAGAAGAATTTTAATTTAAAGGAGATACATAAATGAAAAGAATAATGACAATACAGGATATTTCCTGCGTAGGCAAATGCTCTCTTACTGTAGCTTTGCCGATAATTTCGGCGGCAGGTGTAGAGGCGGGAATACTGCCTACGGCGGTCCTTTCAACGCATACGATGTTTTCAAAATACACCTTTTGCGACCTGACGGGCGAGATAGCTCCCATAGCCGATACCTTTAAGGCGCTTGATATCGATTTTGACGCAATATATACGGGATATCTCGGCTCGTTTGAGCAGCTCGCGCTCGTCGGAAGGTTTATAGAGGATTTCAAAAGAGCTGGCACTACGGTGCTAATTGATCCTGTAATGGCGGATAACGGTGTTTTATATAAGGGCTTTACCGAAGAGTTTGCCGCTTCTATGGCAAAGCTTTGCGCTAAGGCGGATATAGTAGTGCCGAATCTTACCGAGGCATCCTTCATGCTTGGCATACCGTATAATCCAAATTATGATGAGAGCTATATAAAGGATGTTTTAAAGCGCCTTACAGGGCTTGGTTGTCCTAAGGCGGCTCTTACCGGAATCGGCTTTGAGGATGATAAAATAGGCGTCTATTACTACGACAGTGAAAAGGACACATATTTCAGCTATTATAACGAGAAGCTTCCCGTGTCCTTTCACGGTACGGGCGATATATACGCCTCCTCAGCTCTTGGCGCAATGATGCGTGGAATCTCCACAGAGGACTCCTTGGCGATAGCGGTAGATTACACACTTGAATGTATGAAGCAAACGTTGGCCGACGAAAATCACCGATTCTACGGCGTAAATTTCGAAACGGCTCTACCTTACTATATTAACGCGGTTAACAACAAGGCTAAATGATGAAAAAGATAATGTTTGTCTGCCACGGCAATATTTGCAGAAGCCCGATGGCTGAGTTCATTTTTAAGCATCTTCTGAAGGAAGCCGGAGCTATTGATGAGTTTATTGTAGAATCCTCAGCAACCAGCACCGAGGAGATATGGGGTGGCGTTGGAAACCCAATATATCCGCCTGCAAAAGAGGAGTTAAAACGGAGAAAAATTCCTTTTACAGACCGCCGCGCTGTTCAGCTCAAAAAATCCGATTATGAAAAATACGACCTGTTCGTTGCAATGGATGCCAAGAACGTAAGAAATATATATACTATCTTTATCAATGACCCCGATTGCAAGGTAAAAAAGCTGATGGATTTCGCGGGCGGCGGCGATGTTGCAGACCCGTGGTATAGCGGAAACTTTGAGAGCGCATATAACGATATCTACATGGGGTGTTGTGCGCTTTTTGAGCATTTGAAAGGAGAAGGATGAAAATTCGTTCAAGTAGGACAGCAAGCTACATAATTATTGCATTAATATATGTATTGGCTTCGGCTCTCGGAGTTTTTGTCTACTCATTCTTTTCGGAAAGAGTATGGCTTGGACTTTTGATAGCAGACATATCGGCTACGGTTTTTGTATTTATTTTCAGTCTGGTATTCAAAAACGCCTCGGTTTACGACCCGTATTGGAGCGTTCAGCCGATAGTGATTTTACTTGCCTTTCTAATTAGCAAGGAGCTTACCGCAGCAAAGATTTTAATTGTCTTAGCGGTGTTTCTTTGGGGCGTTCGCCTTACTCTCAACTGGGCGTATACCTTTAAGGGTCTTATGCATCAGGATTGGCGTTACACGATGCTTTGTGAGAAGACCGGTAGATTTTATCCTATAATTAATTTCGTGGGTATACATCTTGTGCCTACTCTCGTCGTTTACGCGGTCACGCTTCCTGCGGTATACGTTGTCGAAAGCGACGCTAAATTTAATGCCATTGGCGCGATTTTTGTCGGAATATCTGCCATTGCCTTTCTTTTACAAGGAACGGCGGATTATCAAATGCATAAATTCAGAAGGACCGCTGCGGGCGGATTTATACGTAACGGTCTTTGGAAATATTCAAGACACCCGAATTACCTTGGAGAAATTCTGATGTGGTGGGGAATAGCCGCAGCGTCTGCCGCCTTCCTTGGCTTTAGATGGTATCTCTTTGTCGGCGCGGTATTGAACACAATGCTTTTCCTTTTTGTGAGCATACCTCTTGCAGACGGCAGACAGTCGCGCAAGCCCGGCTTTGCTGAATATAAAAAGCAAACGAGAATGCTTTTACCTATAGCTGTAAAATCTCAAAACCGGGGAAGCAATGTAGGTTTAGTGCAAATCGAAAAGGTATAGGCGGTTGTTTTTATCGCAAATGCCGAGGAATATCTCCTTCTCGCTTTTGTAGCCTTGTTCCTTCAGCTGTTTTTTCAGCCATGTTACATCAAGACCGCGGCGCTTAAGATTTTCGTCAAGAATACGCCCATCCATAATGAGCTCGGTGTTTATATATTCCTGCTCCGGTGTGATATTAATATCCCCGGGCTCAAGCGGCCGCACGGTGCTTTTGGGGAGTACGGTGAGCTTTCCGTTCGTTTCAAAAACCGCCATTTCTATATCGTTTAGGTTGAAATAGCCGTTTTCTCTGCAAAGCAGAGTAAATTCACTCAAATCAAGCTTAGCTTTTTTAAGATTTTGGCGGTATATTTTGCCGTCGTTCATCAATATTGTGGGACTTCCGTTAATGTATTTTCTGCTTTTTGGGAACTTGTGGGTTATAAGATTAAGCACGACCGATGCTCCGCCGTAAATAAGCATAGCTACAAGCGGCTTCCACGGTTCTTCCAGCTCTATCGCCAGCTCAGCGGCAACAGAGCCGATGGTGATACCGGTTATATAATCAAAAAAATCAAGCTGTGAAAGCTGTTTATGCCCCATAATTTTCGTAATTATAAAAAGCGTAGCAACTGACAGTAGTGAGGTTAGTATCAATTTAACAAAATCCATAAACATCTCCGTTCTTTATATAGTGTTGCTTTCTTTTTCTAAAATACTCGGATAAAATTTGATTTGCCTATTGCAATTTGCACGGAAATGTGATATACTGACATAGCTGTTGCATCATATTTATGCAGAGGTATCGAAGCGGTCATAACGGGGCTGACTCGAAA
>JAZORD010000021.1:0-15868 GCA_045656445.1 Eubacteriales bacterium | reverse complement strand
CGATGAGGTGACGGAGTGCGTTAACGAATTCAACGAAAGTATAAGCGCTCTTAACGGCGAGAACCCCACAGCGCCAACCCTTGCTGACGGATACGATGTTATTGATGGCTTTATGGAGCAGTACCGCGCGGCCGAAGGTATAGAGGCTAAGGCATCTGCGTTTAAGGAGCTTTATGATAAGGTGGCAGAGCTTAACAGTTCGTGCATAAAGTCAATAGACACTTCGTATGATGTCTTTGTCGCAGCCTATGAGGAGATTTGCAGCGACTTTGAGAGCGCAGTTCGTAACTATCTCACCGAGCAGCTTGACGCAACGCCCAATCAAAAGCGTGTGGTTCTTGAAGCGGTGAACGGATATCTTAGTGACGTTAAGTTTTCTCAAACCTTGGTTGATTTTTATAACGAAAAGCTCGAAGAGGTTAAGGAAACCGATTTTAACTTAGACAAGACTAGGGTAGAAGATGCTGTATGCGTCGTAGTTTACACATCTCCCGATGCGCTAAACGGAGAGCTTGATGCAGTTAAGACTCTGATTGAGGATGCAGATAACGGAGATGCTGCAAAATTCAAGGAGGCGTACGACCACATAGCAGCTCTCACAAAGCCGTACGATTTTGGCAGCTCCGAGTACGAGCAGCTTATTAAAGATTTCAATACCGCAAAGAATGCTGTAACGGAAAACAGCAAAAGCGGTGTAAATAGTGCTGCCGATTTGTCGGAAAAAACCGAGAAAATTCAAGATTTCTACAAGTATATCAACTCTCTTTCGGGAACGGCATCCTCGCTTTCAATGGTGAATGCCTATAACGAATCAAGAGCCGGCGTTTATGGTGCTCTTGTTGAAGCGGCTAAGAAAAAACTCACCCCCTTCGCAGAATCAGAATCCTTTAATGCGATAGAAACCCACTACAAGAGCTGTCCTGTAGTTAACGTTTACGACGTGACTGCTCTTGAGGAGTTCGAGGCCAAGCTTAGCGCAATGAGAGGCGCTGTTGCCAGAGATTACGTAAACGATTTTTATAACATTAGTGGCGGAAAGTACTCCGCTATTTATCAAAACCAAGCAATTGACAATCTAAATGATTATCTATCCGAGCATCCCGTAAACGAAAACTATGGTGACCAGGCTCTCGCCGAGATAATTTACAAGGAAGCGTTTGAGCGTATACTTGACGAAATAGACGCCTTGGAGGGAGAAGAGCAAGAAGCCGCGAAAGCGGATATGGTGGAATATCTTGAGAACTCTCCGTTCCCGACGGCTCTTGTAGATTTGTTCAAGTCAAGATTTGGAATTGAGGATGATATTCAAAGCCCGCAGTATTCAGGCGAAACCGAAAATGGAACTATGGCAGACTTTGTAACGCTGGTAATGGAGTTCTATAATGAGGATTCGCTCTCGGATATGAAGAACGCGTTCTCTGAGATTATAGCTTACGTAAACGCCAACACGCTGAATACCCGTGATACCGCAATCGATGAAATAGAACGGGCAAAGCAGACTCTTGACGATATTACCGCAGCTTTGAAGGCAGAGCTTAATTCCGGTGCTCCGCTTACCGAATTTTCATACGGATACGTTAAGGATAACAAAAACAAGAACGTTAACCTTAATATGGATTCGGCCAGATATCCAACAAACAGCCGTGTAAAACTTGTAAAAGCAAATAACAATGGCTACTCCAGATTTTATGATGGAACCTCCTCTAACAGATACTTTGACATGCCGCTTACCAATAAAAACGCGCAGAGCATTGTTATTGAATTTGATGTTATGTCGGATAAGGAGCATAAGCTCAGCTTCATCCTTAAAACTTACTGCGACGCAGACAATTTAAAGGATGAGAAAGGAGCACCGAAAAAAGTAACAACAACGTTGGTGCATTTCAAAAACGATGAGCTTCAGTACGGAGATAAAGAAGATTTAGGTCCTGAATATACATATCCTGAATATAACGCGGCAAACGGTGAAAACGGTGACCCGAAAATAGTAGCCGTTCCCGGTCAGTGGATGCATATAGTCTGCGTTATCGACGTTGAAAATCAGGAGCAGGAGCTTATAGTTGACTACGTATCTCTTGGAAGAAGGAAGCTGGCGGCGTTTGACGGTAACGAATCGGATACCTGTAATTACAACAACCTGCGTTTTAATGAAATCAAGGAAACAGAGAGCGTTTGCTATGATAACTTGAAAATATACTATGGAACTTCCTATAGAGAAATAGATAAGTTCCAGGGTTACAAGGATGCGGATTATTTTAAGTATTACGTTGATTATTGCGTCAATCCAGATAATGATATTAACAATCGTATGTTTGCTTACGCCGAGGCAATACGCCTTAAGCCGAAGGTTGAGATTTCTGTTCCGGGTTCTTACACGCAGCGTCTTCAAAATCTTGATTATTTGAAAGAACTTTATACGCCCGCGGAGGACGCATATTTCTCTCACATCGAAGATGCTATAGATAAAATTATCGAAACAGGAATCACCACTAAAAACGTGGCGGAGCAACAAAAAGCGCTTGATATGGTTGAGTATTACATCGACAAGAATGGAGACTATTACGCAGATACTTCGTCTGAAAGGCTTGTTCTCATTGAGGAGAGTATCAGAGATTTGAAGGCTAGAATTTTAAAAATTAGCAACATTACGGATCTTATCAGATCCTTTGTCTCCTTTAACAGAGCAACGACCTCTGTTTCAATGCAGAAATATTACGAATACGCCAAGAACTACTACCAGCTTTGCGAATTTGACGATGTCAACAATTACGAAAGCGCAATGAAGGATACAAAGCTTAGGGAAATTCTTGGTAGCGCAGACGAGGGATACAGGGATATCGAAAAGTACTGTTACGAGTATATGCCTCTTCGTATCGAGGCTCAGAAACGTGTTGAAAACTCACAGAAGATAATAGACTGTGTAAGTTTCATTGAAACGGTAGCTACCGGTAAGGATACTCTAAGTCAGTCAGAGTATTACGCACGCCTTAAGGCGAAGGCTCTTGAAAACGTAGATTTTGTAAACACCTATATGGTTGTTATACGCGATATAGTTGACGCAGGCAGTTATGACCCTGATTACGAAGGGCTTGACGAAGCGCTCGACATATATAATCTGCTTAACGAATCCTTCTACGATATACTTATGGAAGCTCACTATAAGGTGATTATGGAGCAGCTTGCTAAGTATCCTGAAACTGAGGCTTATATAGGCAGAGCCGGAATATGCAAGTACGTCGAAAATTATATCGAAGCCAACAAGGTGGATATGAACAGCGAAAACGGCAGAAAGTGCCTCTATATCCTTTCGGCATATAAGGAGGAGCTCGAGCTTTACAGAGAGGACTACGTAGCAGTCCTTGAGGCAAACACTGTAGCCTTCATCGGAGTAGTCAACACGATGAACTCATACACGACCTACACGGAGCTTAAGCCTCTTTATGACGAAGCGATAGAAAAGTACTACTACAATATGAATATTGACTCTCCCGACGCTCAAGTTGCCATAGCTCAGTTTGAGGCGCATGAGGCAAAGATTAAGAAAATCGAAGAGGACAGCGCAATGTTCATAGGATACGCAAAGACTCTTTCGACTGCGACGAGAAAGAGTCACGTATACAGAGCGCTCGTCAATTGCGGAATGCACGTAGACGGCGTAGACAAGAGTATTGCCGGTGTTACCGCCGCGCTCAGCACATATGAAAAAAAGCTTGCCGCATACAACGAACAGATATCTGCCATAAACGAAGACGTTTCGAGCACTGTTGATATTGCTTTGTCGGTAAGATGTAACAGCATTGCCGCAACCGTTCTTGCGGTTGTTAAAAGTCTTTTTGGTAAATAAGGGAGGATTAATTGAAAATGAAAACCAAGCTTTTAAGAATACTTTCGTCCTTTCTCATAATTTCCTTCCTTATATCCATCTTTTCGGTTTTTTCCTTTGCTGAGGATGACGGGGGCTCTGATGATGGAGAAGACGAATATACGCTTTTTGTCCACAGAACCTTTGACGAGGGCTGGGCGCCTAACAACGGTTTGTCCTTTGCCACCAACACCGACAAAGACAACAAAATGATAATAGACCACGAGGAAGACGTCGTTGGTAATTACAATTACTTTATGCGCTTTGAGGCTGCTACGAAGAATCAGGCGTATCTTGCTTTCAACTTTGGCGACGATGTAATTATTCCCGGAAATTCTCCGTCTACTGCCGTTTTGGAGTTCTCCATAAAGGCAGACGATGTCGCTTTGCTCGGCCCTATCGTATATTTGGATACATACGAGAAAAAGGAAGTTGATAGGACAAGGATAAACCTTATATCAATTGATCAAAATCAGAACATAGTTGCAGTTCCTGAATATGACAAAATTGACATTGGGGTTCTTGAAAACAAGTGGGTAAATATTGCGTTCAGCTTGAATTTTTTTGAAGTGGGTAAGATAAGCGGAACTGTATATTACGGTAGCGGCGAAGGCTATCAGCACTCTGAAGAATTCAGCTTTGAGATTAGCGATGTAAGAGGCGGATTAAATGCCTTTGGCTTCGGTATTCCCGGTTTGGAAATGAGAGCTGAAAAAGACATTGATAAAAGCATAGGTATGACCTTTGGTCTCGACAACGTTAAGATATATTCGGGAACCGACAAGCTTCAAGAAATAGCAGACAATGACTTCGGAACAAAGGTAGACAGAAACGCTCCGATAGTAGTTGATATTCAGAAAAATGCAGCCGATAAATCAAAGGCTCAGATTATCAACGAAGCGCTTGCAATGAAGGTTGGCGTTGATTATGCTCTTATAAGAAATGAAAAATACGCGCTTACCAACAATAAGAATCAGGAAAATTACAGCGGAGTTTACGGCGCGCCTGTGATAGACGAGGATGGAAACGTTCTGGTTCCTCTCGAGCTTTTGCTTGATTACATAGGCTTCCCCTATTATTTGCACGCAGACAAGAAGTCTTTTGATATAACCACGGGAACTAACGTTACAAACATAACGATTGGTCGTGATTCCGCAGTTGTTGACGGCGAACGAATTGAACTCGTTGCCGCGCCACGTTATATCGAAGACGGCGAAAATTCCTATATCGTGCTCGCGCTCGAGGATGTGTCGACGCTGTTCCCCGGTTGGCTTGCGATTTACGACGATATGGGCTTCATACTCATTTATGAGGATAAAACCCCCGATATTGCCGATGATAACGGACCTATCGTTACAAGAGAAACAGATCTTCAGACAATGGTTGATATAATGAAGAAATTCGTATTTGAAACGACCATTGGCGAGGAATCGAATGAGGCATATATCGCTAAGGGTGAGACCGTGTATGAGAATGCAAGCGAAAATACGTCCGGTTTTTCACATCCTTACATAATGGCAAACAGCAGTACCTTTGAAAATCTTAAGGCAGCATTTGCTCTTAAGGAGGGACAGAAGGGCTACGACGAGACGCTTAACTCCTATATTCAGTCCGTGCTTAGCGAGGCAGAGTCATATTATAACGACAACGCCAACCTTTCGGGTTCTTCATATGCGGGAATAAAAGAGGAAAAGATCCCCTTCAATCCATATCTCGACGGTAAAAATCCGGAAAGCAACGGAAAGGACGAAACCATCGCAGACACGGATGACGGTTATGACTCCTTGACAGGAAGACTTGATCAGATAGAGGAATACGCGCAGATTCTTCCCGTGATTGCCTTTGCATATCAGATAACAGGAAATACCGATTACGCAAAATTTGCGTACGATTGGTCGGTTGCCCTCTCCGAATGGAAGCACTGGGGACCCGGATATTTCGATAACTGCGCAAAAGCGACGGCGTCCTATGCTATCGCTTACGACTGGCTGTATAATGCGTATAAGAGCCTTGGCTATGATACCGATGTGCTTGCTGCGGCAATATACAATCTTGGCGTTCACGACGGTTACGTTGCTTCAAGCGGCAGAATTTGCGAGCATCCCAGAACGCTTGGCGATCTCAGCGTATACAATAACACTCAAAACGATAGAAATGCTGTTGGTACGTACGGTATGATAACCGGCGCGCTTGCTATCCTGGATTACGTTGACGATAATGAACAAAGACTTTACGAAACCCTTTATCTTATCGGTAACAACATGAGTATGCTTTCCAAAAACGGTCTTGATATTTACGCTCCTGACGGCTCTTATGCTGAAACTGCTAAGCAGTGGGAGATTGGAACCTCAAGCTTTTTCCGTATGGTCATGGCTCTTACAACTGCTACAGGGACCGATTATGGATTTATGAATACTTGGGGAATGGATAAGACCTGCTATTTCGGTATTTATATTGAAACACCTGATGGATTTGCATGGAATTATAACGATGCAAACGGCGACGCTGTTACTTCCTCGAAGGAGCTCGAATCGCTCAATACTGATATGTTCAATTTTGCCGGAATGTATTACGGTGATGATACTCTCATAGCGCAAAGACGTAAGCAGATTGCAGCGGGCAAGAGCGCAACGATATTTGATCTTGTTGCATATCCTTTGGAAAAAGAAATTGAGGACGGGGAGCTTTCTCTTGATTACCTAATGGACGGTATAGACGCTTACATCTCAAGGTCGGACTGGGATAAAGGCGCTATGTACGTTGGTCTTATGGGAGGCGAAAACTCCGGGAACAACGCTCAGCTTGACTCCGGAAACTTCATTTATCACAACAAAGGTATAATGTGGTTTATGGATCTCGGCGGCGAGGACCCCACAAACACAAATTACGCCAATTCGAGCGAGAGATATAAGTTTTACAGAGCTTGCGCAGAGGGTCAAAACGTAGTTTACATTGCAAACAACGATGATATTGCCCACGGTCAGCAGACGTCTGGGCGCGGCGAAATCGTAAAGACCTTTGAAAACGAGCACGGCTCTTACGTAATACTCGATAACAAAAATGCGTATTCCTCGGCTATCGTTTCTCGCGCTGACAGAGGACTTTTGGTTACCAACGACAGAAAGACCGTCGTTATTCAGGACGAGATTTCCTTTGTTCGTTCGCAGAACGTATATTGGGTTGCTCATACTGCATATTCAATATACATTGATCCCACCACCGAGAGAACCGCATATCTCGAGGCTATGGACCCCGACGGTAAGTTCCAAACCCTCAGGGTCAGCATTATTACTCCGTCTACGGACCTTAAGTTCTCAACCTTGGAGGCGGACATTGAAAGTAAGACTCTTAATAGCACCGAGGATTCCGGCTCCGTGTATGCAAGAGACAAAATTAACAGACTTGTTATTACTCTTGGCGGCGGTGAATTCAGCGGTATAGGCTCTTTCAACGTATCGGTTGTATTTGAGATGGTATCCGGCAGAAACGATAATTCCAAGGTTGGATATGAGTGGGCAATGATGAACACCTGGGAGCCTAAGGCTTACACAGAGGAGGACACTCAGCAAGAGCAGACCGGTAAAACGAGAGGAGCAGCTTCTAAGCAAGACATCAATAGTGAAACGCCTAGGCTGGTCACCGCTATCAAGAAAAAAGACGCCTTTAAGGCAAATCTTGAGTCGATTTACGCGTCTCTCACGCTTATTGAATACACATTCAAAAAATTCCCGGCTAGCCTTGACCCATCTCTTGCAACACATTACGGCGATTACCTCGACTGCGTAGATAAATACGAGGCTTTCCGTAAATACGTCAATGACTCGGTTGAAATCGTAGATAATCTCTCGAACAAGCTGACAGGTATAGTTGCGGAAGAGGCAGAAGAGCCTGCAGAGGAATAATTATTACTAAAGGCGGGGAGTAGGTCATTATTGACTTGCTCCCTCAAGTCATAAATTTATACCAAAAGCAACCTGTTTTTTACGAAGATTTATTGTTTTTCAACAAAAATGAATAAAATATCAAAAAACTGTTGCAATTTATCGTGATAAAGTGTATAATTGATAATATTAATAGAAATTAAATATTTATTTAGGAGAATAATTATGAAACGCGTTTACAATTTTTCCGCAGGACCATCTATGCTTCCTCTCCCCGTGCTTGAGCGCGCCGCAAGCGAGCTTGTTGCCTACGGCGATTCCGGAATGTCGGTTATGGAGATGAGCCATCGCTCTCCGGTGTATGAACAGATAATAAACGATGCGGAAAGCCTTCTTCGCAAGGTAATGAATATTCCCGATAATTATAAGGTTTTATTCCTTCAAGGCGGAGCGTCTACGCAGTTTGCGGCAGTACCTCTTAACCTTATGAAGAAAAACCGCAAGGCTGATTATATTGTATCCGGTCAGTTTTCGGGTAAGGCGCAAAAAGAGGCGCAGATATTTGGAGAGGCGGTCGTAGTAGCTTCCAGCAAGGATGCTAACTTCACCTTTATTCCGAAGACCGACAGAAATAGCTTCAGTCCCGACGCGGATTACGTGCATATATGCTTTAACAACACTATATACGGAACTAAATTCCCCTATATTCCTGACACGGGGGATATTCCTCTTGTTGCGGATATGTCCTCCTGCATTCTCAGCGAGCCGGTAGACGTATCAAAATTCGGCGTTATTTACGCCGGCGCCCAGAAGAATATGGCTCCTGCGGGTCTTACCGTGGTTATAATCAGAGAGGACCTTCTTGGCAATGCATGCCCTGAAACTCCTACGATGCTCAACTACGCTGTAATGGCGGAGAACGGCTCGATGTATAACACGCCCCCCTGCTATTGCATATACGTAGCGAAGCTCGTTTACGAGTGGATACTTTCTCTTGGCGGTCTTGAAAAGATGAAGGAGATGAATGAGAAGAAGGCGAAGCTTCTTTATGATTATCTTGACAGTCAGGATTATTACGTCGCTCCCGTAGTTAAGGAGTGCCGTTCTATGATGAATGTTACCTTTGTAACAGGCGATGCGGAGCTTGATAAGAAGTTCGCTAAGGAAGCCGATGCAAGGGGCCTTAAAAATCTTAAGGGGCATCGCTCGGTTGGCGGTATGAGAGCCTCTATTTACAACGCTATGCCTTACGAGGGTGTAGCTGAGCTCGTCGAATTTATGAAGGAATTTGCAAAAAATAATCCCAAGGCGTGAGGATAGTGAAAATGAAAAACATAAAGTTAATGAATAAAATCGCTAAGATAGGCACTGATATTTTTGAGGCTGATAAATTTAACGTTTCGGATGCTGTTGAAAATTACGACGGTATAATGGTTCGTTCTGCTGCTCTTCACGACGTGGAATTTCCAGACTCTCTTGCCGCAATCGCACGCGCGGGTGCCGGCGTAAACAACATTCCCGTAGATAAGTGTACCGAGAAGGGTGTTGTGGTATTCAATACGCCCGGCGCAAACGCTAACGGTGTTAAGGAGCTTGCAATATGCGCTCTCGTGCTTGCAGCGCGTGACGTGTACGGCGGAATCTCTTGGGCTGAGAGCCTTAACGGAGAGTCGGGTATTGCCAAGCTCGTTGAAAGCGGAAAAAGCGCTTTCGTAGGAAATGAGCTTCTCGGCAAAAAGCTTGGTGTTATAGGTCTTGGAGCTATCGGCGGAATGGTAGCAAATGCTGCAAACGCTCTCGGTATGAACGTTATGGGCTACGACCCGTATATCACTCCGGCTGCTGCATGGAGCCTTGCCCCTGCTGTAAAGCAGGCGTCGGGATACGACGAAATATTCAAAAGCTGCGACTATATAACGCTACACGTTCCCTCAACACCCACGACGAAGAATATGATTTGCGAGAAGAGCCTCTCCCTTATGAAAAACGGCGTGAGAATTATAAACCTCGCAAGAGCAGACCTCGTAAATGCCGATGACATAAAGGAGGCTATTGAATCGGGTAAGGTAGCGAAGTACGTTACGGATTTTCCGACCGAGGAAACTGTCAGCGTGAAGGGAATAATCAATATTCCTCACCTTGGCGCATCTACATATGAGTCCGAGGACCACTGCGCTGTTATGGCAGCAAAGCAGCTCAGAGAGTATTTGCTTACCGGTAACATCAAAAACAGCGTTAATTTCCCGAATGTATCGCTTCCTCACACCGCAAAGGCAAGAGTTGCGGTAATGCACAAAAACATTCCCAATATGCTATCTCAGATAACGGCAGCGTTCTCTCTGGCAGGCGTCAACATTGAAAACCTTGCCAACGGCTCGAAGGCTGACGTCGCTTATACTATTGTTGAAACCAACGACAAAACCGATTCGCAGGTTGTTGACGCGGTAATGAAAATAGATGGTGTGTTCGGAGTAAAATGCTATTAATTTAACACGGTATAGCGCATCGAGCTGTTTAATCTATTAACGGCTCGATGTTTTGCAAACCTATGATTACAAAACCGATTTATAAATCTTTGAAAATAAAAAGTCGCGCTCTATTCTTCGGGGACAAGCTTGCCTGAAACGTTATATCTGCGCATCACGAAAGACCAAATCCCCGCTTGGACGTGGCGGATGCTATCTTAGACTTGCGCTTGAAAGGCGCAATTTGAGCGTATAGAGAAAAAGGGAGCTTATCGATTTCATGTTTAAGCTCCTGTAAAGATTAACAGCTCGACTCAATTTTAGGAGACTTGTTATGATTAAAAAAATAGCGACAGAAAAAGCACCGCTGGCAATAGGACCTTACTCGCAGGCAATAGTATGCGGAAACATTGTGTTTACCTCCGGTCAGATTCCTATTAATCCTCGGAGCGGAAATATAGAGGCTGAGGGCATTTTGGCACAGACTGAGCAGGTAATGAAAAATCTTGGCGAGGTGCTCGCGGAGGCAGGCTCCTCCTTTGAGAAGGCTATAAAGACCACCTGCTTTCTTCGTGATATAGCAGATTTTGCGGCATTTAATGAGGTTTACGCAAAATATTTTACCGAGAAGCCGGCGAGAAGCTGCGTGGCGGTAAGGGAGCTTCCAAAGGGTGCTCTTGTTGAGGTTGAGGTCATCGCAGAGATTTAACCTGTATACTGACCGTTGCTTTGGGGTTCCCCCAATATTAATTAATCAAGCCGAAAAATGTCGGTGTGGGAGAATAATATGGAAAAACTACATACCAAGGAAGTTGACGCTTTGTTTGAAGCGATACTTTCGCTAAATACTCTTGACGAGTGCTATAAATTTTTTGAGGACGCTTGCACCGTTAAGGAGATACTCGATATAGCTCAACGTCTTAAAGCGGCGAAAATGCTTCGAAACGGTAAAAATTATATGGAGGTCTGCTCCGAAACGGGCATGAGCTCGGCGACGATAAGCCGTGTCTCAAGATGCCTTGAATACGGTGCGGGAGGATATGACCTCGCGATAAACCGAATTTCAGAAAAGGGTGAGAAAAAGTGAGAGAAAAAAAGCTTGATACAAGCGTTGAAAGAACGGCAGACGTTCTGCAATCAATTTATAAGCAATACGGATATCTGCCCTTCAAGATGAGCAAGTTCGAGGAGTATGACCTATATGTTCGAAACAAGGAGTTTCTTGTAAGCGATAACGTTATAACCTTTAACGATACCGACGGAAGACTTCTTGCTCTAAAGCCTGACGTAACCCTTTCGATAATTAAGAACGGCACATACGAGCCGGGCTGTAAGCAAAAGGTATATTACAGCGAGAACGTGTACCGCGTGTCACATAAAACCCGCAGATTCAAGGAATTTATGCAGTCGGGGCTTGAGTGCATAGGTGACACTGACATATCGGATATTTACGAGGTAGTGTCGCTTGCGGCAAAGAGCCTTGCTGTATTCTCACATGATTTCGTTCTTGACATCTCGCACCTTGGAATACTCTCAAAGGTGTTAAACGTTGCTTCACCCGATCCATGCTTCAGGGAGGATGCCACGCGCCTTATAGCAGAGAAAAACCTTCACGAAATAGAGATGCTTTGCAAAAAATTTGCTGTGTCGTGTGAATACACCGATATAATAAAAGAACTTGTCGGTACTTACGGAGATTCCGTTGAGGTCCTCCCACGTCTTGCTCCCATTTGCGAGAGGGCGGGCGCAGAGGATGCGTACGGCGAATTGAAGGTGCTTTGTGAGCTTCTTTCGGCATCGGAAGCAAAAGAAAATATTAAAATTGATTTTTCCGTCGTCAATGATATGAATTACTATAACGGCATCGTTTTCAAAGGATTCCTCAACGGGATTCCGGAGGGCGTTTTGTCGGGTGGTGAATACGGCACCCTCATGGCGAGAATGGGCAAAAGCGCGGGAGCTGTCGGATTTGCTATATACCTTGATTTGCTTGAGGAGATTCTCGTATCCAACCGTGAATACGACGTGGACACGCTTATAGTTTACAGCGAAAAAACCGACGTTGCAAAAATGCTCGCGGTAAAGGACAGCCTCATATCTCAAGGCAAAAGCGTGTCGGCTCAAAAAGCAGTTCCTGAAAAGCTCCGCTATAAAGAAATAATTAAACTGGATGAGTGAGTTATGATTAATATAGCTTTACCTAAGGGTAGGCTTGGCGAGCGTGTTTACGCCATGTTTGAAAAAGCGGGTTATGCCTGCCCATCTATTAAGGAAAACAACAGAAAATTAGTGTTTGAGAATGCCGATGCGGGAGTTCGTTATTTTTGGGTCAAGCCCTCGGACGTTTCAATATACGTCGAGCGTGGCGCTGCTGATATAGGAGTTGCCGGAAAGGATATACTTCTTGAATACGAGCCTGATATATACGAGCTTCTCGACCTTAATATAGGAAAATGCAGAATGGCGGTTGCGGCAAAAAGCGACTTCTTCGATGATAACCAAAAAACTCTTAAAGTCGCAACAAAGTTTGAAAATATAGCCAAGGGCCATTATGCCTCTCTTGGCAGAGATATCGACATAATAAAGCTTAACGGCTCTATTGAGATTGCTCCGCTTTTAGGGCTTTCCGATGTTATCGTTGATATAGTTGAAACGGGAACTACTCTCAGAGAAAACTCGCTCGAGGTGTTTGAAACAATAGCTAATATAAGCGCAAGACTCATTGCAAACAAATCAAGCTTCAAATTCAAAACCCGTGAGATTGAAAAAATTATTGAAGCTCTTAAGTGTGGTGTAGAAAATGATTAAAATTTATAAGTACGGCGAGGTCGCGAGCAGCGAAATCTTCAAAAGAGAAAACATCTCGGCAAACGTCGAGGACGTCGTTTCCGAAATCATAGAAAACGTAATAAAAAACGGTGACCGTTCACTTTTTGAATATTCCGAAAAATTCGATAAGGCAAGCCTTGATGCTCTTGAGGTATCAGAGGCGGAGATAAACGAGGCTTTTTCTTCGGTAGACGCGGAGTTTATTGAAATATTAAAAGAGGCGGCAGATAATATCAGAGCCTTTCATAAGCGGCAAGTCAGAAACAGCTTCGTGATAAACGAAAAGGACGGAGTCGTGACAGGACAAAAGGTCACGCCTATTGAAAAGGTCGGACTTTACGTTCCCGGCGGCACGGCTGCGTACCCTTCAACCGTTCTTATGGATTCAATACCCGCAAAAATCGCGGGTTGCTCTGAGATAGTAATGGTTACTCCGCCGACAAAGGACGGAAAGGTAAATCCCGTTATACTTGCGGCAGCGAAAATTGCAGGGGTTGACAGAATATTCAAGGTGGGCGGCGCGCAGGCGGTTGCGGCGCTTGCTTACGGAACAGAATCTGTGCCGAAGGTTGACAAAATTGTAGGACCTGGCAACGCCTTCGTTGCTGAGGCAAAGCGACAGGTGTTCGGTAAGGTTTCTATTGATATGATAGCAGGTCCATCCGAGATACTCGTTGTTGCCGATTCCACATGCGATGCGCGGTACGTTGCAGCAGATTTGCTTTCACAGGCAGAGCACGACAGAATGGCAAGTGCCGTTCTCGTCACCGACAGCTACGCCTTTGCTGAGCTTGTCAGCTGTGAGCTTGAAAAACAGCTTCCGGCTTTGCCGAGATATGAAATAGCAAGAGCGTCTATAGATAATAACGGCAAAATAATAGTCGCAGAGGGCAATCTTTTGCTTGCGATAGATATTGCCAACGAAATTGCGCCCGAGCATCTTGAGCTGTGTGTTGACAATCCCTTTGACTATCTTGATAAAATCAAGCATGCAGGCTCAATCTTTATGGGTAAGCATTGCCCGGAGGCGCTCGGAGATTATTTCGCAGGTCCAAACCACACGCTTCCCACAAGCGGAACGGCGAGGTTTTCCTCACCTCTCGGCGTTGAGGATTTCGTAAAGACCTCTCAGTTTACATATTATACGAGGGATGCTCTTTCCCGCGTTGCAGAAAAGGTTGCTTACTTTGCTAACAAAGAAGGTCTTGATGCTCACGCAAAAAGCGCAACTATTCGCTTTGAGGAGAAGTAATTACCGATGAGCAGATTTTTTAGCGAAAAATATTCCTCGCTTGACGCATACGTGCCGGGCGAGCAGCCGAAGGATAAAAAATACATAAAGCTAAACACTAATGAGTCGCCCTTTCCGCCATCGGAGTTGGTCATTGATGCCGTATCGCGTGAGGCGCGTGAAATAAGACTGTATTCTGACCCGGAGTGCTACGAGCTTGCGTCAAGATGCGCTGAGCTGTATGGCGTCAGTCGGGATATGGTGCTTATGACTAACGGCTCAGACGAGATATTGAATTTTGCTTTTATGGCGTTTTGCGACAGAGAGCATCCGATAGTATTCCCTGACATAACCTACGGCTTTTATCCCGTCTTTGCCGAGCTTAACGGAATTCCGTACGATGTGATTCCGTTGACTAATGATTTCAGAGTTGATTTTCGCGATTACGTTGGAATCGGTAAAAATATAGTGATAGCAAACCCCAATGCCCCGACGGGAATAGCCCTGCCTCTTTCTGAAATCGAAGAAATAGTAAAAACCAACCCTGACAATATTGTTATAATTGACGAGGCGTACGTTGATTTCGGTGCGGAAAGTGCAGTGCCGCTCGTTCATAAATATGACAATCTCATCGTGACGATGACCTTTTCAAAGTCGCGCTCAATGGCGGGGGCAAGGCTTGGCTTCGGTATTGCAAGTAGCGCGCTTATACGAGATATGAATACCATAAAGTATTCAACCAATCCATATAACGTCAACAGAATGACTGCCGCAGCAGGCACAGCGGCGCTTCTTGATAACTCTTATTATATGGATAACTGTCGAATAATAGAAGAAAACCGCGAATACACAAAAACTCGTCTTGAGGCGCTCGGCTTTTCCGTTCTTCCGTCAAAAGCAAACTTCCTGTTTGCCACCTCCCCCGATATATCCGGCGAGGAGCTTTACCTTAAGCTGCGGGGGGCTGGAATACTCGTTCGCCACTTCGGCAAGGAAAGAATTAAAGAATATAACCGTATCACTGTAGGAACACGTGACGATATGGATATCCTGCTTTCAGAAATAGAAAAAATATTAAAGGAGAAAAGACAATGAGAGTATCCGAAATATCCCGCAAAACTGCTGAAACCGATATAAAGCTTCGCCTTTTGCTTGACGGTCAAGGCAGGTCAAATATTAACACGGGGTGCGCTTTTCTTGACCACATGCTCACTCTTTTCGCAAAGCACTCGCACTACGACCTTGACGCCTTTTGCGTAGGCGACGTTGACGTCGACTATCATCACACGGTTGAGGATGTCGGAATTTGTTTGGGACGCGCTTTTCTTGAGGCGGTTGGCGATAAGAGAGGAATAAAGCGTTACGGTGACAGAATTTTGCCCATGGACGAGGCCCTCATACTTTCCGCTGTTGATATATCCGGAAGGAGCTACCTCGGATATGCGCTTGATATTCCCTCGTATCGCGTGGGAGATTTTGATACCGAGCTTTGCGAGGAGTTTCTCAAATCCTTCGTTCACGAGGCAAGAATTAATCTTCACGTAAGGCAGCTTTCCGGAACGAATTCCCACCATATTATCGAGGGGGCATTTAAGTCGAT
>JAZORD010000020.1:0-7452 GCA_045656445.1 Eubacteriales bacterium | reverse complement strand
GAAAATCCTCGCATAGCTGCATCAGCGTGATGTTCTTATCGTATTTGAACTTCCCGTACTCGCTCCTTTTTTCCTCTATCTCGTTGAGCATGCAAAATCTCGATAATCCTTCAGTATCGCTTCCGTCGGATTTTGTGATGTCCGCAGCGGCGGAAACGTCCGGTGCCGCATTCAAATCTCCAACTATTTTATATTCTGCCGCACGCGAGCCGTTTTCCCTCATCATAAGGGATATGACTACGATCACCACCGCAAAAAGCATTAAGAGAACGTAGATCAGTATAGCGATCCTAGACGTGAGAAATTCGGGAAGCTTAAATAAGCTGCCGATATAATCAAAGCGTATCATCGGTGATACTCCTTATACTGTTTTATTCGATATTTGTGTCTTGAGTTTCTTGGGATTCCGAAGTCTCGGCAGGTTCGGCTGCGTATTGGTTTTCACTTTAAAAATCTTCGACAGACTCTGCTACTACAGTAGGTTCCCCTTCATTTTCTTCGGAAGGACTCTCTGTTTCCTCATCAGCAGAAGTTGCAGGCTCGGTGTTTTCCGCCGATTCTGCGGCTATTTCATTTTCGATTTCAGCATTATCTTCTGATTTTTCATCAGAGGATTCGTTTTTTGCCGATTCCTCTACTGCAAGTGCTTCGGCTTCCCTCTTGGCAAGCTCTGCTGCAGCGCGCTCCTCGGCTTCCTTCTTGGCAAGCTCTGCTGCGGCACGCTCCTCGGCTTCCTTCTTAGCGATCTCTGCTGCCGCCTGTTCTGCTGCCTTCCTCTCAATCTCTGCTTTTCGAGCATTAACCTCGGTTACACTATCCAAAAGTTCCTTGGAAGCAGACAAGTATTCCTCTCCGAAGATAAATTCTATCATCTCTGCCGGAGTTTTGTCGTCGTCGGTCAGCTTTTCTTTGAGAGCGGAGAGCATGGAGGGCAAAATCTTTACGGCTAAGACAAAATCGAGAGCCTCGTTGAGCTCTGCTCCGATCGACAGAAGCAGGCTGTTATATTTTTCAACCGTGAGCCAAAGCTTATTTCCTATGCTATAGGATGCGAGCTCAAACGCGTACTTCTCAAGCTTATCAATCTTCTTATAAACTTCCTCAGGTATCTCGTTTTTCGAGCCCTGCTTTTCAAGTATGTATTCAATCTGATAGCGGCTGAAGCCGTGTGAAACGGTAAGCGCTTCGGCTAAAGGACATTTTGAATAACCATGAGCAAGCACAGAAGCGAATCGCATATACGCAAGAGGCAGATTTTCTACGCTCTCGGTATCGGAAAGATTTATCACAAGCCAAAGGTTAGCAGGAATATTGTACCCGATATTGGTTCCGCGGTCGTTATAGATATCTATTTGATTTTTCTTCTTAGGTGACTGCATATACTTCGAGAACGGAAGAACGTATTCCGCAAATCCCGCTGCTGTTACGTTATTTAACGCCGCAAAGTATACCGCCTCCGGTCTTGCCTTTGCTGCATCGAGAGCGAGAAGCACGTTCTTTTTCAGATAATCTCCGTTTGAATCCGCGCTAAAGAACAGGCTGTGTCCGTTCTCACTCATATCGGGCTGCTCATCTACGAAAACCTCTGTTCCAAAATACTCGGAAAGTATAATCATAAAGTCGTTAAAATCATCTGCGCTCATTCCGTTTGTAACTATGAGCTTTGTGGTCATAATGGATGCAAGAAGATTTTCGGCAAATCCCGTGGAAAGCTTAAAGCCTCTTTCGGCGGCAAAGATTGTGAATTCACTGACTGCATCATTTATCATAAACGAGCTGTTAATGTATTCTGAATAATCGCTCTGGGTTTCGGTTTCAATAGTATCTTTTATCTCTTTTTCTTCCTTTGAAGTATCGAACTCATCAACAAACATCTGATTTGTAGAGAGCACGGGAATCTCTTCCGCGCCGTCGAAATATTCCTTGTTAGCCTCATCTATCGCCCGCCTCTCAGCCTTATAAGCCTTGCTCCTGTCACGCGCCTCAATGATAAAGAACACAACGGCGGATGCCGCAAGGATTCCCGAGATAACGCTGAGAAAGAGCGCTGGTTTTTTTGAGAGCGAATTGAAGACCGCTACGCTTACAGCAAGGGCGATAGCTCCAATTCCAAAGAGTATATTTTTAATGGACTTTTTCATAGAACCGTATTTTGCCTCCAAAGTAAATTTATCTTCTTTCACGTTTGTGACCGTCTGCAAATAATCACACAGTCTCTCTCTGTCGCCTTCCAGCGTCACACCGGCAACCTCCGTGTCAACGGTAAGTCTTATATCAGAGACCGATGCACCGACGCTTACCGTATAAACGCCGCCCTCAGTGAGCTCCTTGCCGCTTTGATAGACAGTTGGAATTTCAATCTCAAGCTCAACCGTTCTTTTTTCACCCGGCATAAGATCAACTCTGGCATATCCGCAAAGCTCTTTTTTCGGTCTTAGAACGCTAGATCTCTTTATTCCGACGTAGACCTGCGGCGTTTCAATACCGCGGACGTTTCCCATGTTTTCAACGGTAAAGACTACGTGCCCATCTGTAACCGAGAGGGATGAATATTTGAAGTTGGTATAGGAAAGTCCGTGGCCGAACGGATATCCCACTCGCATATTTGCCGTGTCATAATATCTGTATCCGACGAACGGTCCGCTTTTCATACCGTAATGATTTCTGTAAACCTTACGCTTGGAAAACGCACCCTCGCTTCCGGCATACAGGGTATAGGCAAGCTTTCCTGAGGGATTATATTCACCGACAACTATTCTCACAAGCGCGTCAGCACTGTGTTTCACCTCAAGGGGCGCGAGAATTATACCGTCAAAAGCTCTTGTAAACTCAATATCCGGAGCATGCCCTGAGGATATTACCGCAATTATCTTGCGGTTCTTTTTCAAAAGCCTGTCGGCAAGATAAAGCTGATTTGCTGGAAGGGTAAGATTTTCGGTTTTCGGTATTTGCTTTTCCTCTTTGTACCCAAATCCAAGGAAAAGAATGACCGTGTCTGCCTTGTCACAAAGTGCCACGGCTTCATCTACAAGGTCGGTATTGAAATAATCCTTCTTGTCGTATCCGCGAGCGAATCCCGAGATACTGTATCCGCGGCTTGAAAGACCTGAAACAAATCTGTTCTCAAAGCTATCCGGGCTACCGTCTCCACATACGGCAGCGCCTACAACGGCGTAGCGCACACCTCTGTCGAGAGGGAGCGTGTCACCCTCATTCTTTATAAGCACCGAGGATTTCAGTGTTGCCAAAAACGACGTGTCCTCGTTTTTTGAACGAAATTCCTCGCCGCACTTTTCGGCATTGGCGCAGCTGAAAACGAAATCGAGCGCCGTGTCAAGCGCGGCATCCACCTTTTCGTTTGATATTGCAACGAGATTGTCAATATCATCCTTTAGCTGATCGTCGGACGCGCCCTCGTTGCGATCTATTTGCTGAATAAGCTTTTTGTATCTTGTCATTGCGCTCTCGAGCGAATTCGCAGACGCCTCAAGACACACGATTCCCCGTGAAATCAAATCAACGGTATTTGCCTCTGTCGCCTTATCGCATATCAGAAAACGAACATTTCCCACCGCTTTCTCTTGGATATAAGCACAAGCATTTTCGTATTTCTCATTTGGAAAGCGTTTATCCGTCACCACCGCTTCGCTTCCGCCATTCCGAATTGCCCTCATATAAGGATTGACCACGAATTCCTGCAAAATCCTCTCGTTTGGCTCAACATCCATCCATTCGGCGTCTCCCCCTGTTAAGTAGTAGCCCGATGCGGCAGTATGCATATTACAAAGAGATGCTCCCTTTGCAAACGCCGCGGACATTCTTGAGGCGAGATAGGGATCTTCGCTTATCTCTCTCCTATATGGCGAAAGCTTGATTTTCGCACCCGGAACTATAGCAAAATCAACCCCGTCGTCAAGCATATACGCCGTCTTTTCCTTCGCGACGTCCTGCCAAAGACCGTCATCCCAAGAATGTGCTAGACTGTTTGCGTGAGGATAAAGCTCTCTGCCATAGTCCTTGATATTGGCAATTTTTATTTTCGGAATCCCAAGAATTTTGAGATCCTTACCGGATAAATTTCCGACACCGGTAAGAATTCTCACCTTCTGCTCGTCCGAAAGCCTAGAAATTATGTCGTTATATTTAAGCATCGTTGACTCCAATGAATTATCGGAATTAAAGTATATAATTTTCTTCTGCTATAACCGCATCGGCAAGTCCGAACATGCCGCCGTCCTCGTCGCTTTTTCTGAAGAAAACAAAGCAACAGGAAAGAATTACAAGCACCAGCGAAAGCGCTGCAACCAATCTGTAAACGGCGGGTCTTATACCGGTTGTTTTTATCTTCCTTGTAGCGTGACGGTGAGATGCCGAGGAGAAGCTATCGTACCCTCTTATATCATAAGTTGCAACGGCTTGACCGTGTCTCGGGACATATTTGTACTTATTCGAAACTACGTGTATAATATCAATCCTAAAATCCACGCAATTGTCTTTCACAACGATTCCCCTCTGCGCCGCGTAGGTCTGCTCGGGGCAAAAACGCATGTTTGTGTACTCGACCTTAGACTTGCTTACAACTTCGCCTGTTGCGTTAAACTGAGTCAACTCAAATTTCATCCCGTCGACCGTCAGCTCGGTTTCATTTGCGAATCTAAGAAGCAGACATCTTTTTCCGCCACGCTCAACAAGAATAAACTGCTTCAGAGTCGGGAAACCTTCAATCTGCTTTTGGTTGTAAAAGCCTTTCTTGAAATAAACTTTATTTTCCTTCACTCGAAATCACCATTATTCCCTTCCTCGCAGCACTGAGCAAAAACACGGTAACAGCCAGACCGCCAACAATCAAAGCAAACGGTATAAAATACAAGGGAGATGAGCTGTTCGTAAGAACAATGCCAAAGCTCTCCTTTACGATTTTCTCTGCCACCGTCTTAAAGGTAAACATTGCCAAAATGCTCATCAGTGACACGGAGAAAAAGTATAAAATAACGCCCCAAGTTCTTACGTAAGAAAATACTCTTTCGTTTTCACAGCCGTTGACCGAATCGAGCACCAGCGCAACGTAAGAGGTGTCCGGATGAAGTAAAAGCATATCGCTCTCGCCAATGAGCTTTGGCTCCTCTTCAACACAAAGAACGTCAATTACCTTATCCCTGTTATTTATCATAACCACGCTGTAGCGTATATTATTTACGCCTCCATCGAAGCTGCATTTCAAATATTTGTAGCCATCCGATACAAAAAGCAAATATTTATTTACATATTTTCTCATCGAAGGATGCGGCTCGTAGAGAACTCCTCTTCCGTTTGGATATACGTATTTTTTAAGTCCCCTGCCTAGGCTTGATGCATATGCGTAGCGTACTCTCAAAAAGCACCTCGGTAATACGTCGGATATCAGAAGTGTATATGCAACTACAAGGAGGAAAAACAGCACCCACCCCGAAGCTATATAGATTATTTCGCTCATCGTCCTCTCCTTTTATGTAAATCCTTGGCGAATTTTTACTTATTAAACTTGTCCATTGCTTCCGTATATCCTCCGAAGAAGCTTTGGACGTCTCCAAGGTTAACCTTTCCGCCTTCAGAGCCCGGTCCGCCTATCATCATATTTGCAATACTGTCGGTAAGCGCATCCGGAACCTTCACGCCGAAGTCCTCAAGGCTTTCCTTCATCCCCCTCGAAACGGCAGTGGTCCTTGCAGATCCCGAAAGATGCGCGCTAGAGGTAAGAATATCAGTAAACTCCTCGTAAAGAAGCTCTGTATCCGCATCTCCGTATTTCAGCGTGTTACTAAGCTCATCTGCAATAATTGACATAGTTATGTTATCGACTGCATAAAGAAGCGACTGCATGTGAGAGTTTGCGTTGAGCTCCGTTCTGATTTTAGAAAGAATACCGTCTCCCGCCAGTGCACCCATCATAACGGTGTAATCTCCCGATGAGAAAATGCTCTCGTAGTCATATACGATCTTTGCTATATTTGTGAGTGTTTCTATATCCGCATCAATAGTGTCAGCACTTGAGGTAGCCAAGACCGCAAATAACTCGTCCATAAATACGTCTATTGATGGGTGATCCGCAAATCTCGGTCTTTGCGTCCCGAGGTAATCCTCACCTTTCGACCACGCTTCCGACGCCTCGGTCACGCAAGCAACGAGAACCTCTTTTAGAATCAGGGATTCGTTAATTCTGTCAAGCAGGGCGCGCACCCTGTCTATGCCGTTTGAATCCATTTCGGCAAGCGAATACATAATTTCTTGTATTTCAGAAACTTCAAAGCTGTTTATTATCTCTATCTCCCGTTTGAGGTTGGTTGTCTTACCCGAGTGGAAAGTGATTGTGGAAAGGTCGAACAAAAGCTCTCCACCGCACACGTACAGCACCGAAACTGAAATATCGTCGGCATAAAAATTAATTTCGTTGACTATTTGACTTTCGCTTATAGCCGATTCCGGAACAAAATGGTCTACAGTAGCAACGACGTCCTTCGCAGTCTTAAGTGCTCCTACTATCGGCATAAGCATAACTACTGTACACAGAAAACCGCTGACCGCACCTACGTACGCGGCAAGCTTCTTATTTTTCTTTACGTAAAGTTCTTCGTTCTCCTTCTCATAATCGGTAATCTTACGCGCCCCCTTTTTCGTAGTAGCCTTTAAAATTACAGAGACTGCAATTCCGCAAATGAGTCTTAAAATCAAAAACACGGGTAGGTAAATAACGAATGAGAAAATCATCTTAAACAGGATGAAGACGATTGACACTGCGGCGCCATATGACTCTTTTATAGACTTATATATACCGCTTTCGCTGATAAGAGGAACAGCAATATCTTCTGCTATACCGGTCAACAAAACGGCAACTATTGCACTCAAGAACGAACAAAAAACCAAAAGAGCAAAGCTCGCAAGCGACTTGCTGAGTCCGCTTTTATAGCTCCTTCTGGCTTGAAAAAAAACGTTAAGTACGGTTATTGAAATTATGATAAATGAAATGGCAGTCAAATACATTTCCCTACTCCGTTTCGGTACTTTAAATATAAATTAAAATATTATGTTAAATATTATAACATTTAGTTCGCAATTTGTCAATATATTCTTGGTTATTTACGCTTTTTTACTTGTAGTGTTACAATTGTTGTGAGACTGAAATAAAAAAGCCTCTCTTTCTATATTCTTGACATCAACCCTTAGGTATGGTATACTTAATCGAAAGCGGCGGGTGACTGAAAAGCACCGTCTTTTAAAAGCCGCAATGATACAGGAAAGGGGGAAGCTTTGAGGTGCGCTATGACGAAAAGAACAGACAAATACTTATATCATACAGAGAATTCGTGTCTACGGCAAGACGCGGGATAAGCTCTTGTTTTTCCTGTGATGAGGATGAGCCGATATTCCGCTCCAGCTCAAAAAGAATTCTTGACCGCGCAATAGGCGAACGTGAAG
>JAZORD010000019.1:0-2393 GCA_045656445.1 Eubacteriales bacterium | reverse complement strand
CGAATAAAAAACAAGAGGTATTGTGAAAAAAACACAGTACCTCTTTGACATTATGTGAAAAAACGAGGAACACTGAGGTCGAAAACCTGCGGTTTTCCTCGTTTTTAATTGTTTTTTATTCTATTGCCGTTTCCTTCCTCTCGGTTTATGTATATACACCTTCGGGGCGGAGAACGACAGTTTCTGCTCTAAATCCGTTCGCCCCCGGTTCTGTTCTCATTAAGAATTTGCCTAAATCACAATTCACAACGTGTTTTCTCAATTTTTTCATTGAATTTCCTTAATTCTTAATGAGACAGACCCATGTTTCGTAACGGAAGCTTCCGTTAGATTTTTTATTGCTTAACGTGGACATCGAGCTGATTGAAGGGAATTTCAATTCCTTTCTCATCAAATGCCGTTTTAACCGCTTCAAGAAGGTCAAAGTGTACGGTCCAATAGTTTTCGGATTTTACCCATACTCTCGTAACGATATCAATGCTGCTCGCATTGTGAGCGCTAACTCTTACTGTAATTGCGCGATCCTTGAGAACCAGCTCGTGCTCGTCGCAAATTTCGGATATAATAGCCTTTGCCTTTGAAAAATCGTCCGAATAGCTGATAGAGAAGGTGTGCTCAACTCTTCTTATATCCTTTTCCGAATAGTTTACAATATTACCGCTGGAAAGAGCCCCGTTGGGAATATAAACAACCTTGTTGTCAGAGGTGACAAGCTTTGTGCTTGTGATGCGGATTTCCTCAACGGTGCCGGAGTACCCTTGCGCTTCAATATAATCATCTACCTTGAAGGGACGGGTTATAATTATAAGAACGCCGCCGGCAAGGTTTGCAAGAGCTCCGTTAACAGCAAGACCTGCGCAAACACCGAGAGAAGTAATAAGCGCGGTAATTCCGCTGGTATCAATTCCCACAAAGCCGACAAGGCAGACCGCAACGAGACACTTCATACCTATTTTGAATATGTAAGCTATTGTTTTGGAAATGGTCTTGTCTAAGTGCTTCTTTTCTGTTGCCAATAAGATTTTTTTGGAAAAGAAGTTAATCAACTTAAAGGAAATGAACAAAACTACCAGAGCTATAACAAGACGTATTCCGGAAGTCGTAGCCCAGTTTATGACTGCGTCTAATGCTTTTTCAAGTCTTTCCATTTTATATCTCCCTTTATTTTAAATTAAGCATCGCATATTATAACATAACCACAGAAACACAAGCCTTGTGGCTTGTGAAAAGACCTTGTCTTTTTAGTCGTGTTGCAACACGACCTGTGTTATGCCAATGTTCTCGCGGCTTTTGCAGCGCAAAATGTCAGGCTCTGCCTAAGCCAGACGCTCCTTACAAGAGCGTCCCGCGGGGTTTATTATACCATAAGGCTCGTTTTTTGTCAATGGATTTAATTGACTAGGCCCTCAGGCTTCGATAAGCTCATATTCTCTTGTGCCAAAACCGAGCTCCGCTGCCGCTTCGATGGTATGGATGCCGTTGCGGCTCTCGATGCGCTCTATAAAATGAGCGCGGCCGGAGTCCGAGCAGGAGTAAACAAGGTCGACGCACGCTTGGTCCAGAGCGACAGGGTCAAGTGACGCTAATACGCCTATATCCGCAATACAAGGGTCCTCAGCTACCGCGCAGCAGTCGCAGTCAACGCTCATATTTTTCATCACGTTGACGTAAGCGAGCCTGCCACCGAAATATTCGATTACACTTGACGCTGCGTCTGCCATCGATTCAAGGAAAAGATTGCGCTCGGTATTCCAGAAATTTTCGGTGTTTCCGGCACCGTGAATGTAAGCCTTTCCGTATGAGGAAGCCACTCCAATTGAAAGCTGTTTTATAGCGCCGCCAAAGCCGCCCATCGGATGCCCCTTGAAATGAGAAAGAACGAGCATCGAGTCGTAGTTTTGGATTTTTCCGCCTACGTAGTTTTCGTGTATCACCTTGCCTTGTGGGATTTCAAGCTTAAGGTCGTCTACGCTTCCGTCCAGAATTTCGACGGGGAAGTGCTTGTCCCAACCATGATACGACATAAGCGCAAGGTGTTTTTCGGTAGTGTCTCGCTCGCCTTGATACGCTGTATTACATTCAACGACCGTGCCGCCAACGTAATCTATTATCGGCTTCCAGAAATTAGGACCGAGAAAATTCTGGTTACCTTTCTCGCCCGAATGCAGCTTCACGCCGACTCTTCCGCCGAGCTCCACACCGAGCATTTTGTAAAGCTCGAGCACCTTTTCAGGTGTTATCACTTTTGAAAAATAAACCTTTGCGCTCATAATTTTATTTTTCTCCTTGTCTATATGCAAAATTCAATAAGGCGTTATAACTTCTGTTTTTATTATGGCAGTTTCATTATAGCATCAAACAGGGTATTTTGTAAATAGTGAAGTTTTGACAGA
>JAZORD010000018.1:0-62084 GCA_045656445.1 Eubacteriales bacterium | reverse complement strand
TGTCTTTGCTCTTTAAAATCTCCGTTGTAGCTTTCAAAGATTGTGAAAGTACCCTCTTTTTCGTCTTTGACACGCAAAGAGAAACAGAAACGATAACGAAAAGCAACCATACTTTCGCTTTCTTTTATAAGCTCGCACCATTTAGGCAACTGATAATTACACCAAATGCTTATTTTACTTTTATGAGGGAATGGAAAGTGCTCATTGAGCCGTAGTTTTCCTTTTAGCTTGATTTTGTCGATAGAATAAGAAAAAGAGCCATAACTATACATAGCGCAAACACTACGTATATATTATGTCTCTTTTGTTTTAGGCTTTATATTCCCCTTTGTCTACAATTACGCACAAGTGCGGTCGCGAATTCCCTTGCGGGTCGCTACGATCCGTCGTGTCCTCGGGGCGACTACAAAATGTTTATTTTGTGCAAAGAAGCAAATATTTTGTGTTGAAAGTTTAATCTGCTGCCAAGTTTCATTGCACTCAACTTGGAAGCAGATTTTCACTTTCTTCCCATCCTTCTTTACACAAAAACGGCAATCCATTTTGTATAATTGTAGGTGTGTAAAAATATACGGCTGAGTGTTTCCCTTTTAGCCGTGAAGAACTATAACTATTACTTACCTTTCATAAGATTTTACACCATTATATCACGATGTAGGTAAGTCGTCAATTAATATTCAATACTATGAAAATTACGAATATCTGAATATTTCGGAGGCTTTTCGCGTCTCCTATACACTGCTCTTCTCTGCCGATTAAATAAATATTTTGCCGCCATAGTGATGTTTACAAAATATTCTTGCTTTTAATGATAATATATGTTAAAATATCCATATATAACATTTTGGAGGAAACTAATTATGAGAATGCGCGTTCTTACACGAACTAACAAAGGCAAGCTTCTTGCAATTGCAGACGAGGTTACTAAGCTTATTAACGCTGATAAAGCAACGGATACCATTATGCCGGCTTACCCATGCGACGGTGAAAGGCTCATTGTTGTAGTTGCAACTGCAAAGCCTGATATGCCCGATGATTTCGGAAGATTTATGAGATCTATAAAGAAGAGCACCAGCGCGAATATTGCGTTTATTATCGACGGAACTCCGGAAAACGCTGCAAAAATCGTAGAAATGGCAAAAACCAACGATTCTAACGTTATGGAAGATAAGATTCTCTTTGTTAACGGAGGTCTGCCCTTTAAGTTCTTAAAGAATGTGCCTGCAGAGGAAATGGCAAAGGTTAAGGCTTGGGTTGAGGATATCCTCGCAAATCTTAAGTAATATTCTACTCTTCCCTACTTTAAATAAAAAACAATCGACGGCTTTTAGTAAAGCCGTCGATTGTTTTTTGTTTTGTGCTAACAATAAAAAAGGCGAAAACGAAAAGTTTTCGCCTTTAGATGAATCTTACTTTACAAACTCAGAATAAATTGCACGCAAAGCTGTTATATAGTCATTAGAATCAACGCCGACTATGATATTAAGCTCAGAAGAGCCTTGGTCAATCATCCTGATGTTGACGCCTGCGTTTGCAAGAGATGTAAATATGCGAGCTGCTGTTCCCTTTGCTTTTACCATACCTCGTCCTACGACAGCAATAAGCGCAAGATTTTCTTCAACGAATATATTTTCGGGATTTACCGCCTTGCAGATATCTGACATAATGTCTGCGCGTTTATCATGCAGCTCTTTTGTAGAAACAACGACTGACATCGTATCGATACCGGAAGGAAAATGCTCAAAGGATATTCCGTTATCCTCAATCGCCTGAAGAACGCGTCTGCCTATTCCAAGCTCGGCATTCATCATATCTTTTTCAATAGTAATCGTGGAAAATCCTGTTCTTCCTGCTATTCCGGTTATAACATCGCCGCTAACCTCATCGGTTTGAGGAACTATGAAGGTTCCTTTATCAGCCGGTCGGTTTGTATTACGAATGTTAATCGGAATTTTTGAATACCTCACGGGGAATATAGCATCCTCGTGAAGCACCGTAGCACCCATATAAGAAAGCTCCCTTAGCTCTTTATATGTAATTTTATCAATGGGCTTAGGGTTGTCTATACATCTTGGGTCTGCCATAAGAAAGCCGGAAACGTCTGTCCAGTTTTCATAAAGCGTAGCAGATGCTGCTCTTGCAACTATAGAGCCGGTTATATCCGAGCCACCGCGAGAAAATGTTTTTATAGTTCCGTTAGGCATAGAGCCGTAAAAGCCAGGAATTACCGCATATTCATGCTTGGAAAGATACTCACTGAGCACGTCGTTTGTTTTTTCGGAGTCAAAGCTTCCATCTTCCTTAAAGAAGATAACCTTCTTTGCATCTACGAAATCAAACTCAAGATACTTTGCAAGTATCATAGCATTAAGATACTCGCCGCGCGATGCAATATAGTCGCGTCCCGTGCTATGAAGCAAGGACATGCGAATTTTCTCAAATGCTTCGGTAAGATCAAGCTTTATACCAAGGTCAGCAATTATATCATTATAGCGTCCTTTGATTTCTTCAAAAACCTCGGTGATATCCTCGTCGTTTGTAGCGAGCTCATAGCACTTATACAGAAGGTCGGTAACCTTAGCGTCGCCACTCATTCTCTTACCGGGTGCAGATGCAACAACGTACCTTCTATTAGGCTCCGCCTTTACAATATCGGCGACTGCCCGAAAATGAGAAGCATCAGCGAGCGAAGAACCGCCAAACTTTAAAACCTTTAAACTCATTTTTATACTCCTAAAATAAACATATAGTAATATTATATGTACTAAAGCAAATTTTGTCAAGTGTTAAAAATAAAAAACTTTCAAAAGTGAAAAAAACATCTTGACTTTTATATACACATCTGTTATAATGTAATGGTCTTGGAGAGATGGCCGAGTTGGTCTAAGGCGCACGACTGGAAATCGTGTAAACCCTAATACGGTTTCAAGGGTTCGAATCCCTTTCTCTCCGCCAAAGAAACAGTATAACCATTCTGGTATACTGTTTCTTTTTTTTTGCAAAGTGAAAGAGGGGGCGATCCCCTCCCCTATTTTATAACTCAAATAAACATTGGTGACACTTTTTGTTGTGGTTTTTCTCTTTTATTTATGTTATAATAATCTTGCTTGAGCAAAAATAACAACAATACATTTAAGGAGAATCATAATGAACACTGATAAAATTTACGCAGAAAAAATTGCAAATGATTATGCCCCCAAACAAAGCGCAAAGATTAAAGCTTTGAAAAGATTAGATGCTAAAGCTAAAAATCCTGCTAAAATTTTTGCTTTCTCGTTTGGCATTATATCGACGCTTATATTTGGAACGGCAATGTGCTTAGCTATGGGAGTGATTGGTTCCGGTTCATCTTTAACTATGGGCGTTGGAATCGCAATCGGATGTTTGGGCATTTTGGGTGTAAGCGTTAATTATCCGCTTTATCAAAAAATACTGACAAAATCTAAAAACAAATATGCAACAGATATTATCAATCTTGCAAACGAAATAGCAAGTGAAAATTAAAATGCTATCTTGCGTTATAGAAAAATTTAAAAACGACAGCCACTTCAGAGTAAAATCATTTTTACTACTGTCTCTTGTTTTCAACGTTGCTTATTCAATCTTTTTATTTATAATAAGCAGGGCTTATTCCTCGGCATGGTTCTTCGTTATGTCTGTATATTACGGATTGCTTTCAATAGCGCGCATTTTTGTATTTGCACAAAGCGCCCCCCAAAAGAAACTGCGCTCAAAAATGATAGTTATGCGCGCCTGCGGATACTTTTTGTTTTTAATAAATTTAGTAGTTGCAATAATGATGTTTATCTTGATTAACAACCACAGCATAAAACACCATGAAATTACCGTTATCACGCTTGCAACATACACGTTTACTGCTCTGACAGTCGCAATATTAAACAGTATAAGGTATTTTAAACAAAAAGACTACGTTTATTCCAGCATCAAAATTATCAGCCTTATCTCAGCAAGCGTTTCCTTAGTGACACTGACTAACACTATGCTTATAACCTTTGGTGAAGAAAATGAGCCGTTACGCAATATAATTTTACCTATTTTAAGCGGGGTTGTTTCTATTTTTATAATCGCATGTGCAGTCTTTATGATACATACTGCAAATTCAGATTTGAGGATGTCCAAAAATGGAAAAAAATAAAGGCAAATATATTTATACGGCAAACCTAATGAATCAAGCCCTAGTATCATTACTGGAAAAGAAGAATATAGAATTTATTACAGTAACTGAAATAACTAAGAAAGCCGGCGTAAATCGCTCCACCTTTTATTTACACTACGATAATATATACGAGTTATTGGAAGAAACGATAGAAAATCTTAATAAGCAATTCAAAAGTTCATTCGATAATAGGGCTCCTTTGGAAATAAAATCAAAGGAGGAAGCTTTTTTAATTACCGACGAACTATTGATTTCTTATTTGAATTTTGTCAAAGAAAACAAACGCATTTTAAAGCTGATAAATCAAAAACCGCAATTATTTCAAGTACAACGCACATATAAAAAAATGTATGATAAGATTTTTTATCCCGCAATATCACTTTTTGTAAACGACGAAAGTGAAAAGATTTACAACCTTGAGTTTTTTACGAGTGGTGTTGCTGCGATAGTTCATAAATGGTTAGCGCTCGACTGTGCAACCGAAACTCATGATTTAGTCAAAATAATTAAAAATTGCATAGGATATGAAAGCAACTAGTGTCTGCAACAAAAAGAGAAAGCCTTCTAAGTATCGGTAGTTTCGTACTTAAAAGGCTTTTGTTTTTAATCTATATCTTCCGCAACTGTTTCTGCAAAATCATCAAGAGCTTCAGGATGAAGAAGATATCTTTTAATTTTTTTAAAAGCAGAAGCGTAATAGTATCCGTCACAAATTCTTTCATCCGTAACTACCTTAAAGGTAACGAAATGATGCCTCTCCTTCGTTCCGTCACGCTTGACAGCGTCTGCCGCAAATATACTTCCGTATGAAATAAACAGAGGTAGTGTACCAAAATTATAAAGGTGATGATAAATCGCAGGTATACCGAGCGAGCCCATCGAGGTAATTATCATTGAGCCGTGAAATGGGCTTACCTTCATAAGCGCCTTTGGCAAGAGGCCCACATAATCAAGACCGCGAAGCATTGCCATAGCTCCTCTGAATATAAAGCCGGGTATTTTAGTTATAAAGCGAGCTGTTTTATCAAAATCAGTACTGTTTCCAACCGAAGCCATAGCAACCTTTTGAAATTTTTTATATACGTTATATATATTATCTCTTGGGTCAAACTCTACCTTGATGCATGTGTCAGGGGACTCGAGAGTCAGCTCCTTTTTTATGGTCATAACGCACTCTACGTTATTTCTTGTATAAATTTTACGGCCAGCTATAAACCTGTTAATTCCGGGTCTCTCAGCAACAACACGGACGTAGGCTGCGAGAATAACGTGAAGGATTGTCATATCTGTATATCCTTCCCTATGCTTCTCGTCAAGATATCTTTCTATGTTGGTTATATCAATTACGTCTTCAAAATAATTCTGCGCATCGCAACGCATCTTCATTATGTAAGGCACGACATAATTCATAGGAGGGAGCGTACGAACCCTCCTCCCGTCCTTGCGATCGCCAAGACGGTGTCTACGTTTTTTATATGCCGGGGTGTCGTAGGTAACTATGTTATCATAACGGCAATCTTTTTCAACAATTTCTTTTATATCCTGCATAAAATTATTCCTTATTCAAAAGTAACGATTTATTATACCATAAATAAGGGATTTAGTCAAGTTTTTTCGACAAAAGGGTGTCACGAAAAGCTCCGACAGACAAAAATTGACGATCGGAGCTTTTAAATTATTTTAGTTTGAGTTCTGTTTTGCTTCAGCGATTATTTTATCGGTAAGTGACGCGGGAACTTCCTCATATCTTATAAAATCAAAATCAAACTTACCTCTTCCCTGCGTCATTGCGCGAAGGGATATAACATAATCGGTCATTTCTGCGAAAGGAACCTCTGCCAAAACTGTCTGAGTTGAACTTCCGTCCTCCGCTGGCTCAATTCCCATTACCCTGCCGCGACGCTTATTTAAATCTCCCATAACGTCACCGACGTAGTTATCGGGAACACGAACCTTAAGCTCACCAACCGGCTCAAGAATAACCGGCTGCGCCTTAGGAAGTCCTTCACGGTAGGCGATAGCTGCAGCAAGTTTGAATGAAATTTCATTAGAGTCAACGTCGTGGTATGAGCCGTCATAAAGATTTGCTGCAAGGTTAACCACGGGATATCCCGCGAGGACACCCTTTTGCATACACTCACGAAGTCCCTGCTCTACTGCCGGAAAAAAATTCTTCGGAACTGCTCCGCCGAATACAGACTCGGTAAACGTCAGCCCCTCAGCCTCACCCGGTGAGAATGTAATCTTTACGTGACCATACTGACCGGAACCGCCGGACTGCTTCTTATGCTTACCCTCAACGTCTACCTTTTTCTTTATAGTTTCTCTGTAAGCAAGTCTTGGCTTAGAAAGATCAACGGATGCACCGTAACGGTTCTTCAGCTTTGAAACAATGATATCAAGATGTATATCGCCAAGACCGGAAACCGTGAGCTGTTTGGTTTCAGAATTGTTTTCGTACTTTATCGTCAAATCCTCTTCAAGAAGCTTAGAGATGCCGGATGAAATCTTATCCTCATCTCCCTTAGCCTTCGGAGATATTGCCATCGTCATATAAGGTCTTGGATATTTTATCGGCAGATATTTAACGTTAGAGGAAAGCGTTGTAAGAGTGTCGTTTGTATTGGTATTTGAAAGCTTAGCCGTCACACCGATATCGCCGCAGGAAAGCGCGTCAACATCAATCTGCTTTTTGCCTCTCATAATAAATATTTTATTGAGCTTCTCCGAAGTTCCGGTTGTGGTGTTTTTGAGAACCATATCCTTTCTAAGCTCACCGTTCATTACCTTGAAAAAGGACATTTTGCCGACAAAGGGGTCAGCTACCGTCTTAAATACAAAGAGTGAGGTGTCGGGGCTATCCATATCAATAGCAATATCACTTACGTTTCCTTCAGTGTCAACAACCTTTTCAACCTTTCTTGCAATAGGTCTTGGAAATGATTCTGCAATAGTATCAAGAAGAGTTTTAATTCCCCAGTTTTTAATAGCTGCTCCGCAGAATACAGGGACGATATCACCGGTTATGATACCTTCGTGAATGGCAAGCAGAGCTTCTTCACGGGAAATTGGCTCTTCGTTGAAAAATTTATCCATAAGCTCGTCACTTGTTTGTGCAATAGCTTCGAGCAGTATGTTATGGTATTCCTTGAACATATCTGCAAACTTATCGGGAATTGACGAGCGGATGTATTCACCGGTCTGCTTTTCAAAGGTATAAACGCACATCTCTACGAGGTTGGCAAAGCCTATAACGGTATCTCCGTCAATAATCGGTATCTGAATAGGACAAACGGTAAGACCGTACTTTTCTCTTATAGCACCGAATACCTTATAAAAACGAGCTTCCCCGTCATCAAATCTGTTAATAAAGAATGCCTTGGGAATTCCTGCTTCTGTCGCAAGGTCCCACGCAAGCTCAGTTCCAACCTGTATTCCGGATTTACCGTCAACAACAATTACCGCAGCGTCAGCCGCACGCACACACTGCCTAACCTCAGCTTCGAAGTCGAAGAATCCGGGTGTGTCTAGTATATTGATTTTAGTACCGTTCCAAAGCATAGGAGCCATAGCCGCCGATACGGAATAACCTCTCTTGATTTCTTCCGGGTCAAAGTCACAAACGGTATTTCCGTCGGTCACGGAGCCAAGACGGTCGGTCAATCTGGATATATATAGCATCGACTCAGCTAATGAAGTTTTTCCGCCCCCGCTGTGTCCAAGGAGGGCAACGTTACGAATACTTTTAGTATAAACCTTTTCCATAAGAAAGTTCTCCTTATTCTGTTTTTTCGTGCTATATTACGGTTACCCCGCAAAAAACATCTAAGTAAATTATACAGTAAATTCCATTGTTTTTCAATATTATTTGCTTAAGTGAAGTACCGTCCTACGTAGAAAATAAAAGCTCTGTTTTGTCTAATTTGAACAAAACAGAGCCAAAAAGTTCTATTTAAGTAGTAATATTGCCATCATTCGCCTTGGAACGCATATGAATTAACACCTGATAAATATTACTTACGCCAAGAAGCTCTACCCCTTCGGGCACCTTAAGCGCCGGTGATATGTTTTTCTTAGGTAATACTATTTTGGTAAAACCAAGCCTTACCGCCTCTTTAACACGATAATCTATATGCGACACTGCCCTAACCTCACCTGATAATCCTATTTCACCAAAGGCAATGAGGTCGTCAGGTATAACCTTATCCGTAATACCGCTGATAAGTGCCATTGCAATAGAAAGGTCTGCGCTTGGCTCGTCAAGATGAATACCACCGGCAACGTTCAGATACACGTCATTTTCGTAAAACTTAAGTCCCATACGTTTTTCAAGAACGGCTATTAACAGACACATACGGTTATAATCAAAACCGTCTGCCGTTCTCTTTCCTGTCGGATAAAATGTTTTGGAAACGAGCGATTGTATTTCGGATATGATAGGACGGGTTCCCTGCATTACGCATCCCGCACAGGAGCCGCTTGTATTTTTGGGACGCTCGGCTATAATTACCTCGCTTGGATTTGTTATTTCAATAAGCCCGGTGTCACCCATTTCGAAAACGCCGATTTCATTAGTTGAGCCAAAGCGGTTTTTAATAGCGCGGATTATTCTGTAAGAATTCGTCCTTTCTCCCTCGAAATAAAGAACGGCATCCACCATATGCTCAAGTATCTTCGGCCCTGAGATACCGCCCTCTTTGTTTACGTGACCGACAAGAAACACGGCAGCGCCTGTACTCTTTGCATAATTGATAAGAGACATAGCTCCCTCACGAACCTGCGTTATAGTGCCGGGTGCAGAAGAAAAACGCATAGAGGAGATCGTTTGAATTGAATCGATAATAATTACATCAGGCTTCATTTGTTGGCATTCGTCAAGTACTGCGTCTATATCCGTTTCGGTTAAAAGATAAAGCGAATCCGCGACGACCTTGAGCCTTTCTGCGCGCAGCTTAAGTTGCCCCTTGGATTCCTCTCCAGAGACGTAAAGCACCGTGCGGGATTTTGCAAGATTTGCCGATATTTGCAAAAGCAGCGTTGATTTTCCTATTCCCGGTTCTCCTGAGAGCAAAACGACAGAACTTGCCACAAGACCTCCTCCAAGCACTCTGTCAAGCTCTGACATCCCCGTTTTAGAACGCAGATAAGTTGGAAGAGCAAGTTCAGAAAATTTTTCAGCGTAGCTTATTCCTGTTTTCTTTTGGGATGCCACCGTATCCCGAAGCTCTATTTCATCAAAGGAGCTCCAGGCTTCGCAATCCGGGCATTTTCCCAGCCATTTAATGCTGTTATATCCGCATTCACGGCATACAAAGGTGATTTTAGGTGCTTTCATTTAGACATCCTTTATGATTTTAGTAGGAAGAAATCTGTTCCTTATATTCTATAATACCACAAACTATTGCCAAACTCAACCTTTTTTGATAGTCTTTTTCACAAAGATTTTTACATTCCTCGGGATTGGTTAAAAATCCACATTCAATAAGCACGGCAGGGTTTGATACGTTTTCCATAATGTACATATTCTTGCCTGGCTTTACTACCCGCTCATTATCGATTTGCAACGAGTCCTTAACGGTGGTTTGAATTTTCGTAGCTAAAACTCTGCTGTGTTCATTACTCTCTGAATAATATACCTGCAATCCTGAATACTTAGAGTTGCCGAATGAATTCATATGTATACTCACGAACATAGCGTTTGGATATTCTGCCGCGATTTTACATCTGTTTTTTAAATCTGATATCTTTCTAATCCCCTTAATGTTTTCCTCTTCGGTATAAAGCAGCTTATCCTCGGTTCTGGTATACATAACTGCGAACCCTCGCTCTTCAAGCAGAGCTCCAAGACAGGCAGCAATCTCAAGATTCAAATCCTTTTCGTATATTTCACCGTACCCCACAGCACCCGGATCCTCTCCTCCGTGCCCTGCATCAATTATTACTAGATTCATCTCGCTCTCGGCTTGCAGTGCTTGAGCATATCTTTCGGAGCCTGTATATGCCTCTGCGACAGCTCCGAATACTATCATTAACAACAGCATTACACATATAACCTTAACAGCGCTGATAATGCGTCTGTATTTATGCAAATTCAATACGACAATACGCATATAAAAACCCCCGATACAGTCTTGATAAACTATACTCGGGGGTTTTTAAAATTATTACTTAGTTTTTAGTCTTAGGCTTATTTGCGACAGGAAAAATACGTTTATTTTTTAGACCGAATACATAGCCCATGTGCGTTGAAGCAATTGCTAGCAACGGAGCTATGAAATATCCAACCGATTGAAGAAGGTTATAAAGATTTCCTTGCTCCTCAAATGCCGAAAAAACGCCTTGCAAAAGACCAAGGTACATTGCATTCGTTAACCTAAGCAAGAGATTAAATATCTGAGAAACCGGAAGCATTGCGTCCATGCCCTTGATACAAAGCCACATAGAAATAACGCAAACTCCGGCAAATAAAAAGTTTATCGCATTAGCGAAAAGAGCCATCAGAGCACCCTTTGCGCGATTAAGCTGCATTTTTCCGCTTTCAACTCTTATCTTATCCTTTGCTCCCCAATCCCATGCGGCAGTATAAAGCAACGCGAAGAAAAACAACATAGCAAAAACCGATATAGCTACCTTAAGCCTTAGGGAAATAATCTCATCCTCAAGCATACTTACTGAAAAATAAAGAACCAAGGAAAAAATTGTGATACCGATTTGATTTATGTATAGACGGAGTATATCGTAGGAATTTTCTTTGAGAAATTTCATAAATACCCTTTCAACAGATTTACTTGTTATAATTTTATCATAAAAGAATAAAAAAACAAGTGGAAAAACAAAATGTTTACAGTTTATCCACTAATGTTCAAAATTATTTTGTATAATAAAAGTGTAATCAAAATTGAAAGTAGGTAGCGCTATGTCGGTTCTTACGTTTAAAAGCGAAGAATTTAAGACCTTTCCACAGTTCCTTCGCGATTACGCGTCTTACCTTGCCGTAATCAAAGGAAACAGCGAAAAAACCGTGTGTGAATATCTGCTTGATTTACGCACCTTTTTCCGTTTTATGACGATGAGGCGCACAGGTCTTTCTCTTAATGCGGAGGAATTTGAAAAAATCAGCATTAAGGATATGACGATAAGCGAAATAAGCGATATTTCCGCCCAAAATATCATAGATTACCTGATGTTTGCAGGGTTTGAACGTGCCAACAACACCACAACGCGTATGAGAAAGCTAAGCTCATTGAAGTCATTTTTTCACTATGCGCACGGAAAAAGGCACTACATTGATTCGAACCCCACATCAGACGTAGATGCTCCGAAAAAAAGCAAAACCCTTCCAAAATATCTCACGGTCGATGAAGCTGTCAGCTTACTTGAAGCGGTAAAAAAAGATACGGAATCTAAAACGATTGTGAGAGATTACGCGATAATTACCCTATTTTTAAATACCGGTATGCGTCTTTCTGAGTTGGTAGGTCTTAACGTAGAAAGCTTTGATTCACAACTTACAACCGTTAAGGTTCTCGGTAAAGGAAGCAAGGAGAGGATAATTTATCTAAACGATGCCGCAAAACGTGCCGTTGCCGATTATATCCGCATCCGGCTTAATCCGCGCTACATAAGGACCGAGGACAGTGCCTTTTTTCTAAGCGGACGGCAAACCAGAATCTCAGCTAAAACTGTTCAGTGGGTGGTGTATAAATATCTGGATATCGCCGGACTCGGTGCGCGAGGGCTCTCCGTTCATAAGCTAAGACATACTGCGGCAACGCTGATGTATCAAACCGGAAAGGTTGATATTAGAGTACTTAAGGATATACTCGGACACGAGCAGCTCAACACCACTCAGATATACACACATGTCGTTGACAGAAATCTTGAAGAGGCAATGGGAAATAATCCGCTTGCAGATATAAAAATCACAAGAAAAAGGCAGAGCGCCTTTGATGAAGAGTAATAAATTATGATAAAAGCTAATTTAGGAAAAAAAATAAAGGCCTTGCGAAAAGCAAAGGGACTTACACAGTTGGCTATTGCAGGCAATAAAATAACGAGAAATATGCTAAGCAGCATAGAAAACGGCACGGCATCCCCATCGTTAGACAGTCTTGAGCATATTGCAAAGGGTCTTGGTGTTCCTGTTTCCTATCTCATATCTGAAGACGAAGACCTTTTCTTCTACCAAAAGAAAGAAAAGATAGAAAAGATATATCGCGCGTACGAAGCAAAAAACTTCACAGCCTGCATTAATATAATTAACTCACTTGTTGCAAAGGACAGTGAGCTCAACTACATACTTGCCTGCTCTTATCTTGAGCTTGGTAAGAAAAACGTAGCTAACGGCTCGCTTGTGTCGGCGCTTAAAAATCTTAATGCATCCTCCTTATGCTGCGAGAATACGAAAATTAATACTCTACATATTGAGGCGCAGATTCCAATATACGTCGCAATCGCAAAAAACGTCCAAGCTCCGCTTCTCGAATTTGATTACCGAAAATATAAAAGCGCACTTAACGAAGGTATGGATTTTGAGTTTTTCTGCTATCTTACAATGGATCATACACACACCTTCGAGGCACCGGTTTACAGGCTTCATATGGAGGCTAAAGCGCTTATCAAAGAAAGGAATTATACCGAGGCTGTTAAAAGACTGCTGAGCGCTGCAGAACTATCAAAAAATGAGAGCTATAACGCATTTGTCATTTTCAGTATATATACCGATCTCGAATATTCATATAAGCAGCTCTATAATTACGAGAACGCATATTTGTATTCAACAAAAAGAATGACTCTTCTCGAGGAGTTCAAATCCTAATCTATTGCTTTTTATTCTTTTTAGAGTCGTATATTCCTATATCGCTGTCTATTACAGCGCCTCTTAAAATAGCATCACTTCCATATTTCTGCCGTATTTTATCTACGGCAGTTTCTCTTTTTTTGCTTTTCTCACGTAGAGTTTTTCCCGTATTGTCAAAAAAAGATATCTGGTCCACCAACATATCTCGACGAAGGAGATTCGTTGCGGCAACGGTTATCATTCTGACAGGCTTTTCGGAGCTCCACCCCTCAATGAGTATCTCATAAGCCGTCTTTGCTATCTCACTTGAAATATCTGTTGGCGGATTTTGCGGCTTCTGACGCTGTATAGAGCGTAAATATTCATCCTTGATAGTAAGAACCACAGTTGAACAAATCTGGCCGTTTTCCCTTAGCCGTCTTCCGATTTCCTCAGATAAATATTCTATTCCTACGCGGCAATCATCTCGTCCTACGAGATCGTGTCTGAAGGTAAAACCGTTGCTTATGCTTTTTGCATCCTCTGCAGAAGCGGCAACCGGAGAGTCATCAAGTCCATTAGCGTATTTATAAAGCATCTGACCCATTTTACCAAAACGTAAATTTAGCATTTCCCTGCTTGTTGCCGCAAGCTCACCTATGGTTCTTATTCCCATCGTCATAAGCGCGCGTTCGGTTTTTTTGCCTACGAATAACAAATCCGAAACCGGAAGCGGAAATACGATATCTTTAAAATTTGTTTGATCAATAACGGTTACAGCGTCAGGCTTTTTGTAGTCACTTCCGAGCTTTGCAAAAACCTTATTGAAGGAAACTCCGACAGATACGGTTATTCCAAGACTCTCCTTGACCTCTCGCCTTATCGACTCGGCTATCTCAAGACCCGAGCCGAACAGTTTTTGGCTCGCCGAAACGTCAAGCCAGCTCTCGTCTATTCCAAACGGCTCTATAACGTCAGTATATTTAGCGTATATCGCGTTCGCCATTTTCGAAAACTTTGTATATTCATCATAGTGTGGCTTTGCGATAACAAGCCCGGGGCATTTTTTCTTGGCGGAATATACTGTCTCGGCAGTTGCAATATTATATTTTTTGGCAAGCTCATTTTTTGCCAAAACAATACCGTGTCTATCAGACTGGCTACCGCAAACTGCCATTGGAACGTTTTTATATTCTGGATTCAGAACGGTTTCAACCGACGCAAAAAAACTGTTGCAGTCACAATGCAGTATTACTCTTGACATTTATTCCTCCTCCCGAAAATAATCAAATCTCCGCTTTTATCCTATATACTCTTTCTTTTTTGAGATTCGCCTTCTTTAAGCGTGAAATAAAATTCCGTTCCCTTGCCTTCCTCGGATTCGACGTATATGTTTTCGCCGTGAGCGTCAATGATAGTTTTGCATATATAAAGACCGAGACCAACACCGCTTTTATCAAGCCCCCGGCTTTTATCGCTCTTATAGAATCGCTCGAAAATCATAGGAATATCCTCGCGCGGAATAACCTGCCCCTCATCAAAGACTGATATTCTTATTTTTTTATTCTCTGCCCTTGAAATTTTTATAACGAAGCGTCCGCCCTCGTTTGAAAATTTAATAGCGTTATGGCAAAGGTTATAAATTACCTGATATACGGCGTCCTTATCCGCATGTACCGGCATTTCATCGTTTTCCGCATCAAATTCAACCTCAAGGCGCTTTCCATCTATCTTTTGTTCGAAGGATATGAGGATAATACGGGCAACCTCTGCAACGTCAAAATCAGAAAAGTTAAATTTTCTATCTCCAGACTCAAGCCTCGAAACGTCAAGTATCTGCGACACAAGACGCGAAAGACGGTGCACCTCTGCAGATATAACTCCAAGGTAATACTCGTGCTTTTCCTCCGGAATAGCACCGGAGGTAATTCCGTCAATAAATCCGGATATGGTAGTCATCGGCGTTCTTAGGTCGTGAGATACGCTTGCTAAAAAGGAGTTGCGCATTTTTTCAAGGTTTTCAAGCGATTCAGCCATATTGTTGAAAGCATTTCCAAGCTCGGAAACCTCATCCTCACCGTAAACTGTGACCCTAGTTTCAAAATCTCCTTTTGCAAATCTTTTAGAGGCTACTGTCATATTACGGAGCGGCTGAATTATTCTTTCGGTAATGAAATAAACCGCAATTACCGCAGCAAGCATAACCCAAGCAGAGCTGTTTATCACTGCTCTTCGGGTTATACTTATAAGGTTGTCCTCCTCCGCCATAGAGGAGAGGGTAACCACGTATCCGCGTACTATCCCCCCTGTTACTATCTGCTTTGCACAAACTATATGCCTTTCCTTAAGAAAGCCGGCTAACGTTCCGCTGTGAATCAGATAAGGCTCACCGTCTGCGTCGGCTTTTTCAAAAAAGAGCGACATATCAACCGTTCCAAGATTTTCGCTGATTACCGGCTTTTTAACACCGTCTTCGTCAAGCTCGGAATATATGGTAGAAAGAAATATTTTTCCGTTTTTGTCGGTTATAATCACGTTAAGATTCGAATCAAGGTTGATTATCGGAGTGACGGCTACTGATAGCGTGTCAATATATTCACTCACATTTTCAATTTTTTTATCCATAACGTGCTCGGCAATAGCGTTACTTGATGAAATAAGGCTGTGCTCCTTATCCTCGTTTGCATATTCCTGAATCATTGACGTTATGATGCCGGACAGCATCAAAAAGCTAACCAGAATTATAAGAACAAACGCAGCTAGATATTTTGAAAAAGTACTTTTAAACATAATATTGTGTACCTCGATACGTTACTGTAGCTATTGTACTATATTTTATCACCCTGTGTCAAATATTTTTTCTCAATTAGATTGACTAAATTTAAATTTTATGTTAAAATGAATGTCGCTATATAAGCATTTTACTGTTAAAAAGGATGAAAACAAAATGATAGTTACAAGATTTGCTCCCAGCCCCACAGGTTATATGCATATTGGAAACCTAAGAACTGCGCTATACTCTTTTCTTATTTCAAAGCATGATAACGGCAAATTCATATTGCGAATTGAAGACACCGACCGTGAGCGTCTTGTCGAAGGCGCAACCGACGTAATAATATCAACCCTAAAAACCACCGGTCTTAATTATGATGAGGGACCTGACGTTGGCGGTGACAATGGACCCTACGTTCAGAGCGAACGCAAAGAAATATATATGGAATACGCAAAAAAACTCGTTGAGCTTGGAGCTGCCTATTATTGCTTTTGCACTAAAGAAAGACTTGAGAAGCTGCACGAGGAGGATTCTACCGGTGGATACGACAGACACTGCCGCAACCTTTCAAAAGAAGAGGTAGAGGTAAAACTTAAGGCAGGAGTTCCTTTCGTTATACGTCAGAAAATGCCGCTTGATGGCGTTACCTCCTATACCGACTGTGTTTTTGGAGAGATTTCTATGAACAACTCCGAATTACAGGATCAGATACTTATGAAGGCTGACGGATATCCCACGTATAACTTCTGCCACGTAGTCGACGACTATCTTATGGGCGTCACTCACGTTGTAAGGGGTTCTGAATATCTCACATCAACTCCTAAATACGTTTTGCTTTACGACGCTTTCGGTTGGGAAAGACCGAATTACGTTCATCTTCCGCTCCTTATGGGTAAGAGTGCAGACGGAAGCATCTCAAAGCTATCAAAGCGTCACGGCGCAGTTTCATTTCAGGACCTTGTTGCAGACGGATATCTACCTGAGGCAATAACTAATTATATTGCCCTGCTCGGCTGGTGCCCCAAGAACAGCGAAACCGAATTTTTCACCCTCGAGGAGCTTAAGGCGGCATTTACCGTTGACGGTGTTTCCAAATCTCCCGCTGTGTTTGATTTTGAAAAGCTACTTTGGTTTAACGGTGAATATATCCACAAGCTTGATGACGATGCCTTTAAAAATCTGGTTGCGCCGTTTATCAAAACACAAATTCCCGCAAACATCAACCGCGATAAAATGTTTTTGCTTCTAAAAACAAGAATATCGAAACTTTCGGAGATTGATGAGAAAATGGCATTTTTCATTTCGATTCCCGAATATGAGAACGAACTGTTTTTGAATAAGAAAAATAAAATTTCCGAATTTAGTACCGTCAAAACCGTTCTTTGTGAAGCTCTCGATGTTCTTCTAGCAGTCAACAGCTACGATAATGACACCTTGTTTTCTTCTCTGCTTCCTATTGCAGAAAAGCTTGAAATAAAAACCGGTACATTGATGTGGTGCATCAGAATTGCCGTTTCCGGTATGGCAGCTACACCGGGCGGAGCTACCGAAATTATGGAAGTTATCGGAAAGGATGAAAGCATCGCAAGAATTAAAGCGGCTATCGACAGACTATAAATTGAAATTATAAGCGGTTTTCACTCGTTGAAGACCGCTTTTGACATATTAACATTCATTTTAATGTTTTTTGAAGGTTTCTCCTTCATAATTTTCAAAAAGCCTTGTATTGATTTACCCTGTATGTTATAATAGTTTTATTAACGTTTATGCTGCGTACGTCGCTTGGAGGTTTTATGGCATCTGATATCTCGCATCGCATAAAAAATTTATATTCAACCTTTTCAAAGGGGCAGAAAAAAATAGCTAACGCAATTCTTAACGACTATGATAAGGCGGCGTATATGACCGCTTCAAAGCTCGGTGCTTTAGTCGGAGTTTCAGAATCCACAGTAGTCAGATTTGCAAACGAGCTTGGTTTTGAGGGATATTCCGAGTTTCAGAGAGCTGTTCAGGAGCTTGTCCGTACCAAGCTAACGCCTAACCAGAGAATTGAAGTCACAAAGCAAAGATTGGGCTCAGGCGACATAATAGAAAAGGTTATGGAATCGGATATAAACAAAATACGCTATACTCTTGACCGTATCGACCGAGATATCTTTTTCGGAGCGGTTGATTCCATACTTTCTGCAAAAAACGTATATGTTATGGGAGCAAGAAGCTCGGAATCCTTGGCTCTCGTTTTAAAATACAACCTGTCGTTGATAATGGATAACGTAAAATTCGTTCAGCCGACATCCACAGCTGAGGTGTTTGAGCAGATGTTCTCCATTTCTGAGGACGATGTTCTTGTTGCTTTTTCTTTTCCAAGATATTCATCAAAAATGGTAAGCGCAGTGAAATACGCAAGGCAAAACGGCTCAAGGGTCGTGGTGTTTACCGACTCGGAGATTTCTCCGCTTGCGGAGTATGCGACAAGCCTTATTACAGCTCAATCGGATATGGCATCCTTTATGGACTCGCTTGTTGCCCCCATAAGCATAATCAACGCTATAATCGTTGAAATAACCAGACGTTGTGAAAAGGAGATAACTGAAAGATTCGACCGGCTTGAAAAGGTTTGGGACGAATATGACGTTTACACCAAGCACTGATGAAGCAAGCTAACAAAAGAATATGCGTAGTCGGAGGAGGAGCTGCCGGAATGATGGCGGCGGGCACGGCTATGCTCTACGGCGCTGAGGTTACGGTTTTTGAAAACACCGACAGACTTGGAAAAAAACTCGCAATAACCGGAAAAGGCAGATGTAACGTAACGAATAACTGCAACGTTCAGGATTTTCTTGAAAACGTGACAAAAAATCCACGTTTCCTTTACGCAGCGCTAAATGCCCTCACCCCAACGGACACTATTGATTTTTTTGAAAATCTTGGAGTTAAGCTAAAAACCGAGAGGGGCTGCCGCGTATATCCCGAAAGCGACAAGGCAAAGGATATAGTGGAGGCCATGAAAAAATACGCGTCCGGCGCTACCGTTATATACCACAAGGTTACAGGAATAAGGAAGGAAGAGGACGGCAGCTTTACTGTTACGGCAAAAAGTAAAAGCTACTCGTTTGACGCGATAATTCTTGCAACCGGCGGTCGCTCCTATCCCCTTACCGGCTCTGATGGATCGGGATATCGACTTGCAATGAGCCTTGGTCATAAGGTAACCGAGCTTATTCCATCATTAATACCGATAGAAAGCAAGTCCCGTCTATGCCCTGATATGCAGGGCTTATCACTAAAAAACGTAGCTATCACTGTAAAGGATAATAGCGAAAATTTTCTGTATACCGATTTCGGAGAGATGATGTTTTCTCATTTTGGAGTTACAGGACCCGTTATTTTATCGGCTTCAGCGCATCTAAGGGGAGTTGATATATCAAAGCTCGTTTTGTCAATAGACCTTAAGCCGGCGCTTGATGAAAGAACGCTCGACCACAGACTGCTTTCGGATTTTTCCGAGAATAGCAATAAGGATTTTATAAATTCTCTCAATTCACTTCTTCCCGCGAAAATGATTTCTCCCTTCATTCAGCTTACGGGAATTGACGGACGAAAGAAAGTAAACTCAATAACGAAGGAAGAAAGGCGAAAAATTCTTCACACCCTCAAAAATTTTGAAATTCCTCTCTACCGCTTCCGTCCTATTGAGGAAGCAATAATCACCTCGGGGGGAATTGATACCAAAGAGATTTCTCCAAAAAATATGGAGTCCAAAATAGTGCCGCAGCTTTACTTTGCCGGAGAGATTATTGACGTTGATGCCTACACCGGCGGATTTAATTTACAAATAGCATTCTCGACCGGATATTTGGCAGGAAAATGCGCGGCAGAATAAAAACACAACATAACGAAAGGGTTATAAATATGTTAAGAATTGCAGTAGACGGCCCCGGTGGAGCAGGAAAATCCAGCGTTGCAAAGGCTGTAGCCAAGGAGCTTGGAATAATTTACGTTGATACCGGTGCTCTTTACAGAACCATAGCTCTTCATATGCTTAAAAACGGCGTAGACCCCAAGGACACCGAAGCCGTGGTAGCTCAGCTTAAAAATTTTACTCTTGAACTAAAATTTCTTGATGGAAAGCAGGTTATACTCCTTGACGGAAAGGACGTAGGCGAAAGCATAAGAACTCCCGAAATTTCAATGGCAGCTTCTGCGGTCAGCGCAATTAAAGAGGTTCGCGAATTTCTTCTCAACACTCAGCGCAATATAGCAAGAGATAACAGCGTTATAATGGACGGCAGAGATATAGGAACCGTCATACTTCCCTACGCTGAGGTCAAAATATTTTTAACCGCATCTCCGGAGGCGAGAGCAAAGCGCAGATACGACGAGCTTCTGGCTAAGGGTCAGGAGATATCCTACGAGCAGGTATATAATGAAATGGTCGAAAGGGATAAAAACGACTCGACCCGCGCCCTTGCTCCCTGCGTTCCGGCGGAAGATTCTGTGCTGCTTGACAACTCTAAGCTCGACCTTGAACAAACAAAGAAAGCTATAATCAAAATTATAAATAAGCAAAAAAAAAACTTCTATCTTAAGCTCCACTCTTGGATAGCACCGATTATCCGTTTTTTTCAGAGAATAAAGGTAAGCGGACTTGAAAACGTAGACAAAGAAAAGGGTTATATTATATGCGCTAATCACATCGCCGCAAAGGACGTTATCCTACTCGGAGCAGCGCACCCTGCGCAAATACGCTTTGTTGCTAAAAAAGAGCTTTTTTCCGTGCCTGTTTTAGGATGGCTGATTAAGAAACTCGGTGCAATCAAGTTGGACCGCGGCGGCAGTGACGTTGCCGCTATAAAAACCTCTGTAAACCTTGCAAAAGCAGGACTTAACGTTGCAATATTCCCACAGGGCCACCGTTATCCGGGCGTTGATCCAAACACCACGCCAACGAAAAACGGAGCTGCTCTTATTGCCTACAAATCCGAAAGCGATATCCTTCCTGTATTTATAAAAACCAAGGGAAATAAGTATGCTTTTCTCCGTAAAATTGAGATAATTTTCGGCAAACCTATAAAGAACTCGTCGCTTGGATTTTCTTCCGGCGGTGCCGAAGAATACAAGGCGGCAACCGACAAAATTTTTGCGGAAATTCTTAAACTCGGCGGATACAGCGCTCTTTCTGCTCCTCAGGAAAAGGAGATTCGAGATTGAAAGTAACGTTATCTGAATCGGCAGGCTTTTGCCCCGGTGTAAAACGAGCAGATGCTCACGTGCGTGAGCTAATTGAAAGCAGCGGAGAAAAAATATATACGCTCGGAAATTTAATACACAACAGACTGTATAACGAAGAGCTTAAAGAAATGGGTGTAAGAGCACTGGAGATATCAGAGGTTGAAAAAACCGTTAGAGATAATCCACATGACCCTATTCGCCTTGTTATACGAACTCACGGAATCCCGAAGGAGCAATATGAACTGTTGCGAGAGCTAGAAAATCGGTATAACAATTTCACCATCTCTGATATGACTTGTCCTTACGTCAAGCGTATACACAATATTGCAAGGGACAATACGGATAGCTCCACGGCTTTTTTGCTTTACTGCGACAAAAATCATCCGGAAGCTATCGGTATACTCAGCTATGTCGAGGGAGAAAAGCACCCATTTTGCTCTATTGAAGAGTTAAAAACTATTGAAATCAACGGCAAAACTCCCGTACTGTGTTCGCAGACGACTCAAAATTTGTCCGAATTTAAAAAAATTAAAAATTTTTTAAAAAAACTATATACAAATCTGATTTTTTTTGATACAATATGTAGTGTCACTGAAAATCGGCAAAATGAAGCAATGAGAATTGCTGCAAGCTCTGATGCAATGATTGTCATAGGCGGTCGCGAAAGCTCAAATACGCATAAGCTATTCGACCTATGCTCCGGCAAATGTAAAAAAACGCTTTGGATAGAATCTGCCACCGAGCTTAATTCTGATTTTTTTGACAACGCGAAAAGCGTAGGACTAACCGCAGGTGCTTCCACACCCGACGGTATAATAACGGAGGTTTTAAAATCAATGGAACGCGAAAATGACTTTCAGTCAATGTTGGAAGACTCACTCAAAACTTTACATACAGGAGAAACAGTTACCGGTACAGTAGTTACCATCGGAAAAAACGAGATTAAGCTCGACCTTGGTACAAAGGTTACCGGCGTGCTTGCCAAAGAGCAAATTACGGATGATCCCTCGGCTGACCTTTCCGCTATGTTCAAGATAGGCGACAAAGTTGACGTCTTCGTAATTCAGGTAAATGACGGCGAAGGTATAGCAAGGCTCTCAAAAAAGAGAGTTGATGCAGATAATAGCTGGGTTGTGCTCAAGGAAGCTTATGACAACGGCGAAATTCTTGAGGGTAAGGTTACTGCGGTCGTTAAGGGCGGCGTAATTCTTTCAACAAACTCTAACACTGTATTTGTTCCCGCATCTCAGACGGGCGTAGCTAAGGGCGCTGACCTTTCAGTTCTCGTTGGCACTACACAAAAAATCAAGCTTCTTGAGTTTGATGAACACAAAAAAAGAGCGCTCGGCTCTATCAAAGCAATACTCATTGCTGAAAAGAAGGCTGCAGAGGATGCAATATGGGCAACCCTTGAGGTAGGTAAGCACTATAAGGGTATAGTTAAAAATCTTGCTTCCTACGGTGCTTTTGTAGACATCGGCGGCGTGGACGGTATGATTCATAACACCGAGCTTTCTTGGAAGAGAATCAAGCATCCCTCGCAGATTCTTTCCGTCGGTCAAGAGATTGACGTATTCATCAAAGAGCTTGACACGGAAAAAAGAAGAATTTCTCTTGGATACAAGACTCAGGAGATGGACACCTGGTTCCACTTCACCCAGAAATTCAGCGTTGGCGACATCGTCCCCGCGAAGATTGTTTCCCTTATGCCCTTCGGAGCATTCGCTGAGGTATACGAGGATGTTGACGGTCTTATCCATATCTCAAGAATCTCTACCGAGAGAATAAACTCCCCCGCTGATGTTCTTACAGTAGGACAGGTTGTTGACGTTAAGATTACCGAGATTGACAACGAGAACAGAAAGCTCGCGCTTTCTATCCGCGCAATTAAAGAGGCTGCTGAGAAGGCTGCCGCAGCTGAAAGAGCTGCCGCAGAAAAGGCTGCAAGAGAAGCTGAAGAAGCTGCCGAGGCAGAAAGACTCGCTCAGGAGAGAGCCGATATGGCTCCCTACATCGTAGGCTCTATCTGATAAAATAAAAAAGATACGTGTGTCGGTTAAAAAACACACGTATCTTTTTTATTTTATGCTTTTTAATCAAGCTCTTTCACACCTGTGTAAAGCTCGTAATATCTGCCTTTTAATTTTAACAAATCCTCGTGTGAGCCACGCTCTATAATCTCACCCTTTTCAAGCACCATTATGGCGTTTGCGTTTCTTACGGTCGAGAGTCTGTGCGCAATTACGAAGGTAGTGCGGTTTTTCATAAGCCTATCCATACCGTGCTCAATATGACGCTCGGTTCTGGTGTCAACCGAAGAGGTTGCCTCGTCAAGCACGAGTATGGGAGCTTTTGAAAGAGCGGCGCGCGCTATATTGAGAAGCTGTCGCTGACCTTGTGAAAGATTTGAGCCATCCCCCTCAAGAAGAGTGTCATATCCGTGCTCAAGCCTCATAATAAAGCTATGCGCGCTTGCGGTTTTTGCAGCTGCGATTACCTCATCGTCCGTAGCATCAAGTCTGCCGTATCTGATATTCTCCATTACGCTTCCCGTGAAAAGATGCGTGTCCTGAAGAACCATAGCGATATTTTTTCTTAGGTGGTCGCGGTCGTATGAGGTGATAGACTTTCCGTCTATCGTTATGCTTCCGGAATCAATATCGTAAAATCGGTTGAGCAGGTTTGTGATAGTAGTCTTTCCTGCACCGGTTGAGCCGACAAATGCTATCTTCTGACCGGGATGAGCGTAAAGAGATATGTTTTTAAGAACCGTCTTCCCCTCAACGTATCCAAAGGTAACGTCCTCCAAAATAACATCGCCGCTAATAGCTCCGGTATATGCGTGGGCTTCGTTCTCAGCCTCCGGCGCCTCGTCCATAATGTTAAATACGCGCTCAGCACCTGCAAGCGCTGCAAACAGCGTCGATACCTGCATTGAAAGCTGATTTATAGGCATTGAAAACTGCTTTGAATAGTTTGCAAAGGCTGTTAGCTCTCCGGGAGTGAAGCCGGTAAGGCACATAAAAATACCGCCAACTCCAAGAGTTATAGCATAACAAATCAAGCTTATATTATGCATTATAGGACCGGTTACACCGCCCCAAAACTGCGCCATCTCCTGCTTTTTCCTAAGGTCCTCGTTGATGAGCTCCATTTCCTCAATGCATTCATCCTCGTGATTGAACACCTTGACGACCTTCTGTCCGCTTATCGTTTCCTCAATATATCCGTTAACTGCGCCGATTGCCGCCTGCTGTGCGGTATAATACTTGGCGGAACGTTTGCCTATATAACCTGCTGACATAACTAAAACAGGTATGAACACCAGAGTTATAAGCGTCAGCCATATGTTCGTCGTGAGCATAAAAACAAACGTTCCGATAAGTGTGATAACTCCGCTAACGATAGAGGTGAGAGAGTTATTCAGCATAACGTCGATATTATCAACATCATTGGTGTATCTACTCATAATTTCGCCGGTAGGATGCGAATCATAGTATCTTACCGGGAGCTTTTGCATCTTTTTGAAAAGGTCGTCTCGTATTTTCTGTATTGAATTTTGAGAAACCGAGAGCATAACCCTTGACTGAAGGTAGCTTCCAAAAATTGATATGAGGTACACTGCGCCCAAAACGCAAAGTGCAGAAACTATATATACTGTTACGGCTGCAACCGTATTCCCCATAAGATTCGATATCAACCCCGTATTTACCAAGGCTTCGATAATTTTATCGGCATTTTGTGCCATTTTACTTGGGTTTAGATTTGCATTTTGGTCTATTGCTAAAGTTATGCGGTTTATAATAGGAACGATAAGATAGCCGCCAAAAAGAGATGATAGCGTCGTCAGAATCATACAAATGAAAACCAATATAAGACGGAATTTGTATTTACCGACGTAGCTTAATAAACGCTTTACGGTAGAAAGGGTGTTCTTTGGCTTGCCGGAAGCACGAGGGCCCCTCGGTCCTCCCCTTCCGGGACCGCCTCCCCTTAAGGATTCTCCGTGAGAGATGCTATTGTAGCGTTCCTTTAACTGTTCAATATTTCTAGCCATCCTCACGCCTCCTTTTTATCCATTTGAGAGCTATAAATCTCAGAATATTCCGCATTATCCCGGAGCAGTGATTCGTGCGTGCCGATACCAGTAATTCTACCGTCGTTCATAACGATTATCTGCTCTGCATCCATAACCGAGCTGATTCTTTGCGCTATTATAATCTTCGTGCAATCCGAAAGCTCGTTTGCAAGAGCTTCCCGAATCTGCCTTTCGGTAGCAGTGTCAACAGCGCTGGTTGAATCGTCAAGAATAAGTATTTTGGGTTGTTTTAGGAGCGCGCGCGCAATACATACTCTCTGCTTTTGACCGCCCGACAGATTCGCTCCGCCCTTTTCAATTACAGAATCATATCCATCGCTAAAGGAAGAAACGAATTTATCGGCGGCGGCATAGGTTGCCGCATCCTTTATCTCTTTGTCGGTAGCTGTTTGGTTACCCCAACGAAGATTTTCTGCTATAGTACCGGAAAAGAGAAGATTTTTCTGTAGCACCATTCCTACACCTTCGCGAAGATTTATCAATGAATAATCCTTAACGTTTGTTCCGTCGATAAGGATTTCGCCTTCATCTGCATCATATAGTCGCGGTATCATGGATACTAGTGTCGTTTTACCGCAACCTGTTGAGCCTATGATTCCAACGGTCGTACCGGGCTCTATTGAAATATTTATATTATCCAGCACCTTTTCTTCACTGTTTTTATAGTAACGGAAGGAAACGTTTCTAAACTCGACTCTTCCCTTTTCAATCCTTGCATCTTTGTACTGCGCGCTCTCGTCGGAGATGTCGATTTTTTCATCAAGCACCTCGCAAATTCTTCTTCCGGAAGCAAGCGCACGAGATGAGGTCATAAGCAAGAAGGTGACCATCATCAATGATGAGAGTATTTGCGTTGCGTACGTTATGAACGCGCTCAAATCACCTACCTGCATTCCGCCCACGGTTGCGTGTTCTGACAAAACGATGCCATGGCCAAACCAAATTATTGCTATTACAGAGGCATACATAAAGAAATTCATCACCGGTCCCATAAATATCATAACCTTTACCGCGCGCATACCCGTGTTTTTGAGGTCTTTGTTATCTGCTTCAAATTTATCGATTTCAAAATCCTCACGAACGAAAGATTTTACAACGCGAACGTTGGTGACGTTTTCTCTAACCGTTGAATTCAGCTTATCAATTTTCTTTTGCATAAGCTGAAAGCGAGGAAAGCTTATCCTGATAAGCACCCCTATGACGAGCAAAAGAAGAGGTATAGTAACCGCGAGGACAACTGAAAGCGTGGGCTTTAACACTATCGCCATTATTATGCCTCCGATAAGCATACCGGGTGATCGAAGCGCCATTCGTAGAAGCATATTAAGGAAATTCTGAAGCTGAGTTACGTCGTTTGTCATACGGGTAACAAGGGAGCTTGTTGAAAATTTGTCTATGTTTGCGAACGAGAAGCCTTGAACCTTCGCGTATATATCCTTTCTTAAATCTGCCGCAAAGTTTACCGATGCCTTTGCTCCAAAATACGCGCCGCATACGCCGCCGGTCATCATAAATAAAACTATTCCTATAAGAATAGCAGAGATACCTATACTCTTTGATACAGTCAAGGTTCCAAGCTCGCCGCTGTTTATAATCATAGCAAGAAGGAACGGCATAAACATTTCACCTATTACTTCAACTATCATTCCGACAGGACCGAGAATGAATGAGGATAGATACGGTTTTATGTATTTAAACCATCTTTTCATACAGAGCTTATCTCCTTCATTTTTTTATTGATATTATCCTGAATTTTTTCAAAGCAGGAAATCAAGCCTTTAATTTCTTCATTGGTAAGGCTTTCAAAAAGATGTGTGTCTATATCGGTAAACATCATTTTCGTCTCTTCTACCACCTTTTTACCAAGAGAAGTTATGGCTATCTCGTTATACCGGTTATCATTTCCCACCGAGCGCTCTATATATCCGCCCTGCTCAAGCTTTTTCAGCGTAGCTGTTACAGCCGCCGGAGTTATATTCAAATGCTCAGCAAGCTCCTTTTGAGACGGCAGCCTCTCCCGCCTTGCAAGATGCATCAGAGTTATATGCTGAGTTCGGTGAAGACCCATTTTTGCGCAAACACTTGAATCTATAAGCCGTTTATGCATTCTGTTGGTCAATATCATCATATTAACGGCATTTGTAATACTGTTTTCCTGCATTTTATTCCCTTCCACAAAAATTAATTCACAGGTTAATAATTAACCACTTAAACATTATACACATACATGGGAAAAAGTCAATGCAAATATAAAATTGTTTACAAAAATTCTACAGTTGAAAATTGCTGCTTTTTATGGTAATATATTATTAAGTAAATACAATTGGAGTAAGGTGAAAATGAAAATTACTACTCTTTGCTATATAGAAAAGGATGAAGCATATCTTATGCTTCACAAGGTAAAAAATAAAAACGACGAAAACCGCGATAAATGGGTTGGTATCGGCGGAAAATTTGAGCCCGGTGAAACCCCCTACGAATGTGCGCGGCGAGAAATTCTTGAGGAAACGGGACTTTTAGCAAACACCCTTTCCTACCGTGGCATAGTAACCTTTGTTTCCGACCTTTACGGAACTGAGTATATGCACCTTTTCACCACAAATGATTTTTCAGGCAGGATTGTTGATAGCTGTCCCGAGGGAGAGCTTAAGTGGGTGAAAAAGTCCGAGGTTTCCTCTTTGCATATATGGGAAGGAGATAAAATTTTTCTCAGACTCTTAGATAGCGAGACACCCTTTTTCTCACTAAAGCTTGAATATAAGGGTGACCGATTGGTATTTCACAAAACAGAATTTAATTGAAACCTCGGTTTTTAAAAGCGCGAAGCTCTCCCGATTTTTAGGGAGAGCTTCTTAGTTTATCGCTTAAAATTCAATTCAACTAATCATCGTGAAGATAACAGTAAGAATTATACTGTTTTTTTCTGCGTCCTATGCCAACGTATTCCCCTTCGGCAAGCTCATTTATATAATACGGAACGTCGTAGGAATCTCCGAGCTTTGTTGTCGGGCTAGTTTTACGCCATACATATTCTGCATCCTTAATATAAATCTGTTCAGGAAAGCTTCTCCAAGGAATATTGAGCAATGAAGTTAAAACCAAATTCTGATGCGGACAACCGTGTGACGCAAGGGCAGAGGTTTCTCTGTCGTAATAGCATAAAACGTGCGTTTTACAATCTTCACTCGGCTTATCGGTTGGTATGAAATATCCATATTCCATTCTGTGCCCTCGTGGGTCGTGTTCGCAAGCTTCCGAGAAGATTTCGCCGGAATCCTTGCAGTAAGGCAGATATTCAAGCCCTTCTGTTGAAAAGCTTTCATACGATTCGAGTGTTCCAAGGGTATCCTCATGAATTTTTTTCATAACTGCATCCCATATTTCAAGATGCGTTATGCTTTGAGTTCCTACTTCACGGCTTTTATCGGGAAATCCGCACCATATGCCTGCTGTGTAATATGGAGTGTATCCTACGAAAAGCCTATCCATATCTCTTGCTGACGTTCCGGTTTTACCCGCAGTATCAACTAAGCCGTCCAGTGTTATAGCCTTTGCCGTTCCGCTCTCGGTGACACGCATTAGTAATTGATTCATTATTTGTGCACATTCTTTTGAAAAAACACGTTTTACTTCTTGTGGGTTATCAATAAGAAGCTCTCCGTTATGGTCGTATACTGCGACGTAGCTTCTGCCACTTGAAAGCTCTCCTCCTCCCGAAAAAACGGTATACGCATGAGTCAGATCACGAAGAGGTATACCTATGCTAAGCTGACCTAAAGCAAGAGGAGATGGCGCAAGGTCGGTAATTACCTTACCGTTCTCGGTACTACTTCTTTCCACAAGCGTATTGAAGCCGAAATTTTCACGAAGTTCTTTAAATATCCGCTCCTTACCCATAATATTATAAAGATTGACAGCAACGGTATTTTTTGAAACCCTGAGCGCGTCGCTTACCGTTATCAGACCGTCATATACCGCAGGATAATTCTGAGGGTATTTGATATATTCTCCGTTATTATCCTTTGTAAAGCTGATGGGAACGTCATCAAATACACTTGACCAACGAATTACTCCTTCGTCTATAAGAGGCGCGTAAAGCGCCAGAGGCTTAAGTGTTGATGCGGGTGTATGAGGGACAAGCGCTTGATTCAATATTCGGTTAGCCGTTTTCTTCCCTACATCGCCCACTATTCCAAGAAGATCGCCGCTCTCGGAATCGCAAACGACCATCGAATAACATAATCCGCTGCGAACAGCATCCGGAAAATTATCCGTATTTTCAAAATACTCTTCAAGAGCGTTTTGCACAGCTGGGTTTTGAGTGGTATATATAGAAAGACCGCCGTTCAATATTAAAATTCTTGCAGCGCTCTCTGAAATTCCCTTTTTCTTTGCAATATCTTTAGATACGTCATCACAAACAGTTTCTATAAACCAAGAGCTTATCGAGCTGTTCTCAGAGTTATTCTCTATAACCAACAACTCCTCTTCTATTGCACTTTCGTAATCCTTTTGATTTAAAAAACCGCACTCATACATAGCGTAAAGCACGTTGTTTCGCTTTTTGATACAGGCATCCGGATTTTGCTTTGGATTATATTTGGTAGGAGCGTTAGTTATTCCGGCAAGCGTTGCAGCCTCTGCGTTTGTCAACTCATTCGGGGCTTTTCCAAAGTAATATTGACTTGCCAAGCCTACCCCTGCAATACCGTGCCCCATAGGAATAATATTGAGATAAAGCTCGAATATCTCTTCCTTCGTGTGTGAATTTTCAACGTGAGATGCTCTTATCATCTCTGAAAGCTTTCGCGATATCGTTTGCTCATTATCTCCGCTGATGTTTTTTATAACCTGCTGGGTAATAGTAGAACCGCCGAATTTGGGCTTAAGGTGAAGAAAATAGTTGACAATAGCGAATCCGGTCCTTTTGATATCAACGCCGCGGTGCTTAAAAAAGCTTCTATCCTCAGCCGAGATAAAAGCCTGCTTTAAGTTATCTCCTATATTTTCATAAGAATACCATATTTTTTTATTTTCAGAGGGTGATAACGAGCAAAGCTCACGCGGAGTATATTCCGAATCACCGGGGATGGCGTCGTAATAAAATTTAGTTATATTTCCGCGCCTTTCCGATAAGAAAAGGCTCTCGTCAAGCGAAAAGTCTATTTTTCTATATATCGTGGTATACACGATACCTATCAGGAAAAGCGTAAGCATTGATAATAAAAGCACCGCCGAAGCAATAATGGTAAACGGCCGTTTTTTTAATTTATATTTACTCATAAAAAACTCCGTGAAGCATTTTTTTAATCTTGCCCCACGGAATTTTAGGTATTCTGCATTTAAAATACAAAAATGGAATTAGTAAACAACGCGATTTAAGTAAAGTCCTTCGGCAGGAGCTGTCATTCCTGAATTTTTTCTATCCTTTGAGTTTATTATATCCAAAACATCTGACGGAGATATTTTTTTAAAAGCAACGTCAATAAGCGTCCCAACTATAATTCTTACCATATTGTATAAGAAGCCGTCTGCGCTTATTTTCACCTCTATCACATCGCCGCATTTCGCAACGCTTAAATAGTATACCGTTCTCATGGTATCTACAATGTCAGAGCCCTCAGACATAAAAGCAGAAAAATCATGCTTACCTACTATATATTTCCCTGCCTCATTCATACGGGCTATTCCGTCCTCTCCGATATCCTGCGGAAAGAACCAAGCCCGTCCGAAATCAAAGGGATCAAAAATTCTTCTGTTCCTTATACGGTAAAGGTATTCCTTTGAGATAACGTCATAACGGGGGTGAAAAGAACCGTCACAGCTCTTTGCATAGTAAAGAGATATATCGCTCGGTAAAAAGCGGGATACTGCAACAGGTAGCTTTTCTGGCGGAATAGTTCCGCCCTCATTTTCTATCGTCAGACAAAATTCATTTGCATGAACACCGGCATCGGTTCGGCTACAGCCCGTTACCTTACACGGAACGCCAAATGCTTCCTCTAAGGCACGGCACAATTCCCCCTGAACAGTGCGCAATCCGGGCTGAACCTGAAATCCGTGAAAGTTTGTTCCAAGATAATTTATTTTAGCAAAATATTTCATAATTAAATACGGTAAAACATCATGTTATATAAAACGTCGTCTAATGGAAATTTATAAGGAAGCACGCGCAGAAGAATAACAGCGGAAAAAACCACTGCAGAAAAAAACATCCACTCAAAGTCCAAAGCCTTATATTTGAGCTCAATAAACTTAGTTCTGTTTTTATCGCCTCTGTAACACCGGCACTCCATCGCCGTAGCCAACTCTTCAGCTCTCTTAAAGGATGACACAAAAAGCGGAACGAGAAGGGGTATAAGCGCTTTTGCTCGCTTTACTATGCTTCCGCTTGTAAAATCCGCACCTCTTGATTTCTGTGCATTCATTATCTTTTCAGTTTCTTCAACCAAAGTCGGAATGAAGCGCAGAGCAATCGTCATCATCATTGCGAAAAGATGGACGGGAACACCTATTTTCTTAAGTGGCTTGAGGAGAGATTCGATACCGTCTGTTAAAGATATGGGAGAGGTGGTATAGGTGAGGAACATGCTTGTGCCTATGATGAGAATTATAACCCTCAGCGACATAAAAACAGCCTTTATAATTCCCTCTTTGTATATCTCAATTACCCAAAAGTCAAGAAGCGGCTCGCCAACACCCTCTGTCAAAAAGACATTGATAACGGTGGTAAAAATCAATATAAAAAATATCGGCTTTATACCCCTTAAAACCACGCGAAAGGAAATTCTGCTTATTGCAACCAACACACCCGTCATCACGAGCAAAAACAAAAAGGTAAGCGGATTGTTTGCGAGAAAAACCGCAACAATAAAAAGAATTGCAAGTATTATTTTTGTTCTCGGGTCAAGCTTGTGAAGCGGTGAAAATCCAGGAAAAAACTGACCTAAAGTAATATCGGAAATCATTTCCCATCCCTCCCGATATACCTCATTATCGCATCCTTTACACCCTCTACCGTATAAAGCTTTCCGGTAAGAGCTATGCCCTCATTGCGAAGTCTTGCCGCAATTTTTGCAACCACGGGAACGTCAAGACCGATTTTCGAAAGAGAATCCGCATCCGAAAAGACCTCGTCGACGCTTCCTGTTTTGTAAACCTCTGCGTTGTTCATAACGACAACATTATCACAGTAGTGAGCCATATCCTCCATAGAGTGACTGACGAGGATTATCGACGCTTCCCTTTGCTTGACGTATTCTGAAAGTCCTCCGAGTATCTCTCTCCTACCTCTTGGGTCAAGACCCGCTGCAGGCTCATCCAGCACCAAAACGTCAGGACGCATTGCCAATATGCCCGCTATTGCCGCGCGGCGCTTTTGTCCTCCGGAAAGCTCAAACGGAGATTTATCAAGCATATCCTCGCTTATTCCCGTAAAGCGCGCAGCTTCGTCAACTCGGGCGTTTATCTCTTCGTCCGAAAGCCCTTGGTTTTTGGGAGCGAAGGCGATATCCATACGCACGGTTTCATCAAAAAGCTGATATTCTGGATATTGCATCACAAGACCTACGCGATACCTGATTTTACCTATTTCCTTTGGTTTCTCCCATATATCAACTCCGTCAAGATACACCTTTCCCTCAGTAGGACGGTAAAGTCCGTTCAACAGATTTACAAGTGTTGATTTGCCTGAGCCGGTATGACCTATGAGTCCGGTAATTTTTCCTTTTTCGAAGGAAACGTTGATATTATTAAGAGCAATTTTCTGAAACGGTGTTCCTTTGCTATATACGTAAGAAACACCCTTAATTTCAATTACGTTCATCTATTCTGATTTCCTTCAAAAATTTTGTAAGCGCTGCGGTGCATTCGTCCTCTGTAAGAACCGCACCCTGAATGTCGCATCCAAGAGTACGAAGCTCATGCACTAATTCTAGACCTTGTGGAGCTTCAAGTCCCATCTTCCTGAGAAGCTCGACGTTTGAGAACACCTCTTTTGCTGTTCCGTCAAGTCTAATCATCCCGTCGTCTATGACAATGACTCTGTCAGCTCTTGCCGCCTCATCCATATAATGAGTGATATTTATTACGGTAATACCCTCCTCGCTATGAAGCTTTTCCATAATGCTTATAACATCTTTTCGACCGAGGGGGTCGAGCATAGCAGTAGATTCGTCAAATATGATAACCTCAGGCTTCATAGCTATGATTCCAGCGATTGCAACCCTCTGCTTTTGACCGCCTGAAAGCTTATGAGGCGCGTGATGAGCATAGTCGGTCATACCAACGAGCGAAAGCGAGCTGTTGACTCTCCTGCGTATTTCCTCCCGTGAAAGTCCTAGGTTTTCCGGACCGAAGGCAACGTCCTCTTCAACAACCGTTGCTACGAGCTGGTTATCGGGGTTTTGAAAGACCATACCGACTTTTTGTCGTATATTAAAGACGTCGTCCTCAGAAAAATCGGGATTAGTAATATCAATTCCGTCAATATATATTTTACCGGAGGTTGGAGTCAGAATAACGTTTAACAGCTTAGCAAACGTTGATTTTCCCGAGCCGTTATGGCCGAGGATTGCTATATATTCTCCGCGGCGCACCTCAATGCTTACATCCCTAAGCGCCGGTATCTCGGCTTTCGACTCTGTTTGTGAATCAGAGCCGTCAAAATATGAGAAATTTAAATTTTCGGTTTTAATAATACAGTTATTTTCCACTTTTTAAGGATACCTCTTTACGAGAATTTATTTGAATACTACGCGCACACTTGATCCGCAAGGCAACGCAAGCGAAGTTTCCTTTACAGGTAAGCCAAGCTCGTCCGCCTCACTAACGCCTCGCCATTTTGATAAAAGGCGCGTATCTGTTATGTATTTCATAGTAGACGCCGAATGCCCTGTTGTATATGAATTTAAGAGAAAAAACAATGGTGTATCGGATAGCACCCTAGCACTAAGAGCAACAAAATCGTCGATGTTTTCCTCTATTTTCCATATCTCTCCGGTAGGACCTCTGCCGTATGACGGAGGGTCCATAATTATCGCATCATACTTTCTGCCGCGTCTTATCTCGCGTTCTATGAACTTTTTGCAATCGTCAACTATGTAACGTATGGGGGCATCGGAAAGAGCCGAAAGTCTTGCGTTTTCCTTTGCTGCAGCTACCATTCCCTTTGATGCGTCAACATGGCAAACCGACGCCCCGGCCTTCGCCGCAGCAACCGTTGCGCCGCCGGTATAAGCAAACAGATTGAGCACGCTTATCGGCCTTTTCGCGTTTTCGATGAGAGAACGAAACCAATCCCAGTTAGCAGCTTGCTCAGGAAAAAGCCCGGTATGCTTGAATCCCATAGGCTTTATCTGAAAGGTGAGGTCACCGTATCGTATATTCCAGGATTCAGGGAGCTTATTTTCGCTCCACGCGCCCCCACCTGAACGGCTTCTTTTATAGCTTGCATCCGCACGCTTCCAAAGGGGATTTTTCTTTTCGGTTTTCCATATAACCTGCGGGTCAGGTCTTATAAGGCTGTATTTGCCCCACATCTCAAGCTTTTCTCCGTCTGAGGTGTCAAGAACCGTATAATCCTGCCACTTATTTGCTATCCACATAGATACTCCTAATCATCGGTTAAAATATTTGCCCATAGCAGAGCCTCGGCACTGCGCGTGACATATTGCAATAGCCACAGCATCCGCAGTATCATCCGGTTTGGGCGGATTTTTCAGTTTAAGAATGGACGTAACCATTGCGATTACCTGATGCTTCTCTGCCTTTCCGTACCCTACGACCGCTTGTTTGACCTGAAGCGGAGTATATTCACTTACCTTAACTCCCAGTTTATGCGCTGTGCAGATAATGACACCGCGAGCCTCCGCCACAGTTATTGCAGTAGTTATATTTGTATTAAAGAAAAGCTCCTCGACAGCCATTTCATCGGGTTTATATTTTTCTATAATGGTTTCAAGGTCATTTTGTATGGTAAGTAATCTTGATTCTGTTTTCGTGTGTGCCGGAGTTTTGATTGCTCCGTAGGCTATCGGTCGAACCTGACCGTTTATACTTTCCACAACTCCCCATCCAACGATGGCAAGTCCCGGGTCTATGCCAAGTATTATCATATGCCCTCAAAAATAAAATATTTATACAACATATAAGTATAACACAATGGAAAAAATTTGTCAACAAGAGTGTGTTAATAATAGAGGTGTAAAAATTAATAAAAAACCATTTCGCCACCTTTACTTTTAAATAAAGATATGTTATAATTATATTATTAAGGGTATTGGAGGACGCTATGGCTATAATTCACTTTGCTGCGGGCGACGACCTTAAGCTAAAGAAAAAGCACCCGTGCGACTGTGATGTATTTCGAGTAATGCGCGGCGGAAGTGACGTCAGGATAATATGCACAAAATGCCGCCGTGACCTTACTCTTCCGCGCGAAAAGCTCGAAAAAATGATAAAAAAAGTCATTCCGGCATCCCAAAACGATAATCAAAATTAGAGGTATAGGAAATATATATGTTTTACTATTTGAACGGAAACCTTGAATACAGAGATGCCAGCACCTGCGTAATAGATTGCGGTGGAGTCGGATATAAGCTCACAGTAAGCCTTACTACCTCGGATTCGCTTGTTAATAAAATGAATCAACAGGTTAAGCTCTATACATATCTTGCCGTAAGAGAGGACGGGATTGAACTGTTTGGCTTTTCATCAAACGAAGAGCGAGCCTGCTTTAATCAGCTCATAAGCGTCAGCGGTGTCGGTCCTAAGGCTGCTATGAGCATTCTATCAACTCTTACACCGGATAATTTTTCTCTCGCTATATGCACCGAGGATATAAAAGCGATATCAAAGGCCCAAGGTATCGGCGCAAAAACTGCCGCTAGAATCGTTCTTGAGCTTAAAGATAAAATCTCAAAGGATATGATGAGTGCCGGATCGAAAAGCGAAACCCTGAAATCCACGGCAGCACCTATTAACTCCTCGCTTTCTGAGGCTGCAGAGGCGCTTATGGTGCTAGGGTACGACAAAAATACAGTTCTCGGAGTGCTTCGCGGAATGGATACGCAAGGCACAGAGGTTGGCGAGCTTATAAAGGCGGCGCTAAAAAAGCTTGCCGGAAGATAAAATAAAAACCGTGAAAACCTTTTGCACCGTCTCAGTTTATCACGAAAAGGAGCTTTAAATGATCGAGCAGTCAAATGAATTTGATTTTGAAAACCGAATCATATCAAGCGAATATAATTCTTCGCAGGATGCCGAGGTTGAGAACTCGCTCCGCCCAAAAAACTTGTCAGAATACATCGGACAAGAAAAGGCGAAATCTAACCTTTCGGTATACATAGAAAGCGCAAAGATGCGCGGAGAAGCCCTTGACCACGTGCTTCTTTACGGTCCTCCCGGTCTTGGAAAAACCACCCTTTCCTCAATAATTGCAAACGAAATGGGCGTAAATATAAGAACAACCTCTGGACCTGCTATCGAAAAGCAAGGAGATCTTGCCGCTATACTTACAAATCTCGCGGAAGGCGACGTTCTTTTTATTGACGAAATACATAGACTTTCACGGGCTGTTGAAGAAATACTTTATCCGGCAATGGAGGACTATGCACTCGATATTATTATCGGAAAGGGTCCCAGTGCGCGCTCTATAAGACTTCCAATACCTAAATTTACACTAATTGGAGCTACAACACGCGCAGGTCAGCTTACAACTCCGTTAAGAGATAGATTCGGTGTTCTTCTCAAGCTTGAGCTTTATACACCGGAGGAGCTTTCACAGATAGTTAAAAGGTCTGCCGATATTTTAAATATTCCGATTACCGATGACGGTGCGCTTTCCATCGCCTCACGCTCAAGAGGAACGCCGAGAATAGCCAACAGGCTCCTTAAGAGAATACGTGATTTTGCTCTCGTTAAGGGTGACGGAACTATTACCTCGGAAATTGCCACTCACGCGCTTGAGGCGCTTGAAATTGACGAGCTTGGGCTCGACAATATAGACAGAAGAATGCTGGAAGCAATAATTAAGTATTATTCCGGCGGTCCTGTCGGACTTGATACTCTTGCGGCAACAATAGGTGAAGAATCGATAACTATAGAGGACGTATACGAGCCTTACCTTATGCAAATAGGATTTCTCGCCCGTACGCCAAGAGGTAGATGTACAACAAGACTTGCGTATGAGCATCTCGGTATTCCATTTGTTGCAGGCGTAAACGGAGCTCAAGTTGACGGACAAAAAATGATGGATTTAGATAATTAAAACAAATCAGAATATAAAAAGTGGGACTTTTTGGTGAGTCCCACTTTTTATACACTTAACGTAGAGCCTGTATCGCAGCACACCTGTCGGGAGCGTTAAAAACTGCGCTTCCCGCAACGAGAACGTTAGCGCCTGCTGAAACTGCGAGCTTCGAGGTTTGACCGTTGATTCCACCGTCAACCTGAATGTCAATATCAAGACCGCGGCGCTCAATCTCAGCGCGGAGCGCTCTTACCTTTTCGAGCATATCCGGCATAAAGGACTGACCGCCAAATCCGGGCTCAACCGTCATTATAAGCACCATATCGCATCTGTCAAGATAGGGATAAACTGCCTCGATAGGGGTTTTGGGCTTAATTGATACGGCTGCGAGCTTTCCATGCTTTTTTATCATTTCAAGACACTCATCAGGAATATCGGTTGCTTCAAGATGAAACGTAACTAGGTCAGCTCCGCACTCAGTAATATATCTTTCAATATATTTTTCCGGTTTATCTATCATAAGATGAACGTCAAAAAACATTTTGCTTTTTTTACGTAGAGCCTCAAGAACTGCAAGCCCGAATGAGCTATTGGGAACGAAAACTCCGTCCATCACGTCAAGATGGATCATATCTGCTCCCGCCCTTTCTATTTCATTAATTTCCTCTCCAAGCTTTGTCAAGTCGCACGCAAGCGCTGACGGTGAAATTTTTACCATAATATTATCCTTTCGTTTTGTAAATAACTGTGTCAACTGTTTTTTTATTACATATTATAATATGGAGACAAAGTCTCGGCGTAAGGCATAGCATCGACATTAAAGAACAGGATGTGCCTCGGTATTTGTTATGCCCGCTCGCCTTTTGATTGGCATCTCACTATAGCAAGTGAGGTGCCTTATTTTCTATTTCAAGAAGAACAACGGAATGAGCGGAAACGCCCTCCTCGCGCCCGGTAAATCCAAGGTGTTCCTCTGTGGTGGCTTTAACATTTACTGCTGATGGCTCACATCCGAGAGCAAAAGCTATATTATGTTTCATTTTGTCTATATACGACGCAACCTTCGGCTTCTGAAGCACGAGGGTTGAATCTATATTTACAATTTTTGCGTTACGGTGATTCATTATATCGCTTATCTTCATTAGAAGATTCATGCTTGAAATATTCTTAAACTCGTCGGATGTGTCGGGAAAGTGACGCCCTATATCTCCTTCGCCGAGGGCGCCTAAAATAGCATCCATTATAGCGTGCAAAAGCACGTCGGCATCCGAATGACCAAGAAGACCCAGCGTGTGAGGAATCTCAACTCCTCCAAGTATAAGACGTGTTCCTTCAACAAGACGATGAACGTCGTAACCGTGACCTATTCTGAAATCTGCCATTATTTTTCTCCGTGCAATAAAAAAGTTGCGTAATCAAGGTCTTCCTTGTGTGTAAGCTTTATATTATACTTTCCAGTATCAGTGCAGTGCACCTTCCCTCCAATACGCTCAACCAACATATTGTCATCGGTTATTGTTTCATCTTCGGGAGCTGCACAGGATATAGCTTTTTTATATATCTCAGTGTCAAATACCTGGGGAGTTTGAACCATCATCAGCTTGCTTCTGTCAACAGTTCCGGTAATACATCCGTCCTTATCTACTGTTTTTACGGTATCCGTCACAACAGAAGCTGCGGTTGCTGCTCGATATTTTACAGCATCAGAAACCACGGCTTTTATTATTTCATCGGTAACGAAGCAACGCGCCGCATCATGTATAGCAACATAATCTGCGCTACTGTACGCCAAATCAAATCCAATCCTTGCGGATTCGAGCCGAGAGGCGCCGCCTATTGCAATTTTTTTCACTTTATTGAAGCCGGATAGCTCTTCATTTGCGAAATCCACCTCATCAGACCTTACGATAACCACAATAGAGTTAATAACGGAGCATTCGTTGAAGGTTCGCACCGTTCGGCGCAAAACGCTCTCGCCGCCTATGAGGATTTTCTGCTTTGTTACGTTAATATTCATACGGCTTCCGCTTCCTGCCGCTAAAATTATAGCGGTAACACGATAAGACATATTCAAAATTCCCGCCTTCCAAAACTACTTTCTGTAATAAACGAAATGAACGGTTATAATACGAAACTCTCTGCCGTTTAAAGAATCCGGACCCTTTATTACGACACCGTCACCGCTCATTAGATAGCTTGCTTCAAGGTCTCGTACGTTACAGGAAAAAAGTCTGTCACCCGATGAGTCAACGATGAACTCGTCGCCATGGAAGCAAAGCGCTCCGCCCCTGCCTATAACGTCTTCGTTTCCGTCTTTATTTTCCGTAACGTATCTTATCACCTTTCCATGCAAGGATTTTGCGCGTTCAAGGCGAAATGCATAGCTATCTGCTTTTTTATCAAGTCCAAACAGTTTGCTAAAAAAAGACATTTATGTTACCTCGCGTAAAACTATATCTATTCTAGCACAAAAAAAGAAAAAATGGAAGAGCTTTTACGCTTTTTTAGCAGGTTGAAAAATTTTTTTGAATTTTTTTCAAAAAACTATTGATTTTTACGCAGATGTGTACTATAATAATATCAAAGTGGGTCGAAGTGGGGCGTTTTTCCACAAAAGTGCACTTGAATTACTAAAAGGAGGTAAGAATATGTCATTCGTGGGTTCATACACACATACCCTAGATTCCAAAAAGCGCGTCTTTGTTCCGTCTAAGTTTCGCGATGACCTAGGCGACGAGTTTTACATAACACGAAAATTTGATGCTTACCTCTCGATATATACGGCAGAGGAATGGGAAGCTTACGTGGACAAGATTTCCAAGCTCCCCGAAGCAGACGCAGATGAATTTCAGGACTTTATTCTCGGCGCAGCGCAGAAATGCACGCCTGATGCAAGCGGCAGAATAATCCTTGAGGACAGGCTCCTTAAGCACGCGAGAATTGAGAAAAATATAGTTTTTGTCGGCTCTGGAAAGCAAATACGTATCTGGGCTGAGGAAGCTTGGAACGAGCGCGAGCAGAACCGCAACTACGATAAGATGCGTGAAATTATGCGTCAATACGGACTTTAATATTGAAAGGACACTGTAATGTCGGATATAGCCTTCTCGCACACCTCCGTTTTGCTCTATGAGTGCATTGAGGCATTAAACATAAGAGATGGATATACCTACGTAGACTGCACCGCAGGCGGCGGCGGTCATTCGCTTGAGATAGCAAATCGCATGGGTAAAAACTCTCGTCTTATATGCTTTGATAAGGATAAGAGCGCTATAAAAGCCGCAAGCGCAAGACTAAAGGATTACCTTGACAGAGTCACGTTTATAAATGAAGACTTTTCGAATCTCGGGGCGGTTATACGCGAGCTTCGGATAGATAATCTTGGCGGAGTTCTTGCAGACCTTGGCTGCAGCTCTCATCAGTTTGATACTCCTGAACGCGGATTTAGCTATATGCACGATGCCGAGCTTGATATGAGAATGGATACAGATTCCCCGCTGAGTGCGTTCAAGATAATCAATGAATATTCAGAAGCTGAGCTGAAAAGGATAATATATGAATACGGTGAGGAGCGCTTTGCACCGAAAATTGCCTCAGAAATATGTAAAGCGAGAATTGAAAAGCCGATAAAAACAACCCTTGAGCTCACCGAGCTGATAAAAGCGGCGATACCTAAGGCGGCAAGAGCTGACGGACCTCATCCCGCAAAAAGAACCTTCCAGGCAATACGAATTGAGGTTAACGGCGAGCTTAACGTAATAGAGCCCCTGATAACCGACGCCTCCTATTCCCTCGTCCCCGGAGGAAGAATAGCAATTATATCATTTCATTCACTGGAAGACAGAATAGTAAAGCAAACGTACCGTTCGCTTTCATCCGGATGCACCTGCCCAAGAGATTTCCCTGTTTGCGTTTGCGGCAAGAAGCCTACTATCAAGGAGATTACAAAAAAACCTATATTACCCACAACCGAAGAATTAACAAACAATCCGCGTTCAAGAAGCGCAAAGCTTAGAATAGCGGAAAAAATTTAAGGAGATAGAAAAATGAACACAGTTAACGCCTATGAAGCACTTTATACCAATATGAAAAACAGATTTACCGTAGTTAACGAAAATACCGAATACTCTCTTGGCGAATATATGCTCATGAAGGCTGGCAAGAAAAAAGAAAGCTCAGGGCTTCCTGTTGCCAAAAGCTGTGCTTCAAATACTACGGCAATTACCTCATTCTTCAGATACGTAAACGATAGACTGACCGTAAAAAAGCCTCCTGTAAAGGATAAAATAATCAAAAAGTTCCCTTTCCGCACCTCTGTTGCAGCACTTATGTCCGCTTTGGTTGCCTGCACACTTATAGTTACCTATGCGACAGTTAGCTTAAGAAGCGTGACAAATGACACTCCCGCAACGGTACACACCGAAAGCTACGGTACGGAAAAGACTCCGGATTATAGCTACACCACAAAAAAATAATCATTATTTTTCATAAATCATTCTCCTCAAAAATAAGATATAGCGATAGCTCGCAAGAGTTGTCGCTATATTTTTTGTTTTATATAGATAAATCAAAAAAAAGCATAAAGCTTAATGAGGGGCAGTAAATGAAAAAAAGCGACATAAAAGGAAAAAACACCATAACGCTTACAAAAAAAAGAATACTCGTAATTTCTACGGCTTTCCTTTTATTTACCTCTTTTTTGCTAAGCAATCTCATAAAGCTTCAGGTTTTCAAATACGACTATTATAAAGAAAAGGTGTTCGACCAAATAACCACGACATCAGCATTGCGCGCTGAGCGCGGGAATATATACGATTCTGAAATGAATCTTCTTGCCACGACAAGTACAGTCTGGAGAATATTTATTTCAACAAGGGATATAAAGAAAGCGGAAAAGGAAACCGGGAAAAAATATTCAGATATTATAGCCGTTGGTCTTTCGAATATTCTTGGTGTAGATAAGGACACTCTAATTGAAAAAATCAAGAAAACCAACCAGCTTGACGTTACTATAAAGAAATCTGTTACAGAAGAGGAATACACCGAGGTGTTACGCTTTATAGAGAAAAATTCCTTAGAAAAGCTGATATTCACCGAAGCACAGAGTTCAAGATATTATCCTTATGGAACGCTGGCTGCTCATGTTCTCGGTTTTACCGGAAGCGACAACCAAGGGTTATACGGAATTGAATACTATTATGACAAAACTCTGAAAGGTACGGATGGATATTACCTTTACGCAAAAGATGCTAACGGAAACGCACTTAATACGGAATATTCATCATACTCCCCTGCAAAAGACGGCTATAGCCTCGTAACAACACTTGATTCATACGTTCAAAGAGAGCTTGAGAGCCAGCTTGAAGCAATATTAAAAAATCATGAGGTTAAAAACAGAGTTACAGGTGTGGTTATGGATACAACAACAGGGGCTATTTTAGCTATGGCAACCTCATCCCCATTCAACCCCAATAACCCGTACGAGCTTGATGACGTATCAAAGAAAAAGCTTTCCGAATCCGAATACCTCGAGGGAAGCGATGAATACAAAAAATATAAACGTGAGCTTCTAGAAATTATGTGGTCCAACAAGGCGGTAAGCGAAACCTACGAGCCCGGTTCGACCTTTAAAATAATTACTGTTGCAACAGCACTTGATACTGGCGCTGCAAAATTAACCGATAGGTTCTCTTGCATTGGATTTTACGAGGTGGGCGGGTGGCACATAAAATGTCATAAAACGACAGGTCACGGCTCCGGCTTTTCCCTAGCCTACGGCTTACAAATGTCCTGCAACCCCACTATGATGCAGATTGCTGAAAGGATAGGCGCAGAAGCCTTTTATAAATATATAGATAGCTTTGGATACTTTGAAAAAAGCGGCATAGATCTTCCAAGCGAAGCTGAAACTATTTTTCACAAGCTTGAAAATATAGGTTCTACAGAGCTTGCGACCGTTTCCTTTGGTCAAAGATTCAAGGTTTCCGTGATAAATCATCTGACGGCAATCGCCGCAGTTGCAAACGGAGGTAGCCTTGTCACTCCTTATGTCGTAGACAAGGTTATAGACAGCGACGGAAGGATTATATCACAGCACACAACAAAAACCAAGACGCAGGTCATATCAAAGGACGTGGCGAATGCAATAAAAACCGTGCTTGAGGAGGGCGTAAGCGGAGATGGTGGCGCAAAGAATGCAAGAGTCGACGGATATAAGGTTGCCGCAAAAACCGGAACCTCCCAAAAATTTGACGTTCTTGATGCTAACGGAAATTCCTACCTTAGAATAGGCTCAACCGTTGCATATTCCGTTGATAAGGATAAGGGTGTTGCAGCTATCATAGTCGTTGACGAGCCAATGACGTCGGTAAAATACGGAAGCGTGGTTGCCGCGCCCTACATATCCAATCTATTTACAAAAATATTGCCCTACCTTGATTTTGAATCAACCGAGGAAACGGTAAATTCAGAGGTAGACAACTATGTTGGATTATCAGTAAACGAGGCAAAAATAAGACTCACTGAAAAAAAGTTAAACTACGAGATTGTCGGAGATGGAAATACAGTAATAAGACAAACTCCCGGAAGCGATGATAAAATAAGCACCGCCCACGCAAAAATAATACTCTTCACCTCGGAGCAGAGTGACAGGGTTACTGTGCCGAGCCTAACGGGAATTCCCATTGAAAAGGCTGCGGAGCTGGCGCTGGAGTCGGGACTAAACATAAAAATTAACGGAAGCCTGTCCGGAGGTACTGTTGTTTTTCAGTCACTTCCTCTAGGGGCTGTGGTAACGCGCGGAAGCGTAATAACGCTTGAAACCTTGGTAACCGATTTTGAAGATTAGGGGGAATGAGTAATGAAACTTGAACGACTGATATACAATCAGGAATTTTCGTGTGATAAGGACATAAAAGAAATAGAAATAAACGACATAGCCACACACGCGGACGATATAGGTGAACATACACTGTTCGTAATTATAAAAAGCATAAAATTTGACGTAAATAAAATAATAAGCTACATATTATGTAAAAAGCCCGCAGCAATAATATGCGAGCCAGATGTGCCTGTATACTCGGATACTGTACCAATACTCAGAGCAAGCAACACCCGTCGCATTCTTCCCTTTTTATATTCACAGTTTTATGAAATCGATTACGGAAAAATGCGATTCGCCGCAGTTACGGGAACTAACGGAAAAACTAGTACTGCAACTATGCTGGCTCATATACTCTCTCATTCGGGAATGAGGGTGGGATTTATCGGCACGGGGAAAATTGTAGCTGACAAAAAAAGGCTAAGCGATTCTAAATATTCAATGACCACCCCTGACCCACACACACTTTATTCAGCAATAAAGGAAATGGAAAAAGCGGGGTGTGACACCGTCGTAATGGAGGTTTCAAGTCACGCTTTATATTTTGATAAGGTTCTACCGATACCATTTGAGGTGTCAATATTCACTAATCTTTCGCACGAGCACATAGATTTTCACGGTGATATGGAATCCTATTATCAGACGAAAAGCAAGCTATTTTTACAAACGAAAAACGGCGTGTTTAATATGGATGATGCATATTCTAAAAGATGCTCTGAGGAGTGCTCATGTAGCAAAATAAGAATTGGAATAATAAACAGCGGTGACACAATGGCAGACGAGGTTAATATGCACGGTCTTTCCGGCTCAGAATACATTTACCGCGAAAAAAACAGATTGTTTAAGGTTCGTCTTAACATCGGTGGCGCGTATAATATATATAACTCAATGATGGCAATCAGCGCCGCTATGGTTATGGGTGTGCACCCCTGTATTGCAAAGAATGCTATATCAAATCTTGAATCTATAGATGGAAGACTTGAAAAAATCGAAGATGACATAACCGTAATAATTGATTACGCACATACAGAGGCGGCATTGCGCAATGTTTTAAAAATGCTAAAATCAACACAAAATCAAGAGCAGAAACTAACAACAGTCTTTGGATGCGGTGGCGAACGCGACCGTGAAAAGAGACCAAGAATGGCAAAAATTGCCGAGGAGTATTCTGATTTTATAATAGTTACGACAGACAATTCGAGAAATGAATCGGTTGCAGAAATACTTTCGGATATACTGATGGGATTTACAGAAACTAAAAAACGTAAGGTCATCACGTCAAGGAAAAACGCAATAAGAAGCGCTATACTTGCTGCAAATACGGGTGATATTGTCGCTGTTATCGGTAAAGGTCACGAACGATATAACATAGACAAAAACGGTTATCATAATTTTGACGAAAGAGAGATAATAAAGGAAGCTTTATCGGAGCGGAGGATGCGCTGCAATATATGAGAATAATACCCGAAATACGAATTACGCTTGATGAGGTAAAATCAGCAACGCGAGCGACGGCAAGCTATCAGATGAATGCAGTAATAGGAGCAATAGTCACAAATTCAAAGGAAGCGCTCCCTGGCGATCTTTTTGTAGCTATCCCCGGAGAACACAACTGCGGAGATGACTATATTGACGAAGCAAGAGGACGAGGGGCATATGTTATGTCAGCCGGTGTTTACTCTGCGGAGTTATTTGTTGGGGATACTTATCTTGCACTGCTTGACCTTGCCTCATACTATAAATCCAAGCTCCCATCACTCAAAAAAACTGTAGCTATAACCGGCAGCGTTGGAAAAACCACAACAAAAAACATTTTATCAAAAATGCTCTCGACCTGTTTCAAGGTTCACGCAACAAAGGAAAATTACAATAATTTTCTAGGACTCTTTCACACAGTTTTAACCGCACCCAAGGATACGGAAATTTTAGTTGCGGAGCTTGGAATGAACCACCTTGGTGAAATCAGTCTCCTCTCAAAAGCACTGCGACCAAATATAAGCATAATAACTAATATCGGCTCAGCACATATTGGTAATCTTGGAAACCGAGAGCTTATAGCATCTGCAAAGCTTGAGATTTTGGACGGAATGAGCACGCCTTTGGTGATAGTACCAAAAGACGAGTTGCTGCTCTCAGAAATTGAAGGCAGATATGCGGTATCTCTAAAAGACACCGATGCCGATTGCTGTATTATTGAAAAGCACTTAGACACCTCTTACTCATTAGTTGATATATACACCTGTCTTGGCTCTATTACTATGCAAAAAATTTCCCTGCCGGGTCGACACATGTTCTACGCCGTTGCTTTTTCGATAGAGGTGATGACACTTCTCGGAATAGATTTAGAAAACATTAAGGGAGCATTATCGGTTATTGACAACGGTTCGGTGAGGGGAAAATTCATTAGTATCGGTGAGCTAACCCTTTACGATGACACATACAGCTCTTCGCCTGAGGCAGTTCTTGCTGATTTTGAGCTTCTCGCCCTTCATAAAGCAAAAAAAAGGAGCTGCGTCCTAGGTGATATGCTGGAGCTTGGCGCTCATACAGAATGTATGCACAAGGAAATTGGACGCGCTGCGGTAAAGCACGGCTTTGAAAAAATTTTTGGTTTTGGCGTTTATTCACCGTTCATAAAAGAGGGTGCATTGGAAGCGGGTGCACCGGAAGACAGAATTTTTATCAATACTGATATAACGAATCCCGACTGTACCGCAAGGCAAATACTTGATAATTACACAAAGGGAGAACTGGTACTCTTCAAAGCCTCTCACGCTACTCACGCAGAAAGAATAATTTATATTTTGACCTCAGTCATTGAAAGCAAAAAACAATAAACAAAAAGGAAAAAATTAAAATGCTTGACAAATATTTTCCTCTTTATATTTTCGTTTTTATAGCATCGTTCGTAATAACTGCAATTGCGGAAAAAAGGCTTATTCCTGCTCTGTCAAAAAGCGCGAAGCAGCCGATATACAAGGACGGGCCATCCTGGCATTTAAAGAAAAGCGGTACTCCAACAATGGGGGGCGTTGCTTTTCTTTTAGCGGCAACCGTAACGATACTTGCCACATCTGCTTTCTCGTTGTTTTTTATATCCGATGAAGTGGCTACCGCGCTTATTATATCTCTAGTTTACGCGGTAGCAAACGCACTTATTGGTGTAATTGACGACCTGAAAAAATTAAAGAGAAAGGAAAATGAGGGACTCACCCCGCGCCAAAAAATGCTTTTACAGCTTTTTTCCGCAGTGCTCTTCCTACTGTTAAGACGAGTTCTTCTTAATTCCAGCACCTCTCTTGCCTTTTCCTTTGGAGACATAGAGCTTGGCATTTTCTATTACCCTCTTGCTCTGTTTGTGCTGCTCGGTATTGTAAACTGTGCAAACCTAACCGACGGAATAGACGGACTTGCTTCATCCGTCGCCTTTGCCGTGGGAGTTTCATTTTTTTATGTTTCTGCGGCGTTGAACGTTGAAACAAGTGTATTATCCGCTGCGGTAATCGGTATTTCGGTTGCTTTTTTAATTTTCAATCTTCATCCGGCAAAAATTTTTATGGGAGATACTGGGTCACTGTTTTTCGGAGCACTCATTTCCTCCTGCGCATTTACTCTCAACAACCCCATACTGCTAATTTTTATTGCGGGTGTATATGTAATTGAAGGAGTATCTGTAATTATACAGGTTTGCTACTTTAAGCTGACGCATAAGAGGATATTCAAAATGGCTCCGCTTCATCATCATCTTGAAAAATGCGGGTGGAGTGAGAACAAAATTTGCATCGTAGCGATGATTGTAACTTTTGTTTTCTCAATTCCCGCGTATATATTTTATTTACCATGAAAAATAAGCTCTTTAAAATTAAAGTCAGCTCCTTCAAAGGATCGCTCTGTATAAAAAACGTGCCAGGGTGCGATATGCTTCTTACCCTTACCGTCCTTGCTCTTGCACTCTTTGGCACAGTTATGGTTTTCAGTGCAGGATACGCCTACGCTTACGCACGCTATGACGACGGATTTTACTTTATTAAAAGACAAATCATATGGCTGGCTTTAGGACTTTTGGCTATGTATGCTGCCTCTCATATAAAGCCAAGCTTTTATGAGGGGATAACCCCGATAATTTATACCGTTACTCTTGTGTTGCTGCTGCTCGTTCTGGTAGTAGGTATGGTAGGAAACGGAGCAAAGCGTTGGATTTCAATAGGTCCTTTGACAATACAACCATCGGAAATTGCAAAAATAGCTATAATACTCATACTTGCAAAATACTTTTCTGATTACGAAGAATTAGCGCTGGAAAAGAAAAACAAAAAAACAATCTTTACATACGGCACACTCCTTCCGATAACTTTGATGCTTATTCCGATAGTTCTCGTAATGCTTCAAAAGCATCTTTCCTGTATAATCATACTTGGGGCACTTGGACTACTTATGATTGTCGGTGCAGGCGCAGACCTAAGGTATATTGCTATGTGCTGTATTGCGGGCGGTGGCGGAATAACGGCGCTCGCACTGTTTACCGACTATACAAAAGAACGAATAACGGTGTGGCAAAATCCCGAAGCATATAAGCTGACAGGAGGATGGCAAACCCTGCAGGGACTTATGGCAATCGGTTCGGGCGGAATATTCGGTGTGGGTTACGGAAACAGCGTAATGAAGCACTGCTACGTTTCAGAGCCTGCAAACGATATGATATTTACCATACTTTGCGAGGAGCTTGGAATAGTGGGCGCACTTATCGCGCTTTTTCTCTTCGCGCTTCTAGTATACCGCGGATTTTTTATAGCGCTGAGAGCACAGGATATTTTTTCAAGATTAACAGCCTTCGGTATAAGCGCGAAAATGGCTATTCAGGTGCTCCTCAACGTTGCCGTCGTTACTAATACCATCCCAAACACAGGCATCTCTCTTCCCTTTTTTAGCTACGGTGGCTCTTCTCTTATAATGATATTCATCGAAATGGGAATACTTTTATCTATATCAAGATTTTCAAGAATTACCAAATAAGATTCCGGGGGAATAATTTATGAGAATTTTATTTTGCGGAGGCGGTACTGCAGGTCATATTACACCTGCTTTGGCAATAGCCGAATCAATTTTGGAAAAACGCTCTGACGCGGATATTATGTTCATAGGCAGAGAGTGTGGAGATGAAAACCGAATGATTGAAAGGCGGGGCTTTCCTCTAAAAACTTTAAGTATCCGCGGATTTAAAAGAAATATTAGCATTGAGAACTTCCAAAATATACTTGCCGTTATCGAAGCTCTCAAAAAGTCAAAAAAAATAATACGGGAGTTCTCTCCCGATGTGGTAGTCGGTACAGGTGGCTACGTTACCTGGCCGGTTATAAAATCCGCGCAAAAACTTAATATCCCCACTGTTATACATGAATCTAACGCTGCCCCCGGTCTTGTAACAAAACTACTTGCTCCCAAATGTGACAGATTACTTCTCAATCTTCCCGGAACGGAAAAAGAATTTAAAAAGAAAAAAAACGTTAAAATCGTTGGCAACCCTGTAAGAGATGAGTTTTTAACCTTGAGCAAAGCGGACGCAAGGAAAAGACTTGGAATTTCAGGTAAGGAATTCCTTATAGTATCCTTCGGTGGAAGCGGCGGCGCCAGAACAATGAACGACGCAGCGATTGCACTTATGAGAAGCCACTCGGCAAATAACCGAAGTATACGACACATTCACGGATGCGGAAATAAATATGAAAAGGAGTTGAAAAGAGATTTTCCCGAATTTTTCAGGGGAAAGAATGGCTGTATCATAAAGCCGTATATTGACGATATGCCTACTGTGATAAGGGCAGCAGATGCAGTTATTTCAAGATGCGGTGCTATGACGATTGCAGAGCTTAGCGCAGTGGGCGTTGCTGCAATTTTGATTCCATCTCCAAACGTAACGAATAACCATCAATACAAAAATGCAAAGCTTATATCAGATAGCGGCGCAGCCATTATGATAGAAGAAAAGGACCTTTCAGAAAGAGCTCTTTTAGACGCGGTAACAAAACTGGAGAATGATATCCATTTAAGAAGGAGTATGTGCGACGGAATACGCAAATTTTACGTTGAAGGGTCTGAAAAGTTTATAAGAGATGAAATATTTTCTCTGATATAATTATTCTGCCACACATTATGACCTGCATTTTCCGACATTAAGAATCAAAAAACCACCAAAACTATGTTTCTGCCACGTATTTATTGACGAAAAATTACGGAAAATGATAACAAAATGTTAATTCCTAAAATTTGCTTGCATTTGTCCTAATTACCCCTTATAATTATATATAAGAAGATATAATAAGATAAATATTTATATATATTTAATATATGGGAGGACTAAAAATGGAATTCGATTTTGAGCAGGTTTACGACAGTGGCGTTAATATAAAAGTAATCGGCGTTGGCGGTGGCGGAAACAACGCAGTCAACCGTATGATTTCAACTAATATCCGAGGCGTTGAATTTATAGCAATGAATACCGATAAGCAGGCTCTCAACACCTCCTGTGCGGCAAAGAAAATCGTTATTGGCGATAAGATTACCAAGGGCTTTGGCGCGGGCTCAAACCCGGAGGTCGGTAAACGAAGCGCCGAGGAGTCCATCGACTCTGTAAAGGATGCTCTCAACGGTGCGGATATGGTATTTATTACTGCCGGTATGGGCGGCGGAACCGGTACCGGAGCCGCTCCTGTAATTGCAAAGGCAGCTCACGAGATGGGAATTTTGACGGTTGGTATAGTTACAAAGCCTTTCGCATTTGAGGGCGTAAAAAGATACCGTCAGGCTGAAGCCGGCATTGCGGAGCTTTCAAAATATGTCGACTCTCTCATAGTTATCCCTAACGAGCGCTTGAAACAGGTCGAGGATACCCATATCACCCTTGCAAACGCCTTTGAAATTGCTGATGACGTTCTGCGTCGCGGAGTTCAGTCGGTATCTGAGCTTATAAACGTTCCCGGATTTATCAACCTAGACTTTGCCGACGTAACAACCATTATGAAAAATGCAGGATATGCTCATATGGGTGTCGGGGCAGCAAAAGGCGCTGATAAAGCGCAGCTTGCATCTATGGCAGCTATCTCCTCTCCGCTTCTTGAAACGAGCATTGCAGGTGCTATGGGCATACTCGTATGCATAACTGCATCTCAGGATATACAGCTTGACGAGGTCAACCTTGCTTCTCAGATGATATACGAGGAAGCGCATCCGGACGCTACTATTATTTGGGGCGCTACTCTTGACCCTACTCTTGAGGACGAAATGAGAGTTACAATAATTGCAACCGGATTTTCCGAGCCTATCAATAAAGCTTCTGCAAAAACACTGACTGCACCTCAGGCCGTATTTACCGAAGCTCCGACAGCGCACATACAGTCATCCGAGGCTACCGCAGAAAATACCGCGGCTGATGAAATTGAAGCGGTTACCGAAGAGGTTGCCAAGGAGAGCTTTGAAGAGAATTTCGAAGCTCCCGTCGAAAGACCCAACCATCAGCCCACCATAGTCAATACTATCCCCTCTAGAACAACCTCTAAGGATACATACGCAGACTATGATAACTGGTTTACAAAAATGAAAAACAAGCTGAAATAAAGCATAAAATTAGTAAATAAAAACAAGACAGACTGCCTGTTACATTCTCCGGTTTTGGAGATGCGTCAAGAATTCTGTCTTGTTTTATTTTTAAATACACTTTTCCGTTGTGGATAAAATCTTCGCCAAAAATAATAATATACTTTTCCGATGTTCAAAAACAATGCTTTTTTGCTTAAAAATAATTGATTTTATGCCCTTTTCTACTCAAATATCGAATTTGTGTAGTTTTTATGCTGAATATTTTCCACACGTTTTTTAACACCAAATAAGTTTTCCACATTTTTAAACACACAAAAACAGTGCTTGTCAACAGTTGCAAACCTCTTATTTTGATAAAACGGAAAAATATAAAAACCTGCCACTGCATTTTCTTTTGCATGGCAGGACTTTTTTTATTTGTTTATTATAAAAGCAATGACCGCGAATACCGTTCCGGAAATCATAAGCACTGCAAGAAACGCCGACATTAATTTAACTGACAGCGACGTCTTTCTTTTTGTTTCCTTCTCTTTCATATCTACACTCCCAATTATTTTTTTTGACCGCTCTTTTTACTTTCGTAAAGCTTCGGAAGCTGAGATGTTATATTTCTTCCGTTTGCCCTCATCTTCTGTGGCATAAACGCATTTATCCTCGAAAGTCCCTTTGCTACGCTGTCAATGGGGTTATTTGGCTTGGTGACAGCAATGCCAAATACCTTGCTCATCATAACGTCAAGACCGTATATCTCAGACCCGCCACCGCTAAGTATTATACCGTTTTCAAAAATTTGCTCTACACATTCAATGGGGATTTTCTTAACAGTGTTAGCCACTGTAGTAAGAAGCCGTTGAAGCGGTTTTTCAAAAACACCGACTATGTCCTCGGTACAGATGCTCATTTTAACTCTGTTGCCGGTCAAAGAGAGCGTTCCTTCTATATCAATGCTCTCGGATTCCCTTCCCTGCCAAACAGCGCCGAGGCGTTCCTTAATTGTTCTTGCAATAAGAAGAGAAACTGTCATATCTCCTTGATTAAAGATATATTCCTTTACTGCCTTGTCAAAATCCTCGCCGCCTACCTGTTCTCTTCCCGTATAGAGAACCTCGCCATTATGCATAACGGCAACCTCAGTAAACGCTGCTCCGATGTTAATTGATACAGCACTAATTGTAGGCGCGTATCCGGCACCAATAATTGCGGCAACAGCCGGCTTTACCGAACAGTACTCCGAAACGCCTGCATCACTAAGCATCTTAAATACCTCGTTTTCCTGCTTTGGCAGAAAATCCGACGGCAATGCTATAAGACATCTAATCTTATCGGCATCACTTACCGCGCCTATTGCGTGGCGGATTATTTCGCGTGTCAGGTCGGAAGAATAAAGCAAACCGTTTTTAAAGGGCCGAACCAAAATTCCGTCAGCGATTGATTTATCCTCATCTGTCACGGCCGCTCTGTTACCTACGGAAATTATTTGGCGCGTATTTTTATCAACAAGCGCGACGGACGGCTCTCTGTAAACTTCTGCCGTAACGTTGCTTATGGTTATGTTTGCATAACCAAGGTCAAGACCTATTTTAGTCGTCATAAAAAGCGCTCCTTTCCGTAGTATTGGTTATAATAAAACTATTTTAGCATATGTAGCTCAAAATTTCAAGTATATTTTCAAATTACAAGTCAAAGCTATTGCGAATCCGGTCAACCAGAGTGGTATACCTTAAAACCTCACGGTTATTATCGACCATCCGCGCGGGTACATCGGCTCTGCCAACGAGAATAACCATTCTCCTAGCTCTTGTAATCGCCGTATATAAAAGATTTCTCGTCATAAGCATAGGTGGACAGCGGTACATTGGAATAATTACTACCGGGTATTCGCTTCCCTGACTCTTATGCACCGTAATAGCATAAGCAAGCTCAAGGTCCTCAAGCAGTTCGAAATCATAAGCCACGAGCTTATCGTCAAATCTGATAAGCATCTCGTTTTTCAAGGTGTTTATAGACTCTATCACACCTATATCGCCGTTGAACAGCCCGGTTCCCATATACCCATTTTTCTCCCATTCGATATCGTAGTTATTGACGGTCTGCATAACCTTGTCGCCCTCGCGGAAGATTATGCCGTGGCTGTTTTTTTCTCTCTTAAAGCTTTCTTGAGGATTTATTGAAGCCTGCAGCTCGTTGTTGAGCAGTGAGACGCCGCCGTAACCCTTTTTCGACGGAGTTATCACCTGAATATCGGATATTATTGAAGCTCCGTATGCCTTGGGAAGACGCTTTAATATAAGATTTGCGACTGTTTTAGGAATATCATTTTCATATTCGCATTTAACAAAGAAAAAGTCGCTTTCCGTGTTATTGAGTACCGGATATTCTCCGTTGTTTATTTTATGAGCGTTAGTTATAATTAGGCTTTCCTTTGACTGTCTGAAAATTTCCTTAAGCCTTATCGTTGTTATTTTTTCGCTTGCTATGATATCGGAGAATATATTCCCTGCTCCAACGCTTGGAAGCTGGTCGGCATCACCTATAAGTATGATCCGAGTTCCACGCCTCACAGCACGCAAAAGCGCCTCTGTAATCCAAACGTCCATCATAGATGCTTCATCTATAATAATAACGCTTTCATCAAGCGGATGCTGAGAATTTCTGCCGTATCTGACCGTAAGGTCAGTCATACGCTCAACCTCAAGCATTCGGTGGATAGTTTTTGCCTCTTTTGCAGTTGCCTCACTCATTCGCTTTGCAGCTCTGCCGGTTGGCGCAGCAAGCACACATTTAAGACCAAGACTGTCAAAAATAGAGATAAGCGCCTTAACTACCGTCGTCTTACCTGTTCCGGGGCCGCCGGTAAGGACCATAACACCACCGGCAAGAGCCTCATAAACAGCCTCCTTTTGCAGACGGGCATAACGAATGCCAAAATCCAATTCAAGCTTTTCAAGAAGAGAAGAAACGTCAGCAACGCTAAATCTTATAGCCTCCTTGGAAAGACTGATGAGCTTTGATGAAATATATTCTTCAGCCTCAAAAACTCGAGTCGTCATTACATAAATTACACCCTGCGCTTTATAAGAAGCAAGTTCCCCGTCGTTAAGGAATTCGATTATCATATCAGAAAGCAAGGCTTCGTCTACCTGTATAAGCTCTGAAACGGCAGAAATAAGCCTTTCCTTTGGTAAAGAGGTGTGACCGTTTGACACCGCAGAACACGCAAGGACGTACTTTGACGCGCTAAGCACTCTAACCGGCGCCGTGGGAGATACGTCAAGGGATTTTGCAATAGCGTCAGCCTTTTCAAATGAAATTCCGTACTCCTCATCACAAAGAATATAAGGATTTTCCTTTATAATTCCGACAGCGCCCGCGCCCAGCTTTTTGTAAACTCTCGTAACATCTCCCGTTCCCATATAATCCTTACAGAACATCATAACGCCGCGTATTCCCGTTTGCTCCTTAAAGGAAGCCGAAATAACTGCCGCTTTTTTCATAGTTATACCGGCTACGTCGGTTAGCCATTCTGGATGGTTTTCGATAACATCAAAGGTAGAGGTGCCAAATTTGTTTACTATTTTGAGTGCTGTTACAGGTCCAACGCCCTTTACAGTGTTTGATGAAAGATACTGAAGAATACCCTCAACCTCGTCGGGAAGATTTTTTTCATAGGAATCAAAGCAAAATTGCTTGCCGAACTCCTTATGATAGGACCAGTGCCCATTCAGTATCACCTTTTCCCCTTCAAATGCCATAGGAATAATTCCTACAGCACATATAAGGTCATTTGATTCGTCGACGATCTCAAGAACGGTATAGTCGTTATCTTTGTTGTGAAAAACGACGTTTTCGATTATTCCCTTTATAGTTTCGCCTTTTATATAACCGTTCATTTTGACCGTCCTTTCTTTTTTATATATTATAGCAGATAAATTATCCAAAAACAATAAGTTTATAAAAATAGAGCGAAGACACCGTTTTTCAAGACGGTGCTTCGCTCCCTCGGCAGTACAATATTTAAATATACACTCGAGTCTTTTTATTTAAGACAAATTTTTCGAAGCTCGTCTGCTATATCGCATATCTCCCATTTTACAGAAAGCTCCTCTCGCCCCATATGACCGTAAGCCGCAAGCTCCTTATATATAGGCTTTCTAAGATCAAATTTTTTAATTATCGCTGCAGGACGCAAATCCACAAGCGCGCCTACCGCTTCGGAAATCTTGTCCTCAGAAACAACGGATGTTCCAAAGGTATCAATCATTACCGAAACCGGACGCGCGATACCTATCGCGTAAGCTATCTGAACCTCGCATTTTTTTGCAAGACCTGCTTTAACTACGTTCTTAGCAACGTATCTTGCAGCGTATGAAGCGCTTCTGTCAACCTTGGTTGGATCCTTGCCTGAAAACGCTCCGCCGCCGTGCCTTGAATAACCGCCATAGGTATCTACTATAATTTTTCTGCCGGTAAGTCCGGTATCCCCCTGCGGACCGCCAATAACAAATCTTCCGGTAGGATTGACGTAAATATTCATTTTTCCGTCGATATATTCCTTAGGAATAACCGGCAAAATAACATTTTCAATTATGTCCTTGCGAATGGTTTGCGAGTCTACCTCCGGACTGTGCTGAGAGGAAACTACTACCGTATCAACCCGCTTAGCAACTCCGTCGACATACTCTACGGTCACCTGAGTTTTTCCGTCGGGACGCAAATATGAGAGCTTTCCGTTTTTTCTTACCTCGGTAAGTCTTTTAGCAAGCTTGTGCGCCAAGGATATGGGAAGCGGCATAAGCTCAGGTGTTTCATCGCAGGCATAACCGAACATAAGACCTTGGTCACCGGCTCCGGTATCCAACTCGTCGTTCATTTCCCCGTCCTTTGCCTCAAGGCACTTATCAACTCCCATAGCAATATCTGCGCTTTGCTCGTGAATAGAGCTAATCACCGCGCAGGTAGAGGCATCAAAGCCATACTTTGCTCTGTCATATCCTATTTCACTTACAGTTTGGCGAACTATCTTCTGAACGTCTATTTTTGCCTTAGTGGTTATTTCGCCCATAACGGTTATTATACCGGTTGTTGCGAAGGTTTCGCAAGCGACGCGGCTTTCGGGGTCTTGAGATAAAATTTCATCCAGAATAGAATCGGATATTTTATCGCATATCTTGTCAGGATGTCCTTCCGTAACAGATTCTGATGTAAACAGTACTTTTTTCATTAGTCCTTCTCTTTTCTTTAAAATTCTTTATAAAACAAAAACCCGAAAATCACACAAGATGATTCCCGGCTTCAGATTAGTACTCATCTGACAGGAATTGGCACCTTATAAAAATACAGGTTGCCGGGCTTCACAGGGCCAGTCCCTCCGCCTCTCTTGATAAGCAATATTCAGTTACGCATACAGTATATCATAAAAGGATGAAAAAAGTCAATAGCTATTGAAAAAATTTAACAACGGCGGGACAATCGCCCCGCCGAATTAGTATATAAGTTAAAGAACTACATGCTTTGGCAATCCATTTTCGTATTCAACGTCAACCTCGCCCATAATAAGCGGAGCAAGATACTGAAGGCACTTGTCGGTCAATCCGTTTCCTGCCTCGTTAATATAATCAGCAGGAACACCGCGAACCGCATTTGCTATTTTCGATATGTCCGCCGTTCCTATACGCGAAGAATAATCGTCGCCCGAAACTCTTTGAATGGTCATCATAATTGCGGTTTTGCCGGAAATTGCAGCGTCAACCGCTCCCTCGCCAACCGCAAGAGATTCAGTAATGTCGGTTTTTGAAAGAATATGCGCCGCGCATCTTTGGGTAAGGCTAAGCTCCATAGAGCGAACCTTGCATCCAATCCGCTCCTTAACCAACTCCTCGAGCACCTTCGCTGCGCCCGACAGGCTCTTGTGACCAAATGCATCGGTAGCGCCCTTGCCCTCGCCCACATATTTTCCGTCAGCAAGACGAATACCCTCGGAAACTGCAACAAGCACTGCGGGATGATCCTCAAAAATTTTGTTGATTGACGCAACGAACTCTTCGGGATCAAAGGCGCTCTCGGGAAGATATACAAGGTCTGGAGCGATGCCGCCGGAAAGCTTGGTAAGCCCGGCAGATGCGGTAAGCCAGCCCGCATCTCTACCCATAATTTCAACTATAGTAACTGCCTTCATTTTGTAAACGGCAACGTCGCGAAGCACCTCTTTTACAGTAGTTGCCACAAATTTCGCGGCAGAACCAAATCCTGGTGTGTGGTCGGTAACTGCAAGGTCATTGTCAATTGTCTTCGGAACACCTACGACGCGCATCTCATAATCGTGATTTGCAGCGTAGTTGGAAAGTTTCATTACCGTGTCCATCGAGTCATTTCCACCAATATAGAAAAAATATCTGATGTCGTATTTTTTGAATATTTCAAGAAGCTTTGCATAGGTTTCTGCGTCAGTCTGGTAATCCTTAAGCTTTCTTCTGCAAGAGCCAAGCGCTGCGGCAGGTGTAGTTGTTAAGGTTTTAAGCTTACCCTCGTCCGAAAAAATGTCGGTAAGGTTTATAAGCTCCTCCCTGAGAAATCCCTCAATACCGTTTCTCATACCGTAAAGAGTGTTTATAACACCCTCGCCTTTTGCTTTCAGTGCGCCCTTGATTACGCCCGCGAGCGTAGCGTTTATAGCCGCGGTGGGTCCGCCTGACTGACCTACAACAGCATTTCCACGTAAAATACTCATTTTTACTCTCCTATAAGTTTGGTTTACAGCAGTATTATACCACACTTGTTCACTTTTTTCAATGCTTATCGTCTAAAATTTTATCCAAAACTCCTAAGTTAAGATAAGGCAACAAATTTGATATATACCTCTCCTTATCAAACCCGTAGTCTAAAAAATAAGAATGCTCGCACAAATCGATGCAAAGCACAGCAGATGGAATTTTCAGTATTTCCCGCGCCTCATAGAGCTCTTTTATATTTACAGTTCCTCTGTCGGTAGATATAACCGCAAATTTTCCTTTGCCCTCACTGCATAATTTAAAAACCTCGTATATGAACGACGACTCCGTTCTATATGCCTCCCTTACTGCACGCGAGGCTTGATAGGCGTTGCCAAAGGAATCAAAAAAGAGCTCGTGGCAAATTATCTCCGCTCTCAGCTCAACTGCTTCATCCTTATAACGAAAACCTCGCATTTTAAAATTTCTGCCGATTGACGTATTTTTAACTTCGGGATAGCTTTTTTCCATTACCGAATACCGCAGCTTCAGCGATTTGAGATATTCACTATGTAATAAAAGCGCTTCTTCGGAAATAAAGGAGCCGATTCCGCCATTCATATATATTCCCCCCTCAAAGAAAAATCCTCTTCTACATTTTATGCAAAAGAGGATATAATATGTTTTATTTGATTAGGTCACGTTCACTGAAGGTGTATTCAGTGTTACAAAAACGGCATACTGCAGTAAGCTCTCGAGGTTTTCCCTCTGCTACCTGCTCGTCGAGCATTTTAAGTATTTCCTCTTTTCCAAGGGACATTATTTTGCTTCTCATCCTATCTCGTGAGCAATCGCATCGATATTCCACCTCAAGCGTATCAAAAACGTCGTACGGAATATCCCTCATAGCAATATCGGCAATTGCGCTGTTATCATGACCAAGAGAAAACAGCTTTGATATATTTGAAAGGTCCGAAGCATTTCGCTCTATAAGGTTTACCGTTTCTTCATCGGGAAATGGCATAACCTGAACGAGAACACCTCCTGCGGCAAGACAGGTAGAGTCTCTGTCAACGAGAACGCCAAGCGAAAGAAGCGTAGGTATCTGCTCACTTATAGCAAAGTATGAAGCTATGTCCTCGGCAATCTCTCCCGTAACTATCTCAGTGGTTCCTATCTGCGGCTCTTTTCCGCCAACGTCCTTAACGACCGAAAAGGAACCCCTTCCAACCGCAGCACCAACGTCAAGTTTACCGTTTGGCTTCTTGGGGGGATTTGCCATCGGATTCTGAATATACCCCTTAACGTTTCCAAAATAATCGGCAACGGCTATTATTTTTCCTGCTTCTCCGTCACCCGAAAAAGACATTGTTACAGTATCCTTTTCTTCCGGAAGCATTGTTCCCACCATAGATGCCGCCGTAACAGTCCTTCCAAGCGCTGCGGTTGCGGTTGGTGAAGTTTTATGAGCCAAAATCATATCGTTGACCATTTTAGTTGAATTAATTACGAGTAGTCTCGCAGAGCCGTCACGAGTCATTCCTCTCAGTATAGTAGATTTAATATTTTTCTTATCCATTTGAATCTCCCATTTTCTTTTTGCATCTTGCAACGACGTATATTCGGTCATCGCTATCCGATGCCTCCGTAAATTCAAAGTCGCTATATGCTCCAACGAATTCAAATTCACAGGCTGCAAGAGTATTTTTTATCGTTCTGAGTGTATACATTTTTTCACGTTGTACCTCGTCGTAACGCTCGTATCTGCCGCCACAAAGCTCCCTGAATACAGTTATATAAAAATCGCACAGTCCGCTTCGCCTATTGTAGTAGTTTTGCCAAGTACAAAAGTTTTCCCCGTCCTCTATGACGTAAGCGTTATCAGCATAGATGCTTTCAAATTTATGCTTGCCGTTAATATCAAAAATAAAAAGACCGTCAGGATTAAGGTAATTATGAACCAAGTCAAAGCACTTAGAGAGCGAATGCTTATCCGTAAGATGATTTATACAGTCAAGGCAAGAAACCGTAACGTCCACCGTTCCATACAGCTCAAACTCGCGCATATCCTGATTTAGCCATAGTATTTTATCGCCAACTCCGGCTTCATACGCAGAATTTCTCGCTATATCAAGCATCTCAACCGAATAGTCAACGCCCGTCATATCATATCCGCGCCTTGCAAGCTCAACCGTCATTTTTCCGGTTCCTGAACCAAGGTCGAGAACGAGTGACGGTTTTCCATTTGTATATTCACGTTCAATTATTTTTTCTATAAAATCCGCCCATTCGGGATAGCTTATATCCTTGTTCACCTTGTCGTAAATGGGGGCTAACAAATCATATATCATACAAAAAACAACCTCGGTGGAAATTATTTAAACAAATCACAAAGCAAAACCAAGACAGTGGATACTCTTTTGCCGCAACTGTATTATACCGATTTTGCACAAAACGCCGTTATATTTTCTTTTCGCAAGATATCACAGGCAATGCCTGCCTTATCCTCACTCTCAAATACTCCGAAAACGCTCGGACCGCTTCCGCTCATCAACGCAGCTTCAGCACCTAATTCAACAAGCCTCTGTTTAATTGAAAAAGCTCCGGGACAGCTATTTAAGACAACCTTCTCAAAAACGTTGAAAAGCTCGATTTTTAAAGAATTTCCCTGTGAAATAGAATCCATGAGCTCAGCGTAATATGGATCGCCCCCGGTCGAAACCGAGCCGTCAAAGGAAGAAAACATTCCGTCAAGTGCGGAATATGCCCGGGGAGTTGAAACGTGCTCATTAGCAACAGCAACTACGATGTTAAGTTTCAAAATATCGGGAAGCTTGGTCAATATTTCTCCTCTTCCCTCACACAGCGCAGTTTTTCCGTAAAGACAGTACGGAACGTCACTTCCTAGTTGGGCCGCCATTTTAAACAATGCGCGCTCGGTGAATGCTTTATCAAATAAACGGTTCATTGCCCGAAGCGTAGCCGCAGCGTCGCTTGAACCACCGGCAAGTCCTGCCGCAATTGGTATTTTCTTTTTTAAGGTTATTTCAATATCTGCTGTTTTTTGAAGCGCGCCAAGATAGAGCGCCGCCGCACGAACGGCAAGATTTTTTTCATCAGTAGGTAAAAATCTATTTCCTTTAATACGGAGTCTGATATTAGTTATGGGAGAAGGCTTATATGAAACGGTTAATTCATCTGATAAGGATATTGAGTGCATTACGGTTTTTATATCGTGAAAACCGTCCTCTCGACGAGCTATTACGTCAAGGTAAAGATTAATTTTTGCATTTGCAAACTCCCTAACAGCCTTCATATAGCACCCCCACACCGCATTATATAAACATTCTAGCATAAACAGAAAAAAAAATCAATAGAAACGAAAAAAGCCGCGGATGCGGCTTTGTAGTGTTACAATTGTTGTGAGACTATTATTAAATAAAATATATTTTCGAAATCTATTGACAAAACTCAAACTATGTGATAAAATACTATATCGGTTCGGGTTTTTATGCCCGACGCCCCTTGCCGCCGGTGGCGGCCTTAAAGACCATAAGGAGGTGTATTTCAGATGGAAAAGAAAATTTGTTCTTA
>JAZORD010000017.1:0-4264 GCA_045656445.1 Eubacteriales bacterium | reverse complement strand
CTCCGCACATTTTCTTCAACTCGTTTCGCAAAATCCATATCATAAAAACGAAAAGAAATATCCATTTCACATAAATCTGCAATAACATTATGCACATGACCGCCCTGAAAGTGACCAACAGACCATATATATTTAGCTATACCTGCCTCACGGGCAACCATCTCTTTCATTTTTTCATAAGCCTCAACCGCCATTGCAATAGCATCTATGCCAAATTGAGGAAGTGCAGCATGAGAGGTGCGCCCTTTAAACCGTATGGTTGCAGGGATGCATGCGGCCATATAATCACCATAGCATATTCCTATTTTGCCGATGTCGATTGCATTATCGCAGTGGGTGCAAATAATATGGTCAACACCATCGCAAACCCCGTTATCGACCATCATTTTAGCTCCACTGACCGCCCCCTCTTCGCTGGGCTGAAAAACAAGCCTTACTCTACAGTTAAGTTTACTTTCGTTTTCTTTTAAATACTTAGCAACAGCCAAAAGTACCGCAGTATGCGAATCATGTCCGCAAGCATGCATTTTTCCTTTGTTTTCGGAAGCATAGGAAAGACCTGTTTTTTCTTCTACAGGCAAGGCATCCATATCGGCGCGGACTGCAATAATTTTTTCTCCGGAGCCAATTTCCGCTACTATACTGCTTTTACCGTAACGGCAAGTATATTCAACGCCTATTTCGTCAAGCTCGTGCGTAACCGTTTTAACCGTTTGAGGCAAATCAAAACCTATCTCCGGATATCGGTGAAGCTGTCTGCGAATTCTTATCATATATTCCAAATAGCCATCAGTATTTACGTTGTGTATCATTGTTATCCCCTTCACCTTTTTCTATAAAGTCGGATTGCCGCCGACTCTAAATATCAGCTTATATTATCCGCAAAATCCACAATTTCCTTTGCACTATTAACCAATTTTTCCTCGGATAACGTACAAGCAATTCTTATATATCCTTCTCCCGCTTTATTAAAAGCGTTGCCGGGAACGACAGCTATATGCTTCTCATCCAAAAGCCGATACGCAAAATCCTCGGATGTCATACCGGTTTTCGTAATATCAATAAACAGATAGAAAGTTGCCATCGCATCTCGCACAATGAGCTTTTCTGATTTTTTTAATTCTGCGGTCATGGAAGTGCATCGGCTCTTGAATATCTCGCATATTTCGGATTCAAGAAGCTCGCTGTTTTCGAGCGCCGTAACAGATGCGCACTGTGCGAACATACACGCGCAGGAATTTACGTTTTCCTCAAGTGTCGCAACAGCCGTTGCAATTTCTTTTGGAGCACAGACGAAACCTACACGGAAGCCCGTCATTGAAAAACGCTTTGAAAGGCTGTCAACTAAAATCGTACGCTCCTTCATATCTGGAATTTCAAGAATGCTCCTGCAATCTCCGTCAAAAACAATAGTACGGTAGACCTCATCGGTTATCACCCAAAGATTATATTTTTTGGCGATATCGGCAATCTCTTTCAGTTTATCAAAAGGAAGAACAAAACCCGTAGGGTTGGACGGCGAATTGATTATAATCGCCCTTGTTTTACCGGGTGTGATATTTTCGATAATACTATGAGAAAGATTATTAAGATTGTCATTCCCGAGATAATTTACGTATTTCGGAATCGCGCCACACATTTTCACCATATTAGTATAATTTGGCCAGTGAGGCTCGAGTATTATCATCTCGTCACCGGGATTGAGAATAGAAGCTGTGGCAAGATAGAGCGCACCCATAGCACCGGCTGTGACCGCAATTTCATCAGAAGTATACGTCAAACCGGTTCTTTTGAATACGTCATCCGATATAGCGCGACGAAGCTCGAGAATACCCGCATTGGCAGTATATTTTGTTTTGTTTTCTGACAGCGCTTCTACTACGGCATCCTTCACTATTTGCGGTGTCGGAATATCTGGGTCTCCAAGAGTTAAATCAACCACGTTTTCGTATTCTTTTGCTTTGTCGTAGATTCGGCGCACAAGCTGCGGCTCATTTTCTTTCACTAAATTTGATATAAACATAAAAATCACCTCACGAATATTATAATTCACGAGGTGATTTCCGTCTTTCACGATTCGTAGTTAATTTTATATTAATCGGCTTTTTTATATGCGACCGGAGACGCTCCGAATTTTCTTTTGAACAGCAACGACATCTGTGCGCCGGATGAAAATCCGCAATTATAGGCAATTTCTGTGCAAGTGAGTTTAGTGGCCTTGAGTAGCCGCTTTGCGTTTTCAAGCCTGACTTCAATCAAATAGTCTTGTGGCGAAACTCCAAACCGCTGTTTAAAAACATGCCTGAAATAGTCATAGCTGTAGCCGCTGAGCTTTGCAAGCTGGCCAAAATTGATTTTTTGATTGGAATACTGCTCTATATAAGTTTTTATGTATTCAATATCCTTGCATTTTCTGCTCGCGCCATTTATATTTCGCATTGTTGAAACAAGCAATAACTCAAGAAAGGCTTGGGCAGCAAATTCGTATTCCGCATTTTGCTGTTTATATTCGTCTATGATTTTCTTTAAATATATAAGTATAGACATATCACCAGCACGATAAACGCCGTTTTGCGGGATAAGTCCTTTATTACTGTATTCAAATCCAATAAAGAGTATTTCACCGTAACCTTCAAATCGCTCGGTATGGTAAGTTTGAGGGGATACTACATAATACATATCCTGCGCAATAGGATGCGTTTTATCTTCAACAACAACCGTGCCGCTTCCCGAGAGAATATAGATAATTTCGTAGCAATTATGCATATGCAATCTGAACTCATTGCTATGCGTATTGTGCTTGTTTAAGAAATATATACTACGCTTGCGTTCCATATCACACTCTCCTTTTATATGGATTATATAGTACCACGGAATCTTTGAATAGTCAAGTTTTTAAACATAAATAGTTTGCAAATGTTTTTTGAAATAAACGAAAAAGTCGAGTTTGTGTACGCCCCCAAGTCACACAATCTCTCGAAGGTTAGCCCTAAAACACTTTTGCGGAATCTGTCGTTAATTAAAAACAGACCCCGCAAATGCTTAAATTATATTTCTGCTCAGGATTCTTGGAACTTAGAATTGCAAGATCTTCCTTAAATGTGTTGCACTTTTATTGACAATTCACTGTGCTTTACAGCCAATTGAAATGCCGCTCGGTCAATTGAATTGATTAACAAATGAATCAATCATTTTTCCAAGCACACTTTCTCCGCTTTCGTCAAGCTTGTCACAATATTCGCAGTGTTTTCCGTGCATGACTATATGATCGTAATTTTGGTATCCAAAATGGGAAAGGGCGCACAGCATTAGCATTGTTTGCTCATAGCGGCCTTTCATATCATTATCAGATACCACAAAACGCATCGGCGGATATTTGTCTTCCAACCCAACATAATAAAGCGGTGCGCTCTCGTCAACAATGATACGGCGAGGATCGTTTTTTCCATATTTGAGTACTTTGAAATGAGCGGTAGGTTGCCCTGCATCATGGAAATAGCCCGAAATCGCAGAGTTGTCAAGCCCCACGTTTGCAAGATAGCGCTTGTCAAAGCAAAGCATCATCGAAAGATAGCCTCCCGCAGAGCTTCCCCCTACATAGAGTCGATCACAATGGAGTTCTTTTCGCATATACTCACTCGTCCAAGCAACCACCTGCGCCGCATCGCAAATAAAATCCGGGTATTTAGCATTCGGATACATTCTGTAGTTTGCGGACACGACGGCAATCCCACGCTCTGTCAGATATGGCGCAAATACCTCGGCACTCCTCTTATCGCCCTTCTCCAAGCCGCCGCCGTGAAAATATACGAATACCGAAGACACAGACGCCTCGGGCAAATATACGTCAAGCTGTTGCGACGATTCAAAATTTCCGTAAATAATATTTTCTGTTTTTTTCACGATAATTTCTCCTTTTTGCCTATTCATACATGATATAATACCATAATGCCTATTGCTTGTCAACCGAATATAATAAAAATTGCCTTTAGCCTCAGCAAAAAGCACTCAACAGTTATTCGCTCGTCTTTCTCGCAACCAAAATTGAGACCGTGAGCCTCAAATCCCTCGCAACCTCGCGAAGCGAAAGAAAGAAGCAGTCCAAGCGGACTGCTTCTTTCTTTGGTTGCGGAGGTGGGATTTGAACCTCACGACCTTCGGGTTATGAGCCCGACGAGCTGCCAGACTGCTCCACTCCGCGATATATGGTGCCGGAAGCCGGGGTCGAACCGGTACGAGAAATAAATCTCACGGGATTTTAAGT
>JAZORD010000016.1:0-2420 GCA_045656445.1 Eubacteriales bacterium | reverse complement strand
GGTATAGGTCTTGCGCTGGTTGCGGCGGCGCGCGGTTACAGAGTCATTATAGTTATGCCTGACTCTATGTCGGTTGAGCGCAGAATGCTTATGAGCGCTTACGGCGCCGAGCTTGTTCTGACAGACGGCAAAGAGGGAATGGCGGGCGCAATCAAAAAAGCAGAGGAGCTTGCAAAGGAAATACCGGGCGCCTTTATACCCGGCCAATTTTCAAACCCCGCAAACGCCAAGGCGCATTATACAACAACCGGTCCTGAAATATATGAGGACACGGACGGCAAGGTAGATATATTCGTCGCGGGTGTTGGCACAGGAGGAACTGTTACCGGCATCGGTGAGTATTTAAAGTCTAAAAACAGCGACGTGAGGATAGTTGCCGTTGAGCCCGCATCCTCCGCAGTTCTTTCCGGTAAGCCTTCGGGGGCTCACGGCCTTCAGGGAATCGGCGCAGGATTTGTCCCCGCGCTTCTTAACACTGATATATACGACGAGGTTATAACCGTTACCGAGGATGAAGCATACGAGGCGGCCAGAAGCCTTGGAAAATGCGAGGGAATTCTCGTTGGTATATCGTCGGGCGCGGCGCTTTCTGCGGCAATTAAGCTTGCCCGCCGCCCCGAAAACAAAGGAAAAAATATCGTCGTGCTGTTAGCTGACGGCGGTGACAGGTATCTTTCCACCCCACTGTTTAATATTTAAGGTAAATGACTTCAGATTGGAGAAAATTATGAAATTTGGATTGCCTGCGCTCGTAGAGTGCAAGGATATCACAGAATGTGTTGCGGTTGCAAAGGAAAACGCTCTTGATTTCGTTGAAATTAATATGAGCTTCCCGCAGTATATTCCTCAAAACAGTGATGCAGAGCTTTATAAAAGGCTCGCCAGAGAAAACGGCGTTTTTTATACAATACACGCAGATGAACAGCTTAACCCCTTTGATTTTAACCCTGTGGTTGCGGATTGCTATTTTAAAGTTATGAGGGAATGTATAGAATTTGCCCTGGAAATAGGCGCGCCGGTTATCAATATGCATTTATTGAAGGGCGTTTACGTCACGCTTCCCGGTGAGGTAATTTTGCTTACTAACGTCTATAAGCAAAATTACATAGAGCGTGTAAAGGCGTTTATATCTATGTGCGAGAGCGTTATAGGGAATAGAGCTTTGAAAATAGCCATAGAAAACGTTGATTCTAATCCTTTTACCGAAAGTCAGCTCGTAGCGCTTGAATACTTCATGAAAAGTCCCGTATTTGCGCTTACTCTTGACGTTGGACACGATGACTGTATGGGCGGACTCGACAGAGGTATATTTGAGAAGTATCCCGAGAAGCTTATACACATGCACCTGCACGACAGTGACGGACGCCATCCGCACCTGCCGCTAGGCACGGGCAAGGTTAATATCAGGGAAAAACTTGATATGCTCAAGCACAGCTCTACCTGTCTTATTGAGGTTAAAACTATCAAGGGACTTACCGAAAGCGTAGAATATTTAAAGACGAACAAAATAATTTAACAAGGATGCTCATATGACAGCCAAAGAAAAATTTATAGAAATATATAAGGAAAACATAAAAAGAGAGGGGGCGGATAAGCTTCTTGAGTATCTCCTTACCTCTGACTTTTTTACAGCTCCGGCAAGTTCCAGATTTCACAGTTCCTTTGAGGGCGGACTGTGCGAACATTCGCTAAACGTCTACGACTGTCTCGTTTCCTATCTTGATACCCCGAGGGCGAGGGAAACCTTCGGATTTGACTATTCAGCCGAGAGCATAGCAATAGTTTCGCTTCTCCACGACCTTTGCAAAATCGGTGTCTATAAAAAAGGATTTCGCAACGTTAAGGATGAGCGTGGCGCATGGCAGAGAGTTGATACCTTTGAATACGACGACCAACTCCCCTACGGACACGGAGAAAAGAGTGTCTATATAATTTCGGGTTATATGCGTCTTACAAGAGAAGAAGCGTTTGCTATTCGCTATCACATGGGTTATTCATCTACCGAGGATGCAAGAAACGTGGCGGCAGCGTTTGAAATGTTCCCGCTTGCCTTTGCACTTTCTACGGCAGACAGCGAAGCTACTTATTTTATTGAAAGCAAGAAGAAAAAATAATTCCGACTAAATAAAAACACCGATACAGCATTCCTTTAGTAATGTTTGTATTGGTGTTTTTATTTATACAAAAGGTTGCCCCGATACCTTACGGTAAGGGGCAACCTAATTTTTAGGAAAAATTACTTTGTGTACTTCTCACGTGCTACGTAAGAGGTGTGAAGAGCGTGGTGAGCCGCATGGCAGCCGTATCCACCCTTGAAGTAGTTGTCGTAAACTTCCTTGATAACGGGGTTAAGGTGTGACTTACGCATCGTCATTGCCTCGTCCTGATCGTAGAGAGCTTTAGCTCTTACAGCCTTGAGG
>JAZORD010000015.1:0-17265 GCA_045656445.1 Eubacteriales bacterium | reverse complement strand
CTTGCCGTTTAAATATATCAAAAAAGCAAGCTGAAGAAAACATATAAGCTTTAAATTAATTTACATTATCAGTACGAAAGGATTTCGAGCACAGACAGGCTTGCTTTCTCCGAGGTTTCCCGCCTCGGAGATTTTTGGTTACACAATAAGTGCAAGGGGGCGGGGCGTGCCGATTTTACCTTCTATATACCGTAAGTTTTCGTTAGCGGGTCTTTAAATATAGAAATCTCAGGGGTGTTGAACGTGAAAATCACAAAGAGGAGTCCTATAATGCAAAGGATTATAAATGATATCCTTGGCGATTTGCAGAGTGTGTTTGTGCCATTTAACTTTTTAGTTTCATAAATATATGCCGCAGCGGCAGAAATGAAGAAAATAGCAATATTTATCCAGTCGGGTGATTTGCCGATTACCCCGTTATACGTGTAGAATATAACGGGTATTAAACTAAGCCCGAGCAATATTCCTCGAAGCTTCACGCACCAAAAGCTTTCGTAATCCTTGAAGAAAAAGCTTTGCACGATAGCAAAAATAAACATCGGCCAAAAGAGGAGCTTCATATGCTCCCAGGTTGATTCGTTAACACCGGAAAAGGGGGCAATCCACACTGCCTTATTTAATAACTCATATAAAAAATGTAATAGCGTACCGCCAAGCGCTGTGACGGCAAACCCAAAAAGCTGCCATAGCCAAACAGTTCTTTTCATACTTTTCACCTCGGAATTTCTTTATAAAATATATTCCAAGACAGAAGTATTTATTCTTCTTTCAATTCCAGACACAAGGTCTTTTGTACCGCAACGGTCGCAAGAGCATCCCCGAGCTTAAGAAAAAGCCCCCCTGAAAACTTTAAGCTTTCAGGGGGGTAAAAATCATATTTAATCTAAAGAGAGAGCATTATTTGCCCTTTTTCATCGGATCGACAAGTCCGAGGCGCTTCGCCGCCTCCTCGCGCATTTTATACTTAAGGATTTTTCCTGCCGCGTTCATGGGGAAGCTCGAAACAAACTCGATATACTTCGGAACCTTGTGCCGCGCCATGCTTGCCTTGATATAATCCGTCATTTCCTCGACGGTGACGCTGCCGGGCTCCTTGAGTATAATGCAAGCCATTATTTCCTCACCGTATTTTTCATCGGGCACGCCAATGACCTGTACGTCCTTGGTCATGGGATGCGTGTATATAAACTCCTCGATTTCCTTAGGATAGATGTTCTCTCCGCCGCGTATTATCATATCCTTAAGGCGACCGGTGATTTTATAGTTGCCATCTTCATCGTAGGATGCAAGGTCGCCTGAGTGAAGCCAGCCGTCCTCGTCTATCGTGTCCTTCGTTGCCACCGGCATCTTGTAATAGCCCTTCATCGTGTTGTATCCCTTGGCGCAGAATTCACCGTTGACACCGGGGCCAACCTCTTCACCCGTTTCGGGATCGACTACCTTACAGCGTACGTGCGGGAATGCATATCCTACCGTTTCGGTTCGCACGTCAAGCGGGTCTGTCCAGGAGCTCATAGTGTTTCCGGGAGCGCACTCGGTCTGACCGTAAACGCTGACTATACCTGTCATATTCATTTCATTTGGGTCTGCGGCGCGGCGCATAAGCTCTGCGGGGCAGCCCGAGCCCGCCATAATGCCCGTTCTCATATGAGAGAAATCTGTGCTGCGGTAGCTCGGATGGTTGAACATCGCAATGAACATTGTGGGAACACCGTTGAAGCAGGTAATCTTCTCCTGATTAATGCAGGTGAGAGAGGCTTTTGCCGAGAAATACGGCATAGGACACATGGTAGTGCCGTGCGTCATTGATGAGGTCATTGACAGAGTCATTCCAAAGCAATGGAACATAGGCACTTGTATCATCATACGGTCCGCTGTCGAAAGGCCCATGCGGTCACCGATGCACTTTCCGTTGTTGACAACGTTGTAGTGCGTCAGCATTACACCCTTGGGAAAGCCTGTTGTGCCCGATGTGTACTGCATATTACATACGTCGTCAGGTTTTACCGCCGCCGCCATTCTTGCAACCTGCTCAGCGGACACAAGTCTGTATCTGTCCATAGCCTCGTCAAAGGTAAGGCATCCCTCTTGCTTAAAGCCAACGGTGATTACGTTTCTTAAGAAGGGCAGACGCTTTGCGTGAAGCGGTTCACCTGGTACGGTGTCCTTTATTTCGGGACAAAGCGTATTTATTATTTCTTGATAGTTTGAGTCAAGACAGCTCTCTATCATAACCAGCGTGTGAGTATCTGATTGGCGTAAGAGGTACTCTGCCTCGTGAATCTTGTAAGCTGTGTTAACGGTTACAAGAACCGCTCCGAGCTTGGTGGTTGCCCAGAAGGTGATGTACCACGCGGGTAGGTTGGTTGCCCAAACCGCTACCTTGGAGCCCGCCTTCACACCGAGCGAAACAAGTGCTCTTGCGAATCTGTCCACCTCATCGCGAAACTCCAGATAGGTGCGGGTATAATCAAGAGTTGTATACTTGAAGCAGAGCTGATCTGGGAACTCGTCTGCAACGCGGTCTAATACCTGGGAGAAGGTGAGGTTTATCAGCTCGTCCTTTTTCCAGACGTACTGTCCCGTGCCGTCGTGGTTGAAGTAGAGCTTTTTCTTCGTTTCCCTTGTGGAGTCAAGGCGTGACATATAGTTCGCAAAATAGGGGAAGATTATCTCAGGGTCTTGAAGATCCTCAAGCCAGTCCGGCTTCCACTCAAGCGAAATGAAATTGTCGTAGTTTACCGAGGAAAGCGCGCGCATAACGTCATCGATGGGCATCGTGCCCTCGCCGATAAGCTGATATTTGCCGCTGTCATCAGAATCGCGTACGTGAACGTGCTTAACGTAGCAGCCAAGATTTTTTATGGTGTCGTCACTTGACTCTCCGTTATCCCTGTAAGGATGATAAATATCCCAAAGAACACCAAGGTTATCGCTTGCAAATCGGTCGAGCATGCTTCTAAGTCTGGCAGTATCCGAGTATATACCGCTCGTTTTCACCAAAAGACTGACACCGATGCTCTCGGCATAGGGAACCAGTGCGCTCAGCGCCGAATACACCAACTCCTCGTTATCTTCAAGGGCGCATACAACTACGGATGGAACGCGAGCATTGTATGCTATATCCATAAGAGATTTAACGTCATCGGTCACCGCCTCACTTGCAGATATATCGAAGGAGGTGTCAAAGCAGGGAATAGCGAGCTGCTTTTCGCGCAGTCTGCGCACGGTTGCCGCCGTATTGTATTTATGGAATGGACCTCCGCGGTCAATGAGATTTTCAAATTTCGGAAGATTGTAGACCTCTATACCGCTAAAGCCCATATCCGTTGCGACCTCGAGCATTTCATCAAAGGAAAAGCCGGGCCAGCCGCGTGTGGAAAAGGAAAGCTTCATTCTATACCCTCCTCGTAAATGATTTTATTGAGTGCGCTGAGATATGCCTGTATACCTGCGCCTACGATGTCGGTGGATATTCCTATACCGGAGTATACCTTAGCGCCCGAGCGGAGCTTAACCACAGTCTGCCCCATGGCCTCACGCCCCTCTGTAACTGCTTGAAGCTGGAAATCGTCAAGCTCATAATGGCATCCGACGATCTTTTCAATAGCCTGGAATGCGGCATCAATAGAGCCGTCACCCATATATACCCCCTCCAAGGGCTGTCCGTTTTTAATAAGCTTTATGTGCGCCGAAGCCGAAACGGTGTTTCCAGAGGTAATAAGATAAGTATCAAGCTTATATGCTGAGGGGACCTGCATAGCAGAGGAGGCAACAATAGCGTCAAGCTCCTTAAGTCCGACCTTTTCTTTTTTCTCGGCTATCTCTTTAAATGCATTGTATACCTTAATGCTGTCCTCCTCGGAAAGATCGTATCCGAGCTTTGTTACTGCGACAGCTACAGCATCTATGTCATCATGAGCGGTGAGGAATATATCATTCTCACTGTGATTTGCCGTATCGGCCGTCGGCATTTTTTTGTTTGCGCAGCATATACGCTCAATCTGCTCGGTAATTCTTGTCAGCTGAGTGGTGCGAATATTGCATACCGCAGAAAGCGAGTCCGACCTTGCGGCAAGGATGCGCGCGATATTTGCAAGCGATGCCAAATCAATAGGATAAGCTGCCGTGCGTATTTGAGATGCTCCTGCGGTTACTGCGGAAATAGCGCATGCCTCTGCCATAGAGAGAGCATCTGAGCAGCAAATTCCAAGCGTGACCGTTTTCAGCTCGGGGAGCTTTTCATACTGCATAGCTACGAAGTCTGCAATCTCGCCCGGAAGCATATTGCCGGCGGTATCACAAAGAGTTACCGTCGTAGCTCCTGCCTCTATAGCAGTCTTGATGGCTTGTGTAAGGTATGATGCCTCGCTGCGTGTAGCGTCGGTTGCGATAAACTCAACGTCCGAGCAAAGAGAAGCGCACTTAGCAACAGAGTCGCGTATGTCGTTTATCATAGAGTCGGGTTTTCTATGGAAGATATACTCTATTTGCACAGCGCTTGTGGGAGCGCATACCTGAAGCCTTGGCTTCTTTGCAAGCTTGAGTGCGCCCCAAGTGTCCTCGATGCTTTTTTCGTTCATTGCAACGGGTACTGCAATTGTGCTCTCGAGCACTGCGGCTGCGATAGATTTAATTCTGAGCGAATCAATGCGGAGGTTGTCTATGCCCTCCAGCTCGATCACATCGGCTCCGAGCTTGTCGAGCAGCTTGGAAAGCTCGATCTTTTCCTTAAATGATAGGCAAAAGCTCTCGGAATTTTGTTTCATTGTTGCGTCGCTGATCTTGATTTGCTTCATAATTTTTTCTTCCTCTCAAATAAAATAAACAAAAAGTCCCTAAGCCGACTTAACGGTTCAGGGACGAAATATTTTCGCGGTACCACCCTGATTACCCCCTTGAAAGGGAAATCACTTTCAGCCTCAAATAAGGCCACACCCTGTAACGGTGGCATCCGTGTCCTATTACTCGCTAGTCGCTTTGACAGGACCGACTCGGGAAGGAGAATACCAAAACCGTCCGTATCGGCTTGCACCAAGCGCCGACTCTCTGAAACATCTGAAATTGGCATATTTTCCGTCATTGTCTTTAAATAAAATGGTATCTAAATTGAATATATTAAACCACTAATTTTAAAATTTGTCAAGCAATTTTTATTAAAAATCGCAGGATTTGTTGATTTTGCACAAATGCCTAGGCTGTTTCTTTGAATTTTTGTTGGAAACTACAATAAAAAAGTGTTTGACATTTGAAAAATGTTGTGATAGAATAATTTCATAAAAGCTGTGACGAAGACGGTACGGTGAAAAAAGCTTGCAGAGAGTCGGCGCTTGGTGCGAGCCGATAGCTTATAACCGATATACCTATCACTTCCGAGTTGAAGACCTGAGCTGTTTGTTAGGGTCTTACGTTTCCCGCGTTAAGGGTTAGAGCTTGTTAGAGCTTGAAGTGGCGTTTATCGCAAATTGAGTGGTACCGCGGGTATAGTTGCTCGTCTCAAGAAGATTTTTCTTGAGGCGTTTTTTGTTTTTATTTAGCTTTTAGATTTAGTCGAATAGGAGGAAAAATATGAATAACCAGTACAATATCAGTCAGCTTCAGAGGATAGCGCTTCGAATTTGTGAGATGCGCCGAATTCTCGGGTACAGCACTTCAAAAATGGCTGAGATGACCGATCTTTCTGAGGACGTATACGTTTCCTACGAGTCGGGTGAAGTCGATTTACCCTTTACCTTTATGCATAAGTGCGCTCAGGCGTTTGGTATAGAGATTACCGATATACTTGAGGGACACAGCGCGAAGCTCAGCGGATACACCGTAACGCGTAAGGGTAACGGTCTTACCACCGCAAGCGAGGACGGTATTACTATTCAGGACATGGCCCCTCTTTTCAGACAAAAGCTTGCAACACCCTATTGGGTAACCTATAAATATTCCGAGGAGCTCCAGAAGCTGCCCATAAATACAGTAACTCACGCGGGACAGGAGTTTGACCTGGTAATAAAGGGTTCAATGCGCATCCGTGTCGGAGATCGCGAGGAGGTTCTTCGCGAGGGGGACAGTATATTCTTTAAATCCTCTACTCCTCACGGTATGATTGCCGTTGATGGCGAGGACTGTGTGTTTCTTGCTATGGTTATGGCGAGCGACAGCACAGATCAGCCTATGTACGTAGGCGATTCGGCTCACACCACTGTAAGCAGACCCCTTCTTTGTGAGGAATTTATAAAAGCGGTAGAGGACGAAAACGGCTCGCTTGTTGACGTTCATTTCTCTAACGAGGACAGATATAATTTTGCATTTGATACTGTTGACGAGATAGCGCGCAAGTATCCCGATAAGCTTGCTATGCTCCACGTGTCAAACGATATGACCGAGCGCAGATTTACCTTTAAGGATATAAAGGATGCATCCTCTCAGAGCGCAAACTATTTCAAGTCCTTGGGAATCAAGCGCGGCGATAGGGTTATGCTCGTCCTTAAAAGGCATTATCAATTCTGGTTTGCTATGCTTGGACTTCACAAGCTCGGAGCAATTGCCATTCCCGCAACTAACCAGCTTGTTGAGCATGATTTCAGCTATCGCTTTGAGGCTGCGGGGGTTGGCACTATAATCTGCACCGCGGATGGAGATACCGCGCATCAGGCAGAGCTTGCAGAGGCAAAAAGCGGACTTTCCCTTACCAAAATCATAGTTGGCGGCGAGAGGGAAGGCTGGCATAACTTTGACAGTGAATACGGACTCTTCAGCCGCAGATACCTTCGCGAGCCCGACGCTCCCTGCGGAGATGATCCTATGCTTATGCTCTTCACCTCCGGAACAACAGGTTATCCCAAGATGGCTATGCATTCGTATAAGTACGCTCTCGGCCACTACGTAACCGCTAAATATTGGCATCTTTGCGAGCAGGACGGATTGCACTTTACAATTTCAGAGACTGGATGGGGTAAGGCTCTTTGGGGTAAGCTCTACGGTCAGTGGCTATGCGAGGGCGGAATATTTACCTACGATTTTGACAGATTTGATTCCGCGAAAATATTGCCTATGTTCGCAAAGTACGGAATAACAACCTTCTGTGCTCCGCCTACGATGTACAGAATGCTCATAAAGCAGGATCTCAGTCAGTATGACCTTTCATCCATTCGTCACGCTACCACCGCGGGTGAAGCCTTAAACCCGGAGGTGTTCTATCAGTTTGAGAAGGCGACGGGGCTTCGCATTGCCGAGGGCTTCGGACAGACAGAGATGACTCTCGGTATCGCAAACCTTATAGGCACTAAGCTTAAGCCCGGTGCTATGGGCAAGCCTGTTCCCGGTTACGGAATAGATTTGGTAGATGTGGACGGTAATCCCGTTGCTGACGGTGTTAACGGAGAAATCGTTATACATACCGAGCCGAAGAAGCATCCGGGAATATTCCTCGGTTATTATTTAAACGAGGCTGCTACAAAGGGTGCTTGGCATGACGGATTATATCACACGGGTGACCTTGCATGGCGCGATGAAGAAGGATATTATTGGTACGTGGGACGCGCTGACGACGTTATCAAATCGTCGGGATATCGCATAGGTCCATTTGAGATAGAATCCACCATTATGGAGCTGCCTTATGTCCTTGAGTGCGGTGTTTGCGCTGCTCCCGATGAGGTCAGAGGTCAGGTTGTTAAGGCTTGCATTGTTCTCGTTGAGGGCACAGAAGGTACAGACGAGCTTCGCCGTGATATCCAAAATTACGTTAAACAGCACACGGCCCCCTACAAATATCCGCGTATAGTTGAATTCCGCAAGGAGCTTCCAAAAACAATAAGCGGAAAAATTATGAGGAATAAGCTTTAAAAAACACAAGAAGCGCAAAAATTTCAATAAATATATGAAATAAATTTAATTTGAAGTGTTGACAAATACAGTGGTAATTAGATATAATAATTCTATTAAGTTAAAATTAGGCGTTGAGTCGACACTCAAATCAGCGAATTACCTAATAAGAGTGAGGTGTAACCGGTATGGACGGAATGAAGGACAAAATTAATCAAATAGCAGCGCGTATAAAGGAGCTGCGCATTGTAACAGGCCTTACCGTAGAGGAAATGGCCGCTCGCACCGGCATCACTGTGCAAGAATATGAAGAGTGCGAGGCTGGTAACGCCAACCTCAGCGTAGCCTTCCTTTATCACTGTACCTTAAGCTTTGGAGTCGACCTCGGAGATCTTTTGGAGGGTAAAAGCCCGAAGCTTCGCCAATATGCCCTGACGCGCAGAGGCGGAGGTCAGCGTATTGAGGAAGCGCATAACATGATAGGCTTCAATCTTGCTTCGGAATTCCGAAACCGTATTGCATTACCGCTTTATATGGAGCTTTCCTACAACGGCGATGAGGAAACTATCGACCTTGTAACTCATGAGGGTCAGGAATGTGATATCGTAATACGCGGCCATATGAAGATACGCATAGGTGAAAATACAGAGATACTCGGTCCCGGTGACTGTATCTACTTTAATTCCGGCACACCCCACGGTATGATAGCGGTTAACGGAGAGGATTGCGCCTTCTACGCCATAGTTCTTAGAAACCAGGCGGCAAGAGTTGGGGAGCAGGAGGCTGTTCCGTCGGTTGCCACCAAAAGATACGTGGACGATTCAGACAGCCGCATTTATCAGGATTTTATTATACCAACCGAGGAGAACGGAGTTCTCACAAAAATAGAATTCAAAAATGAGGAAAAGTTCAATTTCGCATTTGACGTCGTTGACGCGCTTGGCGTGCGTAAGCCCGATAAGCTTGCGATGCTTCATATCAGCGAGGACGGCACGGAGCGTCGCTTTACCTTCCGTGATATGAAAAAAGAGTCGGCAAGAGCTGCCAACTATTTCAAATCCCTTGGTATAAAGAGGGGCGACAGAGTTATGCTGGTGCTTAAGCGCCACTATCAGTTCTGGTTTGCCATTCTCGGCTTACATAAGCTTGGTGCGATAGCAATCCCTGCACCAAACCAGCTTCTTGAAAAGGATTTTAAATACAGATTTGAAGCCGGAAAAATCAAGGCTATACTTTGTACTGCCGACGGAGGCGTTGCCGACGAGGTTGAAGCGGCAGCAAACAAGTGCCAAGGACTTGCTTCCAAAATACTTGTGGGAGGTAATCGAGAGGGCTGGCATAGCTTCGATGATGAGTACAGCATTTTCAGCAGCCACTATGAACGCACAGAGGATGCGCCGTGCGGTAGCGATCCTATGCTGATGTTCTTTACGTCAGGAACCTCGGGTTATCCGAAAATTGCAGCGCACAATTACAAATATCCTCTCGGTCATTTTATTACCGCAAAGTATTGGCATCAGGTCAATCCAGAGGGATTGCACTTCACAATTTCCGACACGGGTTGGGCGAAGGCAATGTGGGGTAAGCTCTACGGTCAGTGGCTTTGTGAGGCGGCAAACTTCGTTTACGATTTTGACAGATTCGATTCTGCGAAGATATTGCCTATGTTCGCAAAGCACAAAATAACCACGTTCTGCGCTCCGCCTACGATGTACAGAATGCTTATAAAGCAGGATATAAGTCAATACGACCTTTCCACAATAGAGCATGCATCTACTGCGGGAGAGGCACTCAATCCTGAGGTGTTCCGTCAGTTTGAAAAGAACACGGGTCTCAAGATTATGGAGGGCTTCGGTCAGTCCGAGAGCACCCTTATTATAGGTAACCTTGCCGGTGACAGTCATAAGATGGGCTCTATGGGTAAGCCCGTTCCGCTCTATAAGGTTCACCTTCTCGATAGCGAAGGCGCAGAGGTTGCGCGCGGTGAGAGCGGAGAGATTTGCATTGATATTTCCGACGGATTGCCATGCGGTCTCGCCTATGCCTACGATTCTAACGAAGAGATAACCGCTGAAACCTGGCGCGACGGTTATTATCACACGGGTGACGTTGCTTGGATGGACGAAGATGGCTTTTTATGGTACGTCGGACGTGTTGATGACGTTATTAAGTCATCGGGCTACAGAATAGGTCCGTTTGAGATAGAAAACGTTATTATGGAGCTTCCGTACGTTCTTGAGTGCGGAGTTTCTGCCGCACCTGATGAAATCAGAGGACAGGTGGTTAAGGCAAGCATAGTTCTCGTAGACGGTACGGAGCCATCAGATGAGCTGAAGAGTGAAATTCAGAATTACGTTAAGTCTAAAACTGCTCCGTATAAGTATCCGAGAATCATCGAATTCCGTGATAGCTTACCTAAAACCACCAGCGGAAAAATTATAAGAAAACAGCTTTAAAGTAAAGTTTGGTTTGCATTTATGCAGATAAAGGATATATGAATACAGATTGTAAAAGATTGACGCTCTTTGCGGGGCACTACGGCAGCGGTAAGACAAATATTGCCGTTAACTACGCATTCAAGCTCGCAAGGGAAGGTAAGTCGGTTTGCATTGCCGACCTCGATATTGTGAATCCGTATTTTAGAACAAAGGACAGCGAAGCGGAGCTTGCAGCTATGGGTGTTCGGTTGATTTCACCCCGGTATGCCAACACCAACGTTGACCTTCCCGCGCTTCCTGCAGAAAGCTACAGACTTGTGCAGGATAAATCAACCTACGGAATTATGGATATCGGCGGCGATGACAGAGGCGCTTATGCATTGGGGCGCTTTACCCCTGCCATCAAGGACGAGAACGATTACCGTATGGCTTTTGTTGTCAACTGTTACCGTCCTCTCACATCGACGGTAGAAGATACAGTCGAAATAATGAAGGAAATTGAGACAGCGTGCGGACTTAAATTCACTTGCATTGTCAACAACTCAAATCTCGGCGCGGAAACAACCGTAAAAACCGTTTTGGATTCGGTTGGCTTTGTTGAGCGGCTTAGTAGTGTAACAGGGCTTGAAATTTGGATGCATACAGCAGAATCATCCGTGGCAGAGCAGCTTACAGAGCTATCTGTTATGCCCCTGTCGTTGCAAAAGAAAAATTTTTGACTTGCCCATTGATTTAGGTGAGCTCAGTAAAGGAGAATATAAATGGCAAAGGTAACTTTTAATACTGATATGTGCAAGGGATGCGGATTGTGTGTTGACGCATGTCCCAAAAAGTGTCTTGCAATTGCAGAGGATAAGCTTAATCAAAAAGGGTATTCTCCTGCTTATATGCAGGACGCTGAAAAGTGCATCGGATGTGCGTTTTGCGCAACTATGTGTCCCGATTGTATAATTACTGTTGAAAAATAAGGAGATTGTTATGGCTGAAAGAATTTTAATGAAGGGTAACGAGGCTATTGCAGAGGCTGCGATTCGCGCAGGCTGCCGCCACTACTTCGGTTATCCTATTACACCCCAGACCGAGATAGCTGCTTATATGGCAAAGAAGATGCCTAAGATAGGCGGAGTGTTTCTTCAGGCGGAGAGCGAAATAGCTTCCATAAATATGGTGTACGGCGCTGCTGCTGCAGGAATGCGCGTTATGACGTCATCATCAAGCCCCGGAATATCCCTCAAGGCTGAAGGCCTCAGCTACATAGCAGGATCGGACGTGCCCGCACTTGTCGTAAACGTACAGCGCGGTGGTCCCGGACTCGGTGGAATACAACCCTCGCAGTCGGATTATTTCCAGGCAACCAAGGGCGGCGGTCACGGCGACTACCGTATGATAGTTCTTGCTCCCGCATCGGTTCAGGAGATGGCGAGCCTTACCATCAAGGGCTTTGAGCTTGCCGACAAGTACTGTATGACGTCTATGATTCTTGCAGACGGAACTATAGGACAGATGATGGAGCCTATAACCTTTGAGGATTCTGAAATAAAGACGTACGAGAAGCCCTGGGCTCTTACAGGTACGGAAAATAAACGTACTCACAATATCGTTAACTCTCTTTACCTTAAGCCTGACGAGCTTGAAAAGAAAAATTTTGAGCGTTATGAAAAATACGCCGAGATAGAGAAAACCGAGGCAATGTGGGAGAACTACATGGTGGACGACGCCGATGTCTGCGTCGTAGCATTCGGTATTGCCGCGCGTGTTGCCAAGAATGCTGTCGCAGCGGCAAGAAGCGAGGGCATCAAGGCCGGCCTTATACGCCCCATTACCCTTTGGCCGTTCCCGAATGCTGCTTTTGAGGCTGCAAAGAACGTAAAGGCATTCGTTTCCGTAGAGCTTAGCATGGGTCAGATGATTGAGGACGTAAGGCTTGCAACCGAGTGCAAAAAGCCGGTTTCTCTTTGTAACCGTTGCGGCGGTATGATTCCATCTCCCGATGAGGTTCTTATGGCTATAAGAAATGCAGTGAAAGGAGTGAATAAGTAATGGCAATAGTATTTGAAAAACCTAAATCCTTAACAGACGCTCCGTTCCATTATTGCCCCGGATGTCCTCACGGTATAATACACCGTCTTGTAGCCGAGGTTATAGATGAGCTTGGCATCGAGGGGAAGGCAATCGGTGTTGCTCCCGTAGGATGTGCCGTTATGGCATACGATTACTTCGCGTGCGATATGATTGAGGCTCCTCACGGAAGAGCGCCCGCTGTTGCGACCGGTATAAAACGTTGCCGCCCGGAAAACGTTGTATTTACATATCAGGGTGACGGTGACCTCGCATCTATCGGAATGGCAGAAACAGTTCACTCTGCTGCCAGAAACGAAAATATTACTGTTATTTTTGTAAACAACGCAATTTACGGTATGACCGGCGGTCAGATGGCTCCTACCAGCCTTCCCGGACAGGTTACTCAGACCTCTCCCTACGGCCGTGACGTAAATCATTGCGGCTGGCCGATACGCGTCAGTGAGATGCTTGCTACGCTCGAGGGCCCCGAATATATTGCCCGTGTAGCAGTGAATAACGTTAAGAATGTTAAAAATGCAAAGAAGGCTATAAAGCGTGCCTTTGAGAATCAGATAAACGGAAAGGGCTTTTCTCTCGTAGAGGTGGTTTCCGCTTGTCCGACAAACTGGGGTATGACGCCGAAGGCAGCGCTTGAATGGATAGAAAGCGATATGCTTCCTTACTATCCCATCGGCGTATACAAGGATAGAAGCGCGGAGGGAGAAAAATAAGATGAAAACAACACAGATTCTTATTGCCGGCTTTGGCGGACAGGGAATACTCTTCTCCGGAAAATTTTTGGCGTACAAGGGACTTATGGAGGAACTTCAGGTATCCTGGCTTCCCTCTTACGGGCCCGAAATGCGCGGAGGAACGGCAAACTGTAACGTAATTCTTTCAGACGATCCCGTTGGCTCGCCTATTATTACGACCCCCGACGTTCTTATTGCAATGAATTTGCCCTCGCTTCAAAAATACGTTGGCTCGGTTGTCAAGGGCGGGCAGATATACGTTGATTCCTCGCTTATAGACCTCAAGGTAGAGCGCGACGACATTGAGGTGTTCTACATCCCAGCTACTCAGATGGCAAAGGATGCAGGAATTGCAAGCCTTGCAAATATGATAATGCTCGGACATTTGCTTAAGAATAACGGCAATATGTCCTTCGACGGAGTGGAAACGGTTGTTGAAAAGCTCGTTCCACCAAAAAAGGCGGCTCTTAAGGAGCTTAATATGAAGGCTCTTACACTTGGTAAAGATTACAATGTATAATTTTTTATATTTCTAAACCTCAAAAGGAGAAATTTTTTATGAACGCAATGACTGAAATGACAAAATACCGTCATGAAAAGGTATTATTTGTCAACAATGAAAAGGCTGGTCTTAGAGCGATTATCGCTGTTCACAACACCAACCTCGGCCCAGCAATCGGCGGTTGCCGTCTTTTCCCCTATGCATCCTTTGACGATGCACTCTTCGATGTTCTTAGACTTTCTCGCGGTATGTCTCACAAGAATGCCGTTGCAGGACTTCCTCATGGTGGAGCTAAGGGTGTCATAATCGCAGACCCCTCACAGAAGACCGAGGCTATGTTCGAAGCATTCGGTGAAGCTGTAAACAAGCTCGGCGGTGACTATATCACTGCAGAGGACGTAAACACTACCTGTGATGATGCGCTCGTTATGCTTCGTAAGACGAGTCACATCTGCGGACTTCCGCAGAATAGCGGTGACCCCTCGCCCTTTACTGCTCGCGGTGTATGGCAGGGTATCAGAGCTACCGCAAAGGTTGCTCTTGGAACCGATTCCCTTGACGGACTTACCATAGCTGTTCAGGGTCTTGGCAAGGTTGGCTACGACCTTTGCCGTATGCTCCACGAAAGCGGCGCAAAGCTTATAGTTGCAAACCGCAGCAATAAGGAAATCGCAGCGAGAGCTGCTGAGGAATTCGGCGCAAAGGTAGTTGCAACCGAGGAAATTATGAGCCAGAAGTGCGATATCCTCTCTCCTAACGCAATGGGTGCTATCATCAACCCCACCACCATTCCCATGCTTAACTGTAAGGCAGTAGCGGGCGGAGCAAACAACCAGATTCTTGACGATGCATCAGGTCTTGCGCTCAAGGCTCGCGGAATCTTCTACGCTCCTGACTTCGTAATCAACGGCGGAGGTGTTATCAATGCTGCTGCTGAGGTTGACGGTCCTTACAACAAGGCTGCAGTTCTTGAGAAGGTTGATAATATTTACAACTCTGTTGAGCACATTCTTACCGAGTCTAAGGCTACCGGTGAGCCCGAGGGCGTTATCGCAACCAGATACGCAGAGTCTATCATTTATCGCTAATAAAAATGCTTTAAGACAGGTGTCTTTCCTTCTCTAAAAGTAAAAATCAGGGTGGAGAAAATTCCACCCTGATTTTTATATACGTACGTTTATGATAAAAGTGCTTTGAAAAGGTTATTGAATATTTAAAAGCCTTTTTATATTCTTGCTTAATATCAGCTCTTTTTCATCGTCTGTAAGCGGGATTTTATTAAACCGTTCAAGCTCTGATTTAGCATCCCACATAGGAAAATCGGTTGCAAAGAAGAATTTGCTTGCGCCGTGTATATCAATAATTTTTTTTGCCTCGTCGGCGCTTATAAACGGCAGTGATGAGCAGGTGTCAAAATAAATGTTGTTGAGTCCGCGATACAGCGTAGCATCCGCCCAACAGCGATATCCGCCAAAGTGAGCCGCTATGAAGATTACCTCAGGATATTTTTTTGCCATTTTAACAAGGCGATGCGGCTTCGAAAATTCGTATCGGTCGTCACCGATATGAAAAAGAATAGGAAGCCTTGAACCGACTGCACGATAAAATTTTTCTGCAATTTCATCATCAATATTGAACCTTTGAAAGTCGGGGTGAAGCTTCACTCCGCGCATATTATTAGCTATTGCCCACTCTACCTCATTTTGTATTTCCTCCTCGGAAAGATCTTGATGAAGGGTGATGAAGCCTATAAATTCGGGATGAGCCTCTACCTCACGCTTGATGAATTCGTTAATCGAACGCACCTGGTGCGCGGTTGTAGCCACCGAGTGTACTACGTGCCTTGTGATGCCGGCGCGCTTACCGTCCTCAAGCAGTCGCTCCGCGGTGCCTGCGGGCATCTGCATTTTTATATCATAAAAGTTGCCTATAGTATCTGTTGCCTTTGCAGCAATTTTCTCAGGGTAAATATGTGCGTGTGCGTTTATTATTTCCATAATCATTTTGCTTTGTTTCGTTTAACAATCCCTATATTTTTCGTTGACCTCTCAGAAGCGCATAATGCAAGCTCTGCGGTCTTTTGCTCAATGAGCAACGAAAATATGTTACCACAAAATGCGCAAAAAGTCAATAAAAATTGACCCTCTAAACTATCAAAAATATTAACGAAGGCGATGCTAATCTGAGTATTGACTTTTGAGGGGCACTGTGATATAATACTGAGTGCTTTAAATGTTGCGCGCATATATGGCGCATATCGTGAAAGGAATACTGCAATGTTATATCCCATATTATCATTGGTATTTCTGGCTGCGGCAATTGCAATTGGATGTGTCCTTAACAAGAACACGGGAGTTATTTCGATTGCCCTTTCCCTTATACTTGCCAGAATAGCCGGCATATCTGATAAAACTGTTATCGAATACTTTAACAATTCTCTTTTTATAATGCTTCTCGGCATTATGTTTTTGTTTTGTATAGCGCAGAACAACCGCACCCTTGAGATTCTTGCAAGAAAGGCGATCCTTCTTTGCAGAGGCAAGGTGAAGCTTATTCCTATAGTTTTGTTCGTTCTTGGCGCTGTTATTTCGGCTATCGGTCCCGGACTTATATCCACCACGGCGCTTATGGCTGTTCTTGCAATGGCGCTTTCCGTAGAGCTTAGTATTGAGCCTATAAGCTTTCTTCTCTTTGGTGCTCTTGGAGCCTTTGCGGGCGGTCTTTCTCCCATCACTCCCTCGGGCATCGTTGCAATTGAAGTTGCGGAGAAGAGCGGAATCACGGGAATTGCGTTTCCTATTGCCTTCTTGATGTTCCTTATTATGCTTTTCTGCGCTTTGATTCTTTATTTCTTTGTGTTCAGATGGCATAAATACAAGGAGAGTGAAGAAAATAGCGCAAAAACTGCTATCACAAATGAGAAATTCAAAATTCAGCACATAGTCACTCTTATCGGTATTGTATTAGTTGCGGTTTTTTCCACTATATTCAGTATCAATATCGGTCTTATCTCATTTGCGGTTGCGGTAGTTCTTCTTATCTGCGGATTTGCAGATGAGGGCGCGGCAATCAAGGCGATTCCTTGGAATACGTTGCTTATGATCACCGGTGTCGGTATCCTCATTTCTCTTGTAACCGAGCTTGGCGGAATTGATCTTCTTTCAGACGGTCTCCGCGTTCTTATGGGCGAGAAAACCGCAGCGGCGATTATAACCGTTTTGGCGGGAGTTATGTCCTGGGTTTCCTCGGCATCCGGAGTTGTTATGCCTACCCTTATTCCTACGGTTCCCGCTCTTGTAGCAGAGCTTTCGGGCGTAAGTCCTGTTGCGCTCGTAACAGGTATTTGCATCGGCGCAAATGCCGCTGCGTTCAGCCCGCTTTCAAGCTGCGGAGGTCTTATGCTTGCGGCATACTCAGGTTCTAAAATAGCAACCACAGAAGGCCGTAATAAGATGTTTGCCCGTCTTTTCTTCTTCTCGTCTGCGTGTATTTTGCTTTCTGCAGTATTTGCTCTCTTGGGTTGTTTTAACTGGTTCTAAACTATATAAAAACAAAGTGGCTGTCTCAAATGCAATTTTAAAGAGCGTTTGAGGCAGTTCTTTTTGCTTTATTGTATCTACGACAATGCCAAGCTCAGTTTCAAGGAGGATTTTGCTTCTTGGCAGAAGCGCGCTTGACGCTGCAGAGCTTATGAACG
>JAZORD010000014.1:0-44311 GCA_045656445.1 Eubacteriales bacterium | reverse complement strand
TTGTAACATTTGCTAATTGCAAAGGATGGATTTTTATATTAAAATATTGATATGTTTAGTGTGGCTTGTCCGCACTGGGCAATTAAATTTTTAAAAGGAGAAAAAAATGAAGTCATTTATCGCAAAACTTGATAAGTTTTTCAAAGTCAGCGAGCGCGGCTCTACTGTAAAAACAGAAATTGCCGCAGGTCTTACGACATTCTTTGCAATGGCTTACATTATCGTTACCAATCCTAAGCAGGTTGTCGGCGTCAACTCCGGCGGTTCGTTTGATACAATCTGGAATTCCGTTTACGTTGCTTCCATTCTGGTTGCCGTTATTGGTACGCTTCTGTATGCTTTCTATGCAAAAATGCCTTTTGCTCAGGCGTGTGGAATGGGTCTTAATTCCTTCTTCTTCGTATCCTTTATCGTTCCCGCACTCGTTACGGGCTCTGATGTGATACAGGGATATCGCGAGGGATTGTGCGTAATTCTTCTTTCCGGAGTTATCTTTCTTATCCTTTCCGTCACAGGCGCAAGACAGTATATAGCAAAGGCTTTGCCTGACTGTCTTAAAAAGGCAATTCCCGCAGGTATTGGTCTGTTTATTGCTTTCATCGGTTTCAAAAATGTTGGAATAATTCAGTCAAACCAGTATACCTTTGTTCAGTTTACCGATTTTAACGGTATTATATCCTCTGTGGGTATGAACATTAACGAGATGGTTGACGCAAGCAAGAGCACAGGTGTTATTGAAGCTTATACAACAGCATTTAATTACGATATGACGCGCGTTGCTACTGCTATGGATGCGTGGAGGCTGATAGCACCCGTCGTTATAGCAATACTTGCTCTTTTCCTTATATGCGTATTCGAGTATAAAAAGATAAAGGGCTCTGTTATCATCACTATCGGTATAGCAACCGTTACCTACTATGTAGCAACCTGGCAGCTTCCGGTGTTCGATTTCGGTCAGATAGGTCAGTCATTCGTTGATTTCGGAAAGGTTGGCTTCCTTGGCGCATTCAAAGGATTTTCTATCTTTGCCGGCGGTGTCGCTGCTGTTCTCAATGCCATAGTTCTTGTAATAACCTTTACTCTTGTCGATATGTTCGATACTATCGGAACTCTTTACGGCACAGCCTCTCAGGCTGATATGCTTGATGAAAACGGCGACCCTCTAAATATCAACGAGTCTATGGCTTCTGACTCTGTGGCAACCGTTTCCGGTGCGCTTCTCGGAACCTCTACCTGTACTACGTTCGTTGAATCGGCAGCGGGTGTATCGGCGGGCGGAAGAACAGGTCTTACCTCGCTTACTACCGCAGTGTGTTTCTTCCTCTGTCTGTTCCTCACACCTCTTGCGGCAATAGTTCCTTCTTGCGCAACGGCGCCTGCGCTTATTTACGTCGGCGTTCTTATGCTTAAAGGCTTTGCGAAGGTTGATATGACCGATATTACTTCGGCAGTTCCCGCATTCCTTGCACTTGTAATGATGCCGCTTACATATTCGATATCTAACGGTATCGCAATAGGAGCCATAGCATATACTCTTATAACCTTAGCAACAGGTAAGTATACGAAGAAGGACCTTGTGGTTACAGGAATCGCAATTCTTTTTGCCCTTCGCTTCTTCCTTGTTTCTATGTAATACAGTGCAGCCATATAATGTTTTAAGGCGCTCCCGCAAAATCGGGAGCGCCTCTTTAATTCTTTAAGCGTGCGTTCTTGCTACCTCTTCGTTATCGCGGAAAAGGAGGGAGATGCACCATATACCTGCAAGAGCAACTGCAATATATATTATTCTCGCAAGAAGAGTGGTAGAGCCTCCGCTTATCCAAGCGACAGCGTCAAAGGAAAACAGACCGACAGCGCCCCAGTTCAAAGCGCCGACAATAACTAGTATCAACGCTATTTTATCAACTATCATTTTTAAAACCTCGGCTTTTTATTCTGGACTCGGTCCAAGCTTATTTTACCTCAAATTTTAAATCTTATGCATTGGAAATTTATGTATTAAAGCTGGGTGCGCTCGTGCCAAAAGCTTCTCTTAGCGCTTCAAGCGCTTTTTTTTCAATTCTCGAAACATATGAGCGAGAAATTTTCAGATGTTTTGCTACCTCGCGTTGTGTTTTGGGTTCGTATCCGTTGAGTCCGTATCTTAAAATTATGATTTCCTTTTCCCGTCCTTCGAGAATGGTTTCAACAAGCTCGCGCAGTTTTTCAATATGTATTTTTAACTCAATATCCTCACAGGTGGTGTCCTCTGCGCTTATAATATCAAGATAAGTTAAGGGATTGCCATCTTTGTCTATATCTATAGTTTCGTTTATTGATATTTCTGATGCCGTTTTTTTGCTTGCGCGGAAAAACATAAGTATTTCATTTTGTACGCACTTTGCGCCGTAGGTTGCAAATCTCGTGCCGCGCTCGCTTTTGAATGAATCAACAGCCTTTATAAGACCAAGGCTTCCTATTGATAATAGCTCATCCTGCGAGCCGTACGACGCGTAATATTTTCTGATAATATGAGAAACAAGCCTCATATTATGCTCAATCAACTTTCCTCTTGCGCCGCTATCACCTTCCTTCATTCTTTTAAAGAGCTCGCACTCCTCCTCGTGCGTCAGCGGAGGAGGGAAGCTTTGGGGTGAGGAAAGACCGAGTATCAGTGAGATGAACCTTATAAATAAGCTTTTAATATTAAACATAATGCCTCCGTTTTTTTATTATATGCAACGGAGGCTTGTCAACTTTCTGTTAAATTAATTTAGTTTGATTTATGTTATATTTGCGTACTGCTTGGTATCCTTTATCGGATGCTCCTCTATAACCTCAGGCGTGAGGATAACGTAGCCCTTTCCTGCTAAAAGAGTGATGATATTGCGCGAGGTTATTTTACGGTATTTTTTATTCATTATGGAAATATGAGTGCGAACGTTTGAAATATCAGGCAGACGGGTTTGCCTGAATGCGTACTTCAATATATCCTTAGAGTTTGCTGGGGTTGGATAGTTTTTTATGAGAGCGCGCAGTATCATCGTTTCTGTTTTTGTGAAGGGGAGTGCATGGTTAAAATACATCGGGGTGTATAATTCAACGGATGCGTTTATCCCCGCGAGCTTGTAGCTTCCCGGATTCCTGAGTGCGTTGGCTTCGGTGTATTCACGTATGTAACGGTATGCCTTGGCTGCATAAGAGCCGCTTTTTATAATTCCGTCAAACAAAATCTCGTCAAGACTATCGGGGTGTCTGGTTATGGCAAACAGAGGGATGTCTGCGTAAGAGCGCAAGCGCCTTACGAAGTCCTCTTTATCCGCAAGAGTATCCGGACTCATAATTAAGGCGGCTCTGTAATTTGTTGATATTTCAGAGAGAGCCTCATGCGGAGTCGTTGCGGCTGTCAGCACACCCATAAAATAGAACATATCTGCAAGACCGCGCGCGTCCTTTTTTGATTTATTTATTATCATTATCATACTGCGTTCATCCTTCCAAATTTAATTATAAGACATATGGTTTTCAAGGTCAAGAAGTTTTTAGGTTTTTCTTGACAGAAAGAGGTTTTGAGGGTATAATTATACTGTTAGACTTTAGTGAGGTGATGTAATGAGCACTGTTTTGATTACCGGCGGCTCTCGGGGAATAGGAAAGGCAATGGTCGAGCTTTTTTCCGAGCGCGGATATTCGGTTGCTTTTACCTATAAAAATTCAGATTCCTTGGCAAAAGAGCTTTCAGAAAAAACGGGAGCGCTTGCAATAAAAGCGGATTCTTCTGTAGAGGGGGAGGTAATAAAAGCCGTTGAGGCTGTGAAAAAGAGACTTGGCGTTATAGAAGTTTTAATAAATAACGCGGCAGTTTCTTCATTCTCGCTCTTTTCCGACGTTTCTTTAGACGAGTGGAGAGCTATGTTTTCCGTAAATGTGGACGGCGCATTTCTATATACCAGGGAGGTGCTTCCCGATATGATTAAGAATCATTCAGGCAGGATAATAAACATATCATCTATGTGGGGTGTTACAGGCTCATCCTGTGAGGTTTGCTATTCGGCAACCAAGGCGGCTCTTATCGGTATGACAAAGGCTTTGGCTAAGGAGGTCGGTCCGTCAAAAATTACGGTAAACTGTATAGCCCCCGGAATGATAGATACAGATATGAATTCAAGTCTGTCAAGCGAGGATATCAAAACAATAGAAGAAAGCACTCCTCTTATGCGTATCGGCACTCCGCGTGAGATAGCTGAGGCTGCGCTCTTTCTTTCTGGTGACGGAGCGTTATTTATCACCGGTCAGGTTATTGGAGTCAATGGAGGACTTGTCATTTAAATTTTAATATTAAGTTAAATATTTCAAATTCTATTGCATTTTTCTTTTTCTTTTGTTATAATATTATATATTCCATGTGTCAGATGGAGTCATACCAGCCGGGGAGGTAGCGGCGCCTTGTACCTGAAATCCGCTATAGCAGGGGTCAATTCCACTCCCGAGGGCTATTCTTGTGTAGACTGCATCGTCATTTGTCTGTGTTGAAGAATTGGTCTTGCGCAATTCGAGGCTGTGAACCATGTCAGGTGGGGAACCAAGCAGCATTAAGCGGTTTATCGGATGTGCCGCAAGGTTGCCTGTTCGGAGCAGACGTGGCGGTTACCGTATGTAAGGGTATTTCGACGGAGGGGTGTATGGCTCTTTCTGACGCATGGAATTTTTACTAAATTTATTACGGAGGGCAGCATGTCCGAATATAAGGCGCTTTACAGAAAATGGCGGCCCTTTGATTTTGACGATGTGTGCGGTCAAAAAGCCATTACCGACATTCTCAAATATGGGGTTGCAAATGATAAAATATCACACGCTTATCTTTTCTGCGGCTCTCGCGGAACGGGAAAGACAAGCTGCGCAAAAATACTTGCCAAGGCAGTAAACTGCCTTAATACAAGAAACGGTAATCCCTGTAACGAATGTGAGGCTTGCCGCTCTATTGATGCAGGCGTTGCTACCGACGTTATAGAAATGGACGCTGCTAGCAATAACGGTGTCGGAGACGTAAGAACTCTCAAGGATGAGATTACCTTTACTCCCGCCGTTTTGAAATACAGGGTTTACATCATAGACGAGGTTCACATGATGTCGGGCGCTGCATTCAACGCGCTGTTAAAAACGCTTGAAGAGCCTCCGTCGTACGTAGTGTTTATTTTAGCAACTACGGAATATCATAAGTTGCCTGCTACGGTAGTGTCGCGTTGCTTGCGTTTTGATTTTAGAAGAATGAGCTCTGACGTTATAATCGAGCGTTTGAAAAAGATATCGATTGCAGAGAAAATCGACCTTGGTGAAGATGGAGCAAGGCTTATAGCAAGAGCCTCAAGAGGTGGTATGCGCGATGCCGTAAGCCTGCTTGAGTTATGCGCCGGCTCACACGCTCATATTGATGCATCTCTCGTTGCCTCTACTATCGGAAGCGGTGATAGGGGAATGGTGTATAAGCTTATTGAAGCGGTAGGGGCGTCCGACTATAACACGGTATATGCCGTTATACGCGATATCGTGATGAGCAGCGGAGATATATCGGTTTTTTGGCAGGAAATAATAGATTCCTACCGAGATATAATGGTAGTTAAAAATACCGATAAGGCTAAGTCTTATCTTGACCTTACGGACGTTGAGTACGAGATGCTAAGTCGGATTGCCTCTTGCTTTACGATGGCGCGCCTTTCCTACCATTCGACGATACTTGAAGCCGCTATGGCAGATATGCAGCGGGCGACTAATTCGAAGCGCAGTATTGCTGAAATTGCACTGACCAGAATGTGTGACCCCAAGCTTGTGATTTCTGCGGAGGCGCTTGCTCTTAGAGTGGAAGAGCTTGAAAAGCAGATTTCAATGATAAAGCTTGGAATAGGTGTTAATATCACCCCTGCGGCTGAACAAAAGCTCTGCGAAGCAACCGAAGAGAAGAGGAACGCAGAAAAGAATATTTCTGACGAGCGCGAAGAAAAAATTCGGCCGTACGAGAGGTGGCAAAGCGTCAGAGAACGTATAGGAGAACTAAAGGCTTCCTTATCTAGTCAATTTAACGGTGCCGAGTCGTATATGGTCGGCGAACGTGAATTCCTTGTCAAAATGAGTCCCTTTTTCGCAGAAAGGATAAAATCGGGAACATCGGATTTCGCTATACTCAAGGGTGTTATAGCAGAGGTTGAGGGTCTAAACCCGTCTGATGTTACTGTAACGGTTGAAGGCGCAAAATCGCCGGCGAAGGACGATATACTAGGCGAGCTTGATAATCTTATAAATTAAATCTAAGGAGAAAATATATGAAGGTTAGATTACCACAGGGGATGGGCGGCGGCCCTTCAAATATGCAGTCAATGCTTAAGCAAGCTCAGAAAATGCAGGAAGATATGGCAACTATGCAGGAGGAGCTTGAGGCTCGCGAGTATGATATTTCTGCAGGCGGCGGAGTAGTCAACGTTAAGATTAACGGCAAAAAGGAGATACTTTCGGTAAAGATTTCTCCGGAGGTGGTCGATCCTGATGACGTTGAAACTCTTGAGGATTTAATTGTTGCCGCTGTAAACGAGGCTGTTAAAAAGGTTGAATCTGTATCTAACGAAGAAATGCAGAAGATTACAGGCTCTATTGGTCTTCCCGGAATGTTCTGATTATGGCAGAGTATATTTTACCGATACAAAGACTCATCGAGGAATTCAGACGTCTTCCGGGAGTTGGAGCTAAAACTGCGGCAAGATATGCATTCGCAGCACTTAATTTCACCGATGAGGATGCGGTTAGATTTTCCGATGCTATCCTTAGCGTGAAAAAAGACGTTCATAAATGTCCGATTTGCTTCGGACTTTCTGCCTCCCCCGAAAGCTGTGATATCTGTAAGGATGAGCAGCGTGATAGCTCTGTAATTTGCGTTGTTGAAAATGCAAAGGACGTTATGGTGATGGAAAAGGTCAGAGGCTATAAGGGACTTTATCACGTCCTCGGCGGAGCACTCTCTCCTCTCGATAACATAACTGCGAGCGACTTGTATTTTAAAGAGCTTGTGGCAAGAGTAGAAACGGGAGCCGTTAAGGAGATAATCATAGCGACTAACCCTACTCCCGGAGGAGATACGACCGCTGCGTATCTTGCCAGATTGCTCGAGCCGTACGAGGTTGTTGTTTCTCGCCTTGCATACGGAATTCCCGTAGGCGGAGATATTGAGTATGCAGATGAGGTTACCCTTTATCGCGCTATGGAAGGCAGAAGATACTTTTAATAATATGTTTTTAACGTGGCTCTCTCAAGGCTTTTTGAGAGAGCCACGCTTTTTATAGTTTTATATATTGCTTACTCTTACTATAATAGAAAACTTCGGTTTTGTGTTAATTGAAATATGCATCACATAGATTATACTGTTGCGTATTTGAACTTTAAGCGGAGATTGTCCGCTATCATTGCAATAAATTCGGAGTTTGTTGGCTTTCCTCTTGCATTCTGAATTGTATAACCGAAAAAGGAGTTGAGTGTATCAACGTCACCTCTGTCCCACGCAACCTCTATTGCGTGGCGTATCGCGCGCTCAACGCGAGATGTCGTTGTCTGAAATTTTTTTGCGACAGAGGGGTAGAGAACCTTTGTTACTGAATTTATAATATCGCTGTCATTTATAGTCATAAGTATTGCGGAGCGAAGATATTGGTACCCTTTAATATGCGCGGGTATTCCTATCTGATGTATAATCTTGGTTACCTGAGCTTCCATATCACCATTTAGCGAAATGTCGTTTTGAATACCGTTTGCTTTCTTTTTGGTTTTCAATATTGATTTTATATGGTATACGAGAGAGGTAAAATCAAACGGCTTCGGTATACACAAATCCGCACCAGCTTCGGTAGCCTCAAGCAAAATTGACTGCTTGTTTATTGGTGACATAAGCACGTATGACGGCTCTTCCTTCATCCCAAGGGTTTTTGCAGAGCGTATAAGTCCGATGCCGTCTATTTTTGAAACCCACAAATCAACTATTACGGCGTCGTAACAGTTTTTTTCAATCATACTGAGTGCAACTGTTCCGTCCCGGGCTTCGTCGCAGCCTGTAATTCCTGCGCTTCGCAGATTTTCGATAAGCCTAATCCTTTCTTCATCATTTTCGTCACAAATTAAGATTTTTGTGGTGTTTTCCATTTTTTCCTTCTCCTTTATTCTTTTTGCTTGGTAAAAATTGGTAATTTTGTTAGCAAAAACATTTTACCACAAAAAGCCTTGTAAAATCAAGAGTTAATATAGCGAAAAAATTGCCAAAGTTATCGGTATAAAAATGGTAATATTTACCAAATTCAAGCCAAGTTCATCAACTTTCGATAAAAAGAAAGAAAAACAGATTTTTATTTCAACGGCAGCAGAAAAAACAGACTTAAGAAACAGTTTTTGCGTAATAAAATTTTAACAAATAATTTTATTTATATATTGAAAAAAGCCAATCACTGTGTTATAATGTATTTGTGAGAAATTTGTCTTTGTTACAAAAGCTAATATGTAAACAAATTATAAGGAGATATATTTAATGAACCCAAACGTTACCAACAACAAGCACGTTAATGAATGGATAGCTGAGATGGCTAAAATGGTTAAGCCCTCCGAAATCATTCTCATTGACGGTACTGAAAAGCAGGCGGACGCTCTTCGCACTGAGGCAATCAAAAGCGGAGAAATTCTCAGACTTAATGAGGAAAAGCTTCCTAACTGCTACCTTCACAGAACCGCTATCAACGACGTTGCGCGCGTTGAAAACAGAACCTTTATTTGTACAGGAAAAAAAGAGGATGCGGGTAATATAAATAACTGGATGGATCCCAAGGAGTGCTACGCAAAGCTTTCTAAGCTCTACGAGGGCTCTTACAAGAATAAGCCTATGTACGTTATTCCTTATTCTATGTCAGTCGTTGGCTCCGATTTTGCAAAATACGGTATCGAGCTTACCGATTCCATCTATGTCGTTCTCAATATGCTTATTATGACGAGAGTAGGCCTTAACGTTCTTGAGGCGCTTGGTGACAGTGCAGATTTTATCAAGGGACTTCACGCAAGAGCTGATATCGACGAGGAAAACAGATACATATGCCATTTCCCCGAGGATAACACCATCTGGTCTGTTAATTCCGGTTACGGAGGAAACGTTCTTCTTGGCAAAAAGTGCTTTGCTCTCCGCATAGCTTCCTACCTTGGACGCAAAGAGGGTTGGATGGCAGAGCATATGCTTATTCTCGGTATTGAGAATCCCGAGGGTGAGGTTAAATATGTTTCTGCGGCTTTCCCCTCTGCTTGCGGTAAGACTAACCTTGCAATGCTTATTCCCCCTGAGGTTTATAAAAAGAAGGGTTACAAGACCTGGTGCGTAGGCGATGATATTGCTTGGCTCAGAGTCGGTCAGGATGGCAGGCTTTGGGCTGTTAACCCTGAGAACGGATTCTTTGGAGTTGCACCAGGAACTAACGAAAATTCCAATCCCAACGCGCTTCACACTGCAATGCGCGACACCATTTTCACAAACGTATGCCACAATCTTGATGACAACACTGTTTGGTGGGAAGGTCTTGATAACAATCCTCCCAAGAACGCTCTTAACTGGAAGGGTGAGAAGTGGGATTACACGAAGTACGATAAGGCTGACAAGGTTAATACGTCCGGTGCGCATCCTAACTCAAGATTTACTGCTATGGCTGCAAACTGCCCCTGTCTTTCCGATAAGTTCAACGATCCTGCAGGTGTTCCGATTTCGGCTATCATCTTTGGCGGTCGCCGCGCAAAAACCGCGCCTCTCGTATATCAGTCTACCGGTTGGCAGCACGGAGCATTTATCGGCTCTATTATGGCATCTGAAACCACTGCGGCAGCAGCAGGCGCTGTCGGTGTAGTTCGCCGCGATCCCATGGCTATGCGTCCGTTTGTAGGATATGATATGGGTGATTACTGGGCACATTGGCTTAACATGGGCAAAATCGTTAAAAATCCCCCCAAGATTTTCCATGTTAACTGGTTCAGAACCGATGATGAAGGACACTTCATTTGGCCCGGATTCGGTGATAATATGCGCGTTCTTATGTGGATACTCGCACGTTGTGACGGCAAGGTGGGTGCTGTTGAAACGCCTATCGGCTACGTACCTAATCCCGAGGATATTAATGTTGAGGGTCTTGATATAAGCCGTGATACGCTTGTAGATCTTCTTTCGGTTGACAAGGCTCTTTGGCTTGAGGACTGCAAGGGAATACGAGAGTTTTACGCACAGGTTGGCGAAAGAGTTCCGTCAGAGTTTTACGATGAGCTTGCAGCTCTTGAGGCAAGACTGTCAAAGTAATTTGAGGGTGTAGAGGAAATGAAAAAACTTTTTAAAATATTCATTGCCCTTATACTTTCACTCTCACTTGTGATCCTTGTTTCCTGCGGTGATGAGCCTCCGGAGCCGCCAACTCCCGCCGGTCCTCCTGTGAACGAAAATTCTGAGGAAGTCCCGGATGCTTGGCAGGGACCGCTTGTAGATTACTAATTTAGGTCTTAATTTTAAAATTAGGAGATAAAAATGAAAACCTTAAAAGTAGACAATTTGAACGTTAAAATTTTTGATACCCGTCGTGAGATGGGCGATGTTGCTGCTCTTGAAATCAAGAATACGTTTTGTGAGCTTCTTGCAAAAAAGGAAGAGATAAACGTAATTTTTGCCGCTGCACCTTCTCAGAACGACGTTCTTAAATCTCTCACGGAGGATAAGGACATCGAGTGGGGAAGAATCAACGCATTCCATATGGACGAATATATAGGTCTTGACAAGGATGCGCCCCAGGGATTCGGTAATTTTCTTCGAGACCACATTTTTGGTCTTGTTCCCTTTAAGAGTGTAAACTATATTGATTGTACAGCAAAGGACCCAGATGCCGAGGCTCTTCGTTATGCGAAGATTCTTGAGGCAAATCCTACGGACGTCGTTATAATGGGAATCGGAGAGAACGGTCATATAGCCTTTAACGACCCGCCTGTTGCAGATTTTTGTGACAAGGTGCTTGTAAAGCCTGTAAAGCTTGACGAGATTTGCCGCAATCAGCAGGTAAATGACGGATGTTTTGCAAAGATTGATGATGTTCCCACACACGCCCTTACACTTACAGTTCCTGCGCTGGTACGCGCTCCGTATCTGTTCTGTATAGTTCCAGCACCAACTAAGGCTTGGGCAGTCAAGGAAACCTTGACGGGAAGCATTGACGAGCATTGTCCGGCTAGCATTCTCAGAAAGCAGAAAAACGCAAATCTTTATCTTGATAAGGATAGCGCGTCGCTTCTTTAATAAATAAAAATTTCATGGGAGCTCACATAAAGAGCTCCCTTTTCTTATAATAGAAAGGTTAAAATTGAGGTAATCGCGGAGGCTGTTATACCTTGAATTATTTTAGCGCCCCAGTAACGCTTCATTGAAAGGTCTGTGCCGTAAACGAAGCATCTTGCCTGTGTGTGTACCGATACACCGGAAAAGGAAATTGCAAATGAGGTGAGCGCAAGATTTATGCTGCGCGGATAAGGACTCCTTGCCAATGCTTTTGCGGCATTACTAACCTCAGAGATTGACACTAAGATTGAGTACACCGCACCGTTTTTTATTACAAGACTCAAAATCCCACAAATAACTGAAAAAAATACCACAAATGCGCAGATATTTAATGTGTTTGTTGCGGCGTTCTTTACCGATGAGGTGAAATCATAGGAGATTTCGTATTCTCGTTCGGCTCTTCCGGATGTGCTATCTTTACCAAGACCGATAATAAATCCGGAAAAAACCGATGATATGAGCATGGAAAAATAAAGTATAATTCCATCTTTTATGCTTCCCCTCAAAGCAAAGCCTACTCCACCTATAACGAATGCCGGACCTGTGTTGTTTGAAAATCCCATAAGCCGCTCGCACTCGTCTTTTGAAATAAAACCACGGTTATATAAATCAACAGCAACCTTTACACCTAACGGGAAACCGCATATCAGTCCGACTGCGTATGCTGTGATTGCATATCCGTTAATTTTGAACAGTTTTTCAAAAAGCAAGCGTAGCCACCCTATTGAGTCAAATCTTGCAAAGCCGACTATTACGTCGGTCAAAATTAAAAAAGGGAAGACAGAGCCTATTATTGTATTGGCGCACAGGTGTAGTCCGTCTACAGTATATTTTGTGATATAGGGTGACAAAAAAACTGAAACAAAAGCCGAAAGCGCCAAAATTAAAAAAGAGAGCAGAATGCTTTTATTCTTTTTGAAGCTCTCTTTTTTTTGTGGGTTAGATAAATCCGTCATTTTCATAATCGCTTCACCATACACTGTAATAAATATCTATTACTTAAGATTTATGAGATGGAGAAGCATATAATGCCAAAAGAAAATAAAAAAAACAAATCCACCCCAGCGCGATTTGAAAAACAAATGCCCATTGGTTTTCATATTGAAATAGATAAAACTGCAAGCGGTCTATCCGTTTGTGTAAATGGGGCAAGCTCTGTTTTGGATTTTTGTGAGGAATGCGCGGTGCTGAAGCTGCACCGTGGGAGACTTAGAGTCGCAGGGCACGGACTCTCTATTTCCGTATATGAAAATAAAATAGCGGAAATTTCGGGAAAGGTTGGACTAATTGAATTTATATGATAAGACCTGATTTGTTTTTGCTGGGTTATAGAGTGTTTAGCGTTAAAAAAGAGGATGTTGCTCTTGTAGCAGGGATTCTTTTGAAGGCTGGTATAAGCGTAAAATTTGTCAACGCAACATTTGTTGCAGGAGAGAAAAAATCAAGAAAAATAGAAGAATTGCTAGGCACCCGTGTAGAGTTTTCTGAGTCAGAGCTTATGGGTTTTTCGGGGTTTATTGTCAAGCACAGGAGAAGATGGGGCGTTTTTTTGGCTCTTTTTGTGACTGCCTTCATTTTTTTGTCCAGTCAGAATAGAATTTGGGACGTAAGAGTGGACGGATGCACCGAGGAAAACGAAGGAAAGATTATAGAGGAGCTTGAGAATTGCGGTTTTTCTGTGGGGACGAGGTGGTCGCGCCATCAGCTTTCTGAAGTTGAGGTGGATTTCTTGAGCAGCAGTGATATTGCATCATGGATTAACATTAACAGAAGAGGGACGGTTGCATATGTCACCGTAATAGAAAAAATATCTCACCCCCAGCCCGAAGAGAAGGTAGGATACTCTAACGTGATAGCATCCTGTGACGCGGTGATAGAGGATATAACCGTGATGCGTGGGGTTGCCGCTGTGAAGGTGGGGGAGAGTGTAAAAAAAGGCGACCTGCTTATATCCGGCATAGTAACGAGTGAGCTTGGAACTGAATTTTGCTATGCCGAGGGTATTGTTATAGGTAGAATTTCGGATACTGTATCTCTCACAGTTTGTGATTCTGAGGTGAAAAATCAGGAAAAGGACAGACGTTTGGTCAAGATTTCTTTAAAAATTTTCAATTTTTCGCTAAATATTTTTAACAACACTGGAAATTGCCATGATGAATGTGATATAATAGACGTAGTAGAGAAAGCTACGCTGTTTGGCGTGAGACTTCCTGTTACCGTGTATAAGAGCTACGCTGTTGATTATGAGTCAATTTCACTGAAGCTCGACAAATCAGAAATGGCTCTTCGGGCAAGTGAAGGCATGGCATTTGCTCTCGAAGAAAGACTGAGAGAGGCAACCCTCGTCAGAATACACACTGAGGGAACTTTTTCGGACGACACATACACCCTTAAGTCAAGCATCGTTTGCCTTGAAAAAATCGGAACCGACCTTGCCTTTCATGTTGAAGCGAGGTGACTTTTTAACCGTTATTTAATGGTAATATTCCAAGGGTACAATTTTGGTTGTGAGGATAAGTATGGCTGAAAAAATCGTTATGACTAAATCGAATCAAGCGACCTCGGCGTTATTTGGGGCGTTTGACTTGAACGTAAGGATGATAGAGTCTGCATTTGGTGTAAGAATATCTAACAGAAACAAGGAAACCGAGGACGGTGACGCCATCGTTATCAGCGGAGAGTCGCAGGATGTAGAATCCGCGTCTCGCGCTATGGAATATCTTAAACATATGGTTGGCGAGGGGGAAACTCTCAGTGAGCAAAGCGTGGAGTACGTAATCGGGTTGGTAAAAGAAAATCCGGAAGAGGCAAATGAGAGCTTTGGCAACGTTATATGTATAACGAACAGGGGAAAGCCAATTAAGGCAAAAACCGTCGGACAGAAAAAATACGTTAGAGCTATCAAGGAAAACACTATCGTGCTGGGGCTCGGTCCTGCAGGAACAGGCAAAACCTTTCTTGCCGTGGCAATGGCTACAGAAGCGCTAAGAAACAAGGAGGTTTCGCGTATCATTCTGACTCGCCCCGCAGTAGAGGCGGGTGAGCGCCTGGGTTTTTTGCCCGGAGATCTTCAAAGTAAGATAGACCCGTATCTTCGACCGCTTTACGATGCGCTGTTTGAGATGCTGGGCCCTGAAAATTATCAAAGACATATGGAGAGAGGTACTATTGAAATAGCTCCGCTTGCATATATGAGGGGACGTACGCTCGATGACTCCTTCATAATACTTGACGAGGCGCAGAACACCACCCCCGAGCAGATGAAAATGTTTCTCACGAGGCTTGGATATAATTCCAAGGCGGTTGTCACAGGCGACCTCTCGCAGACCGACCTTCCTTTCGGAAAGAAAAGCGGTCTTTCAATAGCTTCAAAAATACTGAGGGGTATTGAGGGGATAGGAATCTTTGAATTTTCCGAGCGTGACGTAGTTCGTCACAGCCTCGTCAGAAAAATTATTTCGGCATACGATAAATATGAAAATGAGGCGGTAAAGAAAAAATACTACACAAGAGCCGCCACGGATAAGGAAAAGGTATGAGTAAGAGAAGACTGATGTTGAGATTTTCAGCCACAAAGCGCTTTCCTGAGGTGGATTATTACCTGAAAAGCGTAATACGCCGTGCCGCGCTAGCAACTCTTGAAAATCAAAGTTTTCCATATGATGCGGAAATTTCGGTAACGCTTTGCGATAACGTTTATATACGAAAGTTGAACAAAAAATATCGCAACAAGGATAAGCACACCGACGTCCTTTCTTTTCCTATTTACGATAACGGGAATTTTGACGTTGGCGAATGCATTGGCGGAGCTATGCTTGGAGATATAGTTATCTCGCTCGAACGTGCAAAGGAGCAAGCGGCAGAGATAGGTCACGGATTTCTTCTTGAGGTTGCTTTTCTCACCGTTCATTCAATCCTGCACCTGCTTGGCTACGACCATGAGCGCAGCAAGGAAGAGGACGAGCTCCAATGCCGTATTCAAAGAGAAATCACCGAAACATTAGAGATTTGAAAGGTATAATATGAAAAGGACAGGCTTTATTGCAATAGTAGGCAGACCTAATGTGGGAAAATCCTCGCTTCTCAACGCAATACTTGGCGAGAAGGTTGCTATAGTATCAAAAAAACCGCAGACCACACGAAACAGAATAACAGGTATTCATACAGTAGACGATAAACAGTTCGTTTTTCTTGATACGCCGGGCATACATACACCCCGCACAAAACTTGGAGATTTTATGGTCAAGACAACCTCTGAAGCACTTGGCGGAGTAGACGGCGCAATACTTGTCGTAGAGGCACGCGAGGCTGTCGGAGATATAGAAGCAAGGGTTATTTCAAGACTTAAAGCAGACAAAATTCCGACAATACTTGTCATAAATAAAATCGACACAGTTCAAGCGGCAAATATCGCGAAGACAATAGTGGCATACTCCGAGGCGTTCGATTTCTCTGCGGTAGTTCCTATCAGCGCGAAAAGCGGCAAGGGCGTCGATATAGTAATCTCCGAGTGTGAAAGTTTTCTTTATGAGGGTGAGTGGATGTTTTCTGATGAAATCGTTACAGACCAGCCTGAGCGACAGATTGCCGCAGAGATAATAAGAGAGAAGCTGCTTCGGACGCTTGACGAGGAAATTCCTCACGGAACTGCGGTTTCAATTGAGGAATGGAAGGAAAAGCGAGACGTCGTATCTATAAGAGCTGAGATATACTGTGAAAAGGCGTCGCATAAGGGAATAATTATCGGTAAGCAGGCGGCGACTATAAAGAAAATAGGAACTTATGCAAGAGAGGATATAGAGCGAATGCTTGATGCCCGGGTTTTTCTTGACCTTTATGTAAGAGTTAAAGAAAACTGGCGCGACAGTGATTTTAATATATCGAATCTAGGATATAAAAAGGACGATTTATGATAACTGCCGAGGTAAAGGGACTTGTCATAAGAACTGTTGATGTAAAAGAGTCCGACAGACTTATAACTATATTCACAGAGGAAATGGGCGTCGTGTCAGCAATCGCAAGGGGCGCCCGCTCCCTAAGCAGCCGAAAGATGTCATCAACGATGCAGTTCTGCTACTCAAGATTTGTCCTGTATAGGCGCGGAGATTACTACTCGATAAAGGAAGCCGAGCTTATTGAGAGCTTTTTTGGGATACGCGATTCTATTGAGGGGTTGGCACTTGCTGCGTATATCGCGGAGGTGCTGAGCGACATAGCGGTTGCGGAAGCAGAAAAGGACCTTTTAAGGCTTTCACTAAATTCTCTTTACGCTATATCCGAAAAAAAGCATGCTCCGGAAAAGATAAAAGCAGCGTTTGAGATAAGGGCGGCTTCTATAATAGGCTTTATGCCGGACGTTTTGTCATGCAGGGTGTGCGGTGGGCGGCTCGGAAATTTTTATTTTGGAATAATGGACGGTTCGCTTAGGTGCTATAACTGCGCGCATAAGGCGTCAAGGGAGCGCACCGAGCTTGAAAATCCGCACGAAAGCAATATCATATGCATACTTACCGAGGGAGCTAAAATAGCGCTTGGTTACTGTATACATTCTCCGCTTGAGAAAATATTTTCCTTCCGTATATCAGACGGTGATATGCAGCTTTTTTCAAAGGCGGCGGAGGAATATCTGTTAAATCAGCTTGAACGCTCGTTCAAGACACTTGATTTTTATAAAGAGGTTAAAGGTTAATATGCTCTTTACAAGCAAAACGCTTACAACGCTTGAATTCGACAAAATAATTGATATGCTCGCTGAATGCGCCGCCACGGACGGAGCAAAGGCTAGAGCTCGGTCACTTACGCCCGTAGCAGACTATGAAGACGTGCTATTACGTCAGACAAAAACCGAAGACGCAAAAAGGCTTATTAACGCAAAGGGGTATCCCTCTTTTTCAGCTGAGGAGGGTGTGGTACCTGCTGTGGAGCGCGCGTATAAGGGTGCTGTACTCTCGCCAAGAGAGCTTCTTGACGTTGCGGCTATTTTGCGTTCATCGAGAATGATGCTTGATTATATAAATACGGATAAACCGTTTACTACATCTCTTGATGAAATATTCGCAAGAATAATTCCCAACCGGCAGCTTGAAGAAAAAATCAGCCGCGCTATAATTTCAGAGGATATGATAGCGGATGAAGCAAGCGCTACGCTTGCGGATATAAGGCGTAAAATCAAGGCGACAAACAATAAAATTAAGGACACCCTCCAAAGCTATATCGGCGGTGTAAGACTCAAATATTTACAGGAAAATCTTGTCACTATGAGAAACGGAAGATACGTCGTTCCTGTAAAGTCAGAATACAGAAATGAGATGAAAGGGCTTGTTCACGACACGTCATCCTCCGGCGCAACGCTTTTTATCGAGCCGATGGCAGTCGTGGATGCAAATAATGAGCTTAAGAGTCTTTCAAGCGCAGAAACTCACGAGATTGAAAGAATACTATCAGACCTTTCATCCGAATGCGGTGAGGCGTCTAGTGTTATATCACTTAACTATCACAATATTACCGAGCTCGCATTTTGCTTTGCGACAGCTACCTTGGCTATGCAAATGAAGGCGGAGCGACCGATAATAGTCGAGAACAGGTCCCTTGATCTTAAAAGGGCAAGACACCCCTTGATTCCAAAAGACAGAGTAGTGCCTATTGACGTTTCCGTGGGTACTGATTTTGATACTCTTATTATCACCGGTCCTAATACGGGAGGAAAAACCGTTACGCTGAAAACAATGGGACTTCTTACCCTGATGGCGCAGTCAGGACTTCAGATTCCGGCAAATGAAAACTCGGTTATCGGAATATTTGACGAGGTGCTTGTTGATATAGGTGACGAGCAAAGCATCGAAGCCTCTCTTTCCACCTTTTCATCGCATATGGTAAATGTGGTTGATATTCTCGATAGGGTTGGCAGAAATTCGCTTGTGCTTTTTGATGAGCTTGGTTCCGGAACTGACCCTGTTGAGGGGGCGGCTCTTGCTATTTCAATACTTGAAAAAACACAGAATCTGGGCGCACTTTCTGCCGCTACAACCCATTACGCTGAGCTTAAGGCTTACGCGCTTGAAACTCCCCGCGTGCAAAACGCTTCCTGTGAGTTTGATATTGATACTTTGCGTCCAACCTTCCGTCTGATAGTAGGCGCCCCGGGTAAATCAAACGCATTCGCAATATCAGAAAAGCTTGGAATTTCCGAGGATATAATCAAACGTGCAGGTGCTCTTATAGAGCGCGACAATAAAAGGTTTGAAGACGTTATAGAGCGACTGGATACCAACCGTATAGAGATGGAAAAGGAGCGCGAGGCAGCGGAAAAAATGCGCTCTGAATACGAGAGCTTTAAACGCGATGCAGAGGAAAAACTAAGACAAAAAATTGCAAAAAGCGAGGAAGAAGTTGCAAAACAAACACAAAAAGCTCGGCAGATTCTGGACAGCGCCCGCGCTTCAAGCGAGTTTATCTTCCGTCAGCTTGAGGAGCTTCGAAAGCAAGAAGATAGGGATAAGCGGCTTCAGATGATGAACAGCGCACGCGAGCAGGTGCGACGTAGACTCCGTGAGAGCGAGGAGCTTTTTTCGGGAATTGACGTGCGTGAGGTATCTTTTGACGATGATTATAAGCTCCCGCGCCCGCTTGTCGTCGGCGATAAGGTGTATCTGGTTGCGCTTGGTCAGGAGGGTGTCGTTACAGCACTTAAGAATAAAGACGGACTGGTGTCGGTAACTGCTGGAATTTTGAAGACAAAGGTTAGCGAGGATAAGTTACGTCTTATAGACGGAAAGAGTAAGTTTCAAAAAAAGAATGTATCGCCCAAAGTAAGCGAGGGCAAGGTCAAAAAGAGTATAGTTTCCTCCTTCAAGCTTGAGGTGGATGTTCGCGGTATGATAGGTGACGACGCTTGGTTTGTCGTAGATAAATATCTTGACGATGCAGTTCTGGCAGGTGTTCCATCGGTAAGAATAATTCACGGCAAAGGAACCGGGGCATTGAGGGCTGCATTATGGAGATATTTTAAGTCCGATTCAAGAATTAAAAGCTATCGTCACGGAGCGTACGGCGAGGGCGACGCAGGTGTCACGGTTATCGAATTTAAGCAATAGCGAAGCACAAAGAAAGGTTTATTTATGAAATTTGTAAATCTCAGCTTTAATGCACCGAGAGATTCGGTTTTGAAGATATTGCGTGACAATGCGAGAGTAAACAGCAAGGTTGGTTTTGATGAGAGCCGCGGGAAGCCGTTCATTAAGGTTAAAGAAAATAAGGGGGACAAAATAAACATTACCTGTGAAATTATCGGAGGTCCGCACAGGGAGAATGGGTTCCCCGGAGGAACTTATTTTTCGGGAAGGCTTACCGAGAAGGGTGGAAAAACAATACTAAGAGGCGGAATATTTACAGCACCCATATATCACTTTTTCGTGCTTGTACTTGTAGTGGTGTTTATAATTCAATGCTTTAAGATAAAGGGTTTTTCCGTTCTTCCCCCTCTTCTTGTGATTTTTGACTTATTTATGTTTAAAGGTGAATTTCAAAAGCAGGGCTACATTAAAAGGTATCTTATGAGAGCTGCCAGAAGAGTAGATGAAGATAACTATAATTGAGTCATATGGTTATTTCCAAAATGTACATTGTTTGTTTACCGTTAATTTACATCTAGTTCACGAAGAAATGATACAATGTCTTTGTTCCGTGAGGGAGTAGTAAGCGCATAATTGCGGAGTAAGTCAACATCTTGGCTTTTTTAGTCTGGCTTGCTTGAAAATACGAGACTCATGTATGGTTTTTGCTATACATTGGTCTCTATATAATTTTGAAATCCAAGTATAGCTTTACCGCATACTTGGAATTTTTTTATTCAAAATAAAATAGAGTTAATTTAAAAGGAGAAAAAATGGACGCTTACAACAAAAATGCACAAGCACTTATTAAAGAGCTTGGCACAGACGCATCTGTTGGGCTTTCTTCTGACGCCGTAGCAGCGAAAAGAGAGCAGTACGGAGAAAACAAGCTGAAAGAGAAGAAAAAGAAATCAAACCTTGCGCGCTTTTTCGAGCAGTTTAAGGACGTTATGATTATCATACTTCTCATAGCCGCTCTTATTTCCTTCGTTATTGCCTGCGTTGAGAAAAATCCCAAGGAATTTTTTGAGCCGGCACTTATTCTTCTTATCGTCGTGTTAAACGCTATGATGGGAGTTATTCAAGAAAGCAAGGCAGAAAGAGCTCTTGATGCCTTGAAAAACATGTCTGCTCCGCACGCGCGTGTCCTACGGGATGGAGTAGAAAAAATTATCAACGCCTCGGAGCTTGTTCCCGGAGATATTATTCTTCTTGAGGCAGGAGATTTCGTTCCTGCGGATGCAAGGCTCTTACGCAGTGTCAGCCTCAAAAGCGAGGAGTCTGCGCTGACGGGTGAATCTGTCCCCGCTGAGAAGGATGCAAACGCCGACGTTAAGGACGGCGCACCCCTCGGTGACCGCAGCAATATGGTATTCTCCGGGTGTAGCATCACCTACGGAACTGCTGTCGCTGTTGTTACTGCAACGGGAATGGACACTGAAATGGGAAAGATTGCAAATCTTCTTTCAGGTGAATCAGAGTCGCAAACACCCCTGCAAAAGAAGCTCACAAAGCTCGGTAAATATCTTGGTATAGTTGCCCTTGCTGCCTGCGCCGTTATATTCGTAGTTGGAATTATCAGCGAAATGGATGTCCTCGATATCTTTATGACGTCGGTTTCTCTTGCGGTTTCTGCAATACCGGAGGGGCTTCCTGCAATAGTCACAATAGTTCTTTCCATCGGCGTACAAAGAATGGTAAAGAAAAACGCCATAATACGCAGACTTCCCGCAGTTGAAACGCTTGGAAGCGCTTCAATTATATGCTCTGATAAGACGGGAACTCTTACGATGAATCGAATGACGCTCGTAAAGGCGTACGTTGACGGAGAGCCTGATACGGAAGATATTACCACTGAAAATTCGGAATCTGTTAAGCGGCTTTTACAGTATGCAACACTCTGTTGTGACGGTTCTGTATCCTTTGCGGACGGAAAAGAGGTTCACATTGGTGATCCCACCGAAACAGCAATAGTTTTTGCAGCTCATAAAAACGGACTCACAAAGGATGTTCTTAATGAGGAATGTCCGCGTATAGCTGAGCTTCCGTTTGACTCGGACAGAAAGCTTATGAGTACAGTAAACGTAATTAACGGCAAACAAATAGTTATTGTCAAGGGCGCTGTCGATATGATGGAAAGCCGTTGCGTCGGGGGAAATTTTGACAAGGCGAAGCAGGTAAACAATGATATGAGCTCGGACGCGCTTCGCGTGCTTGCCGTTGCTTATAAGGAGATTGATGAGCTACCTTCAGAAATCACCTCGGAAACGCTTGAAACCGGTCTCACCTTTATGGGACTTGTCGGTATGATTGACCCGCCAAGGCCCGAAGCAAAAGCTGCCGTTGCAACCTGCCGCGAAGCCGGTATCAAGCCGATTATGATAACGGGCGACCACGTAGTTACTGCATCTGCAATAGCTAAGGAGCTTGGAATTCTTCTGCCAGGTGACAAGGCAATAACCGGTGTTGAGCTTGATGAGATGAGTGACGAAGAGCTTGATGCTACACTCGAAACAATATCAGTATACGCCAGGGTATCACCCGAAAATAAGATACGCATAGTTAAGGCTTGGCAACGCAAGGGGCAGGTCGTATCAATGACCGGTGACGGAGTAAACGATGCTCCCGCCCTCAAGGCTGCGGACATAGGCTGTGCTATGGGAATAACCGGAACCGACGTTGCTAAGGGCGCTGCGGATATGACCCTTACAGACGATAACTTCTCAACGATAGTTGATGCTGTCAGAGAGGGACGCGGTATTTACGCTAATATCCGTAAGGTTGTAGGTTTCCTTCTCGGAACGAATATCGGAGAGGTAATCACCGTATTTTTAGCTATGATTTTGTGGAGAGTCACTCCGCTTCTTTCAATGCAGCTTCTGATGATAAATCTGGTAACCGACAGTCTGCCTGCAATTGCACTCGGTATGGAAGCTGTTGAAGCCGACGTTATGAAGCGAAAGCCTAAACCGAAGGACGAGGGAATTTTTGCTCACGGACTCGGAATAAGGGTAGTGCTTCAAGGCTTTATGTTTGCTATTCTTACTCTTATAGCGTTTGTTGTCGGAGCTCAGCTCTCGCTTGGAGAGATATTCAGCGGAGCTTTGAATGAAAATACTGAGGCGCTGAAGCAGGGACAGACGCTGGCATTTATGGTTCTTGCTCTTTGTCAGGTAACTCAGTCGTTTAATATGCGCTCTGAGAAATCTCTATTTAAGATTGGACCGTTCTCTAACAGAACTCTAAATCTGGCAGCACTTGCATCCACAGCCATGGTAGCGCTTGTTTTGTTTACCCCCATTCGCATAGCCTTTGAGCTATCGCTTCTTGAATGGTATCATTATCTTATAGGTCTAGGACTTTCGCTTCTGCCGCTTGCGGTAATGGAGTTTTGCAAGCTCTGCGGATTCATACAGCATAGACACGATTAATAGAAATTTGGCGAAAAAGCGGCAATCATGCCGCTTTTTCGCTTTATGACGCTTTTGTACATATAGGTTGACAAAAACGGAAGTATATGGTATAATATCCGTGTTATAAATATAAAAATAACATTGACGGCAGTACCGGAGCCACCGCTTTTGAATTTTTGCTCCCCCGCTTTAGTCCGGGAATTTTATACAGTGAATACGGTATACAATTTATGCCGATAATTTAAGGAGTAAAAATGAGAGATTACGTAATTTACACTGATTCTGCATGTGATATAAAGCCTGATATGCTTAATTCATGGGGAGTTCGCTTTAGCGAGCTTACCTTCAGATTTTCTGATGAAGAAAAAGAGTATTCAAACAGCGATATTTCCGTTAAGGATTTCTATGACAAAATGCGTAACGGCGGTGTTGCAAAAACCGCAGCTGTCAACTCGGAAATCTTTGAGAGAGCGTTTTGTGAGATTTTAAAGCAGGGTAAGGATGTACTGTATCTCGGTTTCTCATCCGGACTTAGTGCAACCTATAATTCCGGACGTCTTGCAGCAGAGCGGCTTGCCAAATCTTATCCCGACGGTAAGATTATAACGGTTGATACTCTTGCGGCATCGGCAGGAGAGGGGCTTCTTGTAAAGCTTGTCGTCGATAAGAAGAATTCCGGAGCTTCGATTGAGGAGGCTGCAGAATATGCAAAATCCCTCATTCCTCGCATATGCCACTGGTTCACGGTTGACGACCTCGTATATCTTAAGAGGGGCGGCAGAATAAGTCCTGCGGCGGCTTTCTTTGGAAACGTTATAGGTATAAAGCCGGTGCTTCACGTAGATGATGCCGGTCATCTTGTAAACGTTATGAAGGTTAGAGGAAGAAGGAGCGCTGTTGTAACGCTTGCCAAAAAGTATGATGAGTATGCAGAAGATAAGGAAAACGGAACAATTTTTATTTCTCACGCTGACTGTATGAAGGATGCGGTCGAGCTTGCGGAGATATTCAAATCTAAGTACGGAGCATCGGTTGACGTTATAACCGACGTTGGAACGGTTATCGGCGCTCATTCGGGTCCCGGAACGCTCGCCCTGTTCTTCGTGGGCAAACAAAGATAAGTATTACCTGAGGTGCATCATGGTCAACAATGAAAAAAACAAAAAGACGAAAGCCGAAAAGTCTAAGAAGACATCAAAGGCTGTAAATACACCCAAGAACGATAAATCCAAGAACACAAAGCCCGCAAAGCCTAAAAAAAGTACATCGGGCATTGGAAATATAAAGTATCTGGGTGGATTCTTATTTAAGAAAATGGCATTCGGAGGCGCAAAGGAGCTTAGCTCAAACGCTGATGAGGTTAATAAGCTAAACGTTTTTCCTGTCCCGGACGGAGATACCGGCGATAATATGAGAATGACAATAGAGAGCGGAATTTCCGAGATGGAGTCCATTGATTCCGATAATATAGGTACTGTAATGAAGTCCCTATCCCACGGAATGCTTCTCGGTGCGAGAGGTAATTCCGGAGTTATTCTTTCTCAGTTTTTTGCGGGAACAGCAAAGGGTCTTGAATCTGCAGATAAGGCAGACCCCGCAACTCTCGGAAGGGCGCTTGAGCTTGGCGTAAAACAGGCGTATTCTTCGGTTATGACTCCCACTGAGGGAACTATTCTTACGGTTGCTAGGGAGGCAGTTGAGTACGCGGTATCTCGTATTACACCCTCAAGCACTATACGAACGCTCTTTTCTGACCTTTCACGAGAAATGAACAGATCTCTTGAAAGAACGCCTGAGATATTGACAGTTCTTAAGGATGCAGGTGTCGTAGATAGCGGCGCCGCAGGTCTTTACTATATAATTGATGGCTTTAACCGTGTTCTTAAAGGTCACGAGATTGATGATTCTGAGAAAAAAATGAGTGCTGCATCGCCAACACTTGCGGACGGAGGGGCGTTTGGTCCGGACAGTGTAATGGTGTACGGCTATTGTACAGAGTTTCTTCTTCAGCTTCAAAATTCAAAGTGTAATATCGAAGAGTTTGACGTTGAAGCATTAAAGGCATTTCTCTCTGAAAACGGAGATTCCATAGTCGCATTTAAAACCGATAGTATCGTTAAGGTGCACGTACATACGATGACACCTGAAAAAATTATCGAGTATGCACGCAGGTACGGTGAATTTTTAACCGTGAAAATTGAGAATATGTCGGTTCAGCACTCTGATAACTCCGCTATGAAGGCTGACGAATCCCAAAAGGCAGAGGTCACCCCCATTAAAACATACGGAATCGTAAGTGTTTGTAACGGAGAGGGAATTGAACAGCTCTTTAAGGATCTCGGAACTGATGTGACGATTACCGGCGGTCAGACCCATAATCCGTCTACAAGTGACTTTTTGGATGCGTTTTCGACTGTTTTTGCCGAGCATATATTTGTTTTCCCAAATAACAGCAATATTTTCATGGCAGCCCAGCAGGCAGCTGACCTTTACGATAAGGCAAAGGTTCACGTGCTTCCAAGCAAAAATATAGGCACGGGATATGTGGCGCTTTCTTCACTTAATTTTGATAACCCGGATGTAGATACCGTTATATCCGAAATGCAGGACGCGATGAAGCGTGTAACAGCCGGCTACATTTCGCCGTCCATACGCGATGCCGATATGAACGGAGTGCATATAAACAACGGTGACACAATTGGAATTATAGATAAAGAGATAGTTTTGTCTTCTGCCGAAAGGGTTGACGCGGCAAAAAGGCTTGCAGCTATGCTTCTTGAACTTCCTAATAAATTTATGCTCACCGTATTTTGCGGCCGCGATTCAGGCGCAGAGGAGCGCACGCAGCTTGAGGCGGCGCTTAACGAAAGCTGTCCCTCCTCAGAAATATACTTTATTGACGGCGGCCAGGAGATATACCCTTATATCTTTATAGCGGAGTGATATAATGAAAATTAAGGCGGTTTTGTTTGATCTTGACGGAACGCTTTTGCCTATGGAGCAGGAGGTTTTCATAAGCGCATATTTCGGCAGCTTGGTGAAAAAGCTTGCGACAGCCGGCTACGAGCCCCGTAAATTAACAGAATCCATCTGGCAATGCTCCGCTATGATGGTCAAAAACGATGGCAGTAAAACCAACGAAGAGGTTTTTTGGGATAATATATCCGATATATACGGTGATAATATAAGGCATGATGAGCCTTTATTCAATGAGTATTACCGCGATGGCTTCGATGAGGTAAAAAAGGTATGCTCTTATAATCCCAAAGCAAGCGAAATAATTAAAAAGGTAAAGAAACTCGGTCTTTGGGCGGTTCTTGCGACTAATCCACTATTTCCAAGGATAGCGACTGAGAAGCGTGTAGAATGGGCGGGACTCAGGTTTTCTGATTTTGAGCTTTGTACCAGCTTTGAAAATTCGAGATTTTCAAAGCCAAATGTCAAATATTATGAGGACATACTTAAATTTCTAGAAATTAGCGCCAACGAGGCTCTTATGGTCGGAAACGACGTTGCGGAAGATATGGTAGCGAAAAATATAGGAATGAAGGTGTTTTTGCTTACCGACAACTTGATAAATAAGGAAAACAAGGATATAAACGAGTTTCCTCACGGGAATTTTGATGACCTTTCGGAATATTTGAATTCACTTTCAAGATAAAGATATAACGGCAGCCTGCGTTTTAGGACACAGACTGCCGTTTAATATAAAACAGCGTGACACAAAAGCATCACGCTGCGGGTTTTATGGTGCCGGTAGTCGGGGTCGAACCGACACGGTATTGCTACCTTCGGATTTTGAGTCCGACGCGTCTGCCAATTCCACCATACCGGCATATCATCACCACGGTAGCTATTATAACATACTTTTTTGAAAAAATCAATATTAATTAAGAAAAAGTTTAGGCGTTTTAGTGGGGGGATATTGTAATTTTCAAAAACTTGTTGTATAATTATAATGACTATTTTTATAAAATAATTGCGCTAGGAGGAGCGTTATGATAAATGACGGTATATTTGAAGCAAACAGCGTGACTGTTGCGAATATAACGAAGCTTTCAGATAAGCAATCGCTCCTTATGGAACAAAGGCTGTGCGAAATATCAGACCATGTAAGCGCAGCTTCATTATTCGTCGCCGATATGCTTGCTGACGGATACGGTATATATGAGATTCTTTCTCTCATATCCGAAGGATTTTCACCCGGCAAGCCAAGCGTCCACAGGGACGCTCTTGTCGAAAATGAGAAAATGCTTTTTTCCCATCTCAAAATGCTGAGCGCCACCGATAAGGTTGTCTTTTCCGTAATGCTTTTCGATAAGCTTTCCGAAATGAATATATTAGTCGCGGAGCATAGCTTTTTAGAGACAGTTAAAACGGGAGAAAATATCACTTACGTTAAAAACCCCTTGGCAGACGAAGCTTTTGACGTCTTTTCTCAGAATTTTGATGACCCACGAGTAAGATATTCAAAAAGTCTTACGGAAGCGGCACGGGCAGTTTCCTCCGGAGAGGTTGAATATGCGCTTCTTCCGCTTGAAGAGAAGGGAGGAGCAAGGCTTTCTGCCGTTGCAGCTATAATGTTTCGGGAGGACCTCAAGATAAATTCCGTGACGCCCGTTTTTGGATTTGAAGGTCTTGCTGATATGAAATATGCTCTTGTCGCAAAGCATTTTTTTCTTCCTGAGCAACTTCCGGATGATGACAGGTATCTTGAAATACGGCTTCGCGCGGATTCCTCCATTCCTCTTTCAGAGCTGTTTTTTGCATCAGATGTTTTTGGGGTTACTCTTTATCGAGTTAATACCATTTCGTTTGATACCGAGGACGGTCCTATACCGTACTATTCCATAGTTTTTCGTGACAGCGGCAAGGATTTTTCCTCTCTTCTTTTATATTTGACTTTATTTTCGGGAGCATATACCCCGGTTGGAATATATAAAAATTTGGAGTAATGAGGTTTGATTTATGAAAAAACACGTTGAATACAACACTAAGGGAACCTGTTCGAGAAGGGTGGTTGTTGATATTGAGGACGGCATTATTACCGATTGTGCCTTTGTGGCGGGCTGCCCCGGTAATACGGTTGGTGTTGCTACATTGGTTCGCGGGATGTCGGTTGAGGAGGCAATATCTCGGCTTAAGGGCATAAAATGCGGTACTAAAAGCACGTCCTGTCCCGATCAGCTTGCAAGAGCGCTTGAGGACGCGCTTGAAAAGTAATAATTTCTCGAAAGGAAAAAATATATGAGCAATTTTAACGCAGAGTTTAAAAGATGGCTTGACTACGATGGGCTTACCGAGAATGAACGCAGCGAGCTTCTTTCTATTTCAGAGGATGAGGAAGCAAAAGAGTTAAGGTTTAGTGTGCCGATGAATTTTGGAACTGCAGGATTGCGCTCCACCATGAATATGGGCATCGGTTGTATGAACAGATTTACAGTGGCGCAAACGACAAGAGGTATTGCGGCGTTAATTAAGGAGTCACACGGAGAGTCGCGCGGCGTTGCTATAGCCTATGATTCGCGTAATAACTCCGAGCTATTTGCACGGGTTAGCGCGTGTGTGCTTGCAGGAGCAGGAATCCGTTCCTATATATTCAACGGGATACGTCCGACACCTGAGCTTTCCTTTGCGGTAAGAGAGCTTAACGCTGTTGCCGGAATTAACATTACCGCATCTCACAACCCCAAGGAATATAACGGATATAAAGCATATTGGGAGGATGGGGCGCAGATAAGTCCCACCCAGGCAGAAATTGTTTCCCGCGAGCTTTCAAGGTTTGACGTTCTTGACACAGATGGGATGGCTGACTTTGACGAAGCGGTCAGAGCCGGTTTAATCACGATTCTTGATGAAAATTTTGATGAAAAGTATATAGATGCTGTTCTTAAAACCGCAGTAAATCCAAGCGCGGTAGAGGAGGTTTCTTCTGATCTCAAGGTGGTTTACACCCCCTTGCACGGTGCGGGATATAAACTCGTGCCGGAGGTGTTTAAGCGTATAGGACTTAAGCATCTTTATACGGTTGACGAGCAAATGATACCGAACGGAGATTTTCCCACGGTTGTGAAACCTAATCCCGAATATGCCGCAGTTTTTGAGATGGGTATTGAAATTGCCAATAAGGTTGGCTCGGATCTCGTTATTGCGACTGATCCCGATTCGGACAGAGTCGGTGTTATGACGAGAACTGAAAACGGAAGCTTTAAAACTATATCGGGAAATCAGATGGGAGGCTTGCTTCTTGATTATATTATAAGGCAAAAAAGAGCGCAGGGACATCTTCCCGAGAATGCTTATTGCGTAAAAAGCATAGTATCGACAGATATGGCGTATGGAATTGCAAAGCAGCAGGGGGTTAAGCTCCACGACGTTCTCACGGGATTCAAGTATATAGGCGAGGTAATTAAAAACTACGAGGCAGAAGGAAATGCTGACGGTTTTCTCCTTGGTTTTGAGGAGAGCTACGGTTATCTGTTTGGCTCTTATGCAAGGGATAAGGATGCTGTCGGTGCATCTATGATGATACTTGAGATGACTGCATTCTATAAGAAATCCGGTATGACGCTCTCTGACGCTCTCGATAAGCTTTACGATACGTACGGCGTATACGACGAGCGTATGATAGACGTGTATATGGAGGGGCTTGACGGAATTGAAAAGCGTCTTAGAATAATGGCGGCTTTAAGGGAAAATCCGCCCGTGTCTTTTGGCGGAGCAGAGGTTGTCTCGGTTGGAGATTATAAGTCCGGTGTTGTCAAAAATCTAAAAAATGGAAGCATCGAGCCGACCGGTCAGCCCATCTCCGATGTTCTTTACTATACGCTTGCGACGGGTGACAAAATAATCGTGCGTCCGTCCGGAACAGAGCCGAAAATAAAAATATATATACTGCTTCACGACAGCAATCGTTTGAACCTTGATAAAAAAGCCTCCGCTTATGATAAGGACGCAAGAGTGCTGATGGAAGTTTAATATTTCGGAAGGAAAATAAAAGTGACCGAAAAGCAAAATCAAATTAGAAATTTTTCAATAATAGCCCATATCGACCACGGAAAATCTACACTCGCTGACCGTTTGCTTGAAAAAACCAGCACGGTTGCATCGCGGGATATGGAGGAACAGATCCTTGACAATATGGAGCTTGAGCGTGAGCGCGGCATTACTATAAAGGCAAGGGCGGTAAAGCTTAGCTATAAGGCAAAAAACGGCGAAACTTATGATTTCAATCTGATTGACACGCCTGGACACGTCGACTTTGGCTACGAGGTTTCCCGTTCACTAAAGGCTTGCGAGGGAGCTTTGCTCGTTGTTGACGCAACGCAGGGGGTTGAAGCTCAAACACTCGCAAATGCCTACCTCGCTATTGATAACGACCTTGAAATATTGCCCGTAATAAATAAAATAGATTTAGCTTCGGCTGATATTGAAGGAACACGTCGGGAAATAGAGGACGTAATAGGTATACTGGCTGAGGATTGCCCGGCAATTTCTGCTAAAAACGGTCTTAATATTGAGGATGTTCTTGAAAAGATAGTTACGGATATACCCGCGCCGAAGGGGGACGCTAACGCTCCTTTAAAGGCGCTGATATTTGACTCTCATTACGACCCATATCTTGGTGTAGTTGTGTATATAAGAGTTTTTGACGGCGTTGTTAAGCCTACGGATAAGATAAAGCTAATGGCGGCAGGAACTGTTTTCGAGGTCGTAGAGGTTGGCACAATGCAGCCCTTCGGGCTTCAGCGCGCAGACTCGCTTTCAGCCGGTGAGGTTGGATATATAACTGCTTCTATAAAAACTGTAGGTGACACCAGAGTCGGTGATACGGTTACTCTTGCAGAAGGCGGAGCTGACGAGCCTTTGCCGGGATTTCGTGACGTTCATCCAATGGTATATTCGGGTATATATCCAGCAGACGGTGCAAGATACGGCGACCTCAGAGATGCGCTTGAAAAACTACAGCTCAATGACGCATCCTTGGTTTACGAGCCCGAAACCTCGGTCGCGCTTGGCTTTGGCTTCAGATGCGGTTTTCTCGGACTTCTTCATATGGAGATAATAGAAGAGCGTCTTGAGAGAGAATTTAATCTTGATCTCATAACCACGGCACCCTCTGTTATTTACAAGGTAGATTTACGCAGCGGGGGAACTATAATGATTGATAATCCCTCGAAATTTCCTACCGCAGATGAAATACAGTGTGCTTACGAGCCGATAATGAACGCAACGATAATTACGCCTACCGATTACATAGGCGGAATAATGGATCTTTGCCAAGACAGACGCGGTGTCTTTATTGATATGAAATATATTGACACCGAAAGAGCCGAGCTTCATTACGAGCTTCCTCTTAACGAAATAATATACGATTTTTTTGACGCGCTTAAAAGTCGTTCAAAGGGATATGCTTCGCTTGACTATGAGATTAAGGGCTATAAGCAGTCAAAGCTCGTAAAGCTTGACTTTATGCTAAACGGCGAGGTCGTAGACGCTCTATCGTTTATCGTGTTTGAGGAGAGAGCTTATACCAGAGCGCGTAAAATTGCAGAGAAGCTTAAGGAAAACATTCCACGACAGCTCTTTGAAATTCCAATTCAGGCAACTATCGGCTCTAAAATTATCGCAAGAGAAACGGTTAAGGCTATGCGCAAGGACGTGCTTGCAAAGTGCTACGGCGGTGATATTACGAGAAAGAAAAAGCTTCTTGAAAAGCAAAAAGAGGGTAAGAAGAAGATGCGTAAGCTCGGTAGCGTAGAGGTTACTCCCGAAGCCTTTATGGCGGTTTTGAGGCTTGACGATGAAAGCTAAGCCAAAGGGGCTTTACGTTCATATTCCATTTTGCTTAAAGAAGTGTAATTATTGCGATTTTTGTTCCTTTGCCGATATAGACGAACAAGAAAAGGATAAATATATATCGACGCTTATAAATGAAATTCAAAGCTATAAGCAAGAAGAAAAAACGGCAGTTGACACGGTGTTTTTTGGCGGTGGCACACCGTCGCTTCTTTCGGTGTCTCATTTTAACCGTATATGTGACAGCATAGCGGACAGTTTTGATATTTCGAATGTAAAGGAGTTTACCGTTGAGGCAAATCCCAAAACCGTGACTTTTGAAAAGCTTCTTGCCTTTAATTCGCGAGGAGTTAACAGAATTAGCCTTGGCTTGCAGTCGATTCATGATAATGAGCTGAAAATTTTGGGCAGAATACATAATTTCGATGATTTTAAAGAAGCGTACGAAAACGTTTTGTCATCCGGAATATCGAATGTGAACATTGATGTGATGTATGGAATACCGGATCAAACAAAGGAAAGCTTTAAAGATACGCTTGATGCCGTGCTTAGCTTAAAGCCTGCGCATATATCGGCCTACGGGCTTATTCTCGAGGAAAAAACTAAATTTTTTAGTATGAGAGATAAGCTTAACCTGCCTAGCGAGGACGAGGAGTGCGATATGTACGATTTTGCGTGCAAGCATCTTGGTGACTCCGGATATAATCACTATGAAATATCAAATTACGCACAGCCCGGATATGAGTCAAATCACAACCTTAAATACTGGCGCTGTGAGGAGTATATAGGTGTAGGCGTTGCTGCTCATTCCTATATTAACGGCAGAAGGTACGGAAATTCTCAAAAACTTTCCGAATATTTATCGGAAAACCGAGGAGAATATATATTCGAAGAGTCGCTTTCAGAGTCCGACAGACAAAGCGAGTATGCGATGCTTGGTCTTCGGCTGAAAGAAGGGATATCTCTTTTGGAATATCAGAGGGAATTCGGTAAAAGTTTTACGTTTGGAAGAGAAGAAAAAATTTTGCGTTATATCAACGCGGGATATATGCTGCGCTCTTTTGACAGAGTGGCGCTTACCGAGCGCGGTTTTTACGTAAGCAATGCCATTTTGTGCGATTTGATATAATTACCACTTGACAAGTTGCGTTTATTATAATACAATGTAATCAATAAAAGAAATGGAGAAATCTAAAATGGACAACAAGGAAAATATGAATACGCCAGAGCTTGATGAGGCTCCGGTATTTACCCTTACGGATGAGGAAACAGGCGAAGAAAAGGATTTTGCCCTTATTGCACGCGCTGAGATTGACGATCAGCTTTATTTCGCTCTTGAGCCCGCGGACGAAGAGAGTGACGAGTACGTAATTCTTAAGGTTTTTGAGGATGGTGACGATATCATTCTTGAAAGCGTAGACGATGATGACGAATTCGAGAAGGTTGAGGATTACTTTAACGATCTTTTTTTCAACGAGATTGACTACGACGCATAATTTTTGAATTTTCCTCCTGCGTGGTGCGTGATATTGTGATATTTGGACCTACACACAACTAAAGGGAGCTTGGACTTCTTGTGTCGGGATGCAGGCCTCCCGTCGGGAGCTGTCATTGACCCTCCCCAAACGGATGTTGGAAGCGCAAAGCACGAGAGAGAGCACCCACCTGTATATACAGGGTTAAACATTGCCTTACACGGCCTCGCGGGTACTTCAAAAGAATTAAGACCGCAAAAATGAGAATTTCTCGTTTTTGCGGTCTTTTATTTGCCTTCTATTTCATATATTTTACTAAAATACTATGAGGAAGAGAATATGGCAAAGGAAAAAACAGGGCTTTCTGCCAAGGAGGTTCTTATTTCAAGAGAAAAGTATGGCGATAATTCATTAGCAAAGGAAAAAACGAAGGGTTTTCTCAGAAAATTTTTTGAAAACCTTAACGATCCAATAATTAAGGTTTTGATATTTGCTTTGCTGATTGAGGTGGTGTTTACCTTTGGGCGCTGTAATTTTTTTGAGGTGTTCGGTATAATAGCCGCAGTTCTTATAGCCACTACTGTTTCCACCATATCGGAACACGGAAGCGAGCTGGCATTTGAAAAAATGCAGGCCGAAAGTATTGAGAGCCGAGTGCGCGTTTTACGTGATGGCGAGCTGATTGAAATTAACACCGTCGAGCTTGTTGTCGGTGATATAGTATATCTCAGCGCAGGGGAGAGAATATACGCCGATGGATTTATTTTAAGCGGCAGCATAAAGGTTGATCAGTCAGCTCTTAATGGAGAAAGCCGCGACGTCACAAAATATAAGAACGGGAGTAGCGGCGAATGGGAGCTATCGGATTCGGGAAGGGTATATCGCGGCTCGGTTATAGTCAGCGGAGAGGCTGTTATGTGCGTCGGAAGAGTCGGAGCCTCTACTTATTACGGTATGGTGGCAAAAGATGTGCAGACAGAAACCCGAGTAAGCCCTCTGAAGCTACGCCTGGCTAAATTCGCAAAGGAAATAAGCAAAATAGGTTACGTAATGGCGGGAATCGTAGCCGTGACCTATCTTTTCAATACGTTGATTGTTGACAACGGCTTTCTCTGGACAAAAATTTTGTCATCACTCAAAGATTTTTCTTTTATGTTTTCCACGCTCGTTCACGCGTTGACGCTTATGATAACGGTAGTCGTGGTAGCAGCTCCTGAGGGGTTGCCTATGATGATAACTGTCGTGCTGTCGGCTAATATGAAGAAAATGATGCGTGACGGAGTGCTTGTAAAAAAGCTTGTGGGTATTGAAACAGCGGGTTCAATGAATATTTTATTCACTGATAAAACGGGTACAGTAACTACCGGCAGGCTTCAGTGTGACAGGATAGTTTCTTGTGATAACGTATATAAAAACATAGCGTCTTTGAAAAAAAGTGAATCTCTATATAATTACATATTGCAAAGTGCGAAATATAACACTGACGCTGCGGTTAGCGGAGGTAACGTAATAGGGGGTAACGGTACAGACAGAGCTCTTGCAGAATTTTTTATTAAGGAAAAGGGCTTGCCCTGTGAGGTTGTAAAAAAAACACCTTTTTCAAGTGAAAGAAAATGCTCACTCGTATCATTTTCTAACGGAATTACGCTTATAAAGGGTGCACCTGAACTGATAATTGAGCGTTCGCGCGCCGCACTTAATTTTGATGGCTCCGAAACGGCGTTTTCGAAAGCCGATATCTATAACGCATATAGGACTGCGGCAAGCGCAGGAAACAGAGTTATAGCAATAGGATATACTCGCGATAGTGAGGCGTATGTTTTCGTTGCTCTCGTTATACTAAAGGATAAAATACGGCGTGGCGTAAGAGAATCGGTGGTGGGTGTAAAACGCGCAGGCGTGCACGTTGTAATGCTTACTGGTGACGGAAAGGAAACCGCCGCAGCGATTGCAGTGGAATGCGGTATTTTAAGCGGCGCACCGTCTGAAATAGTTATGACGTCCGAAGAACTTAGAAAAATGAGTGACGAAGAGGTTAAAGAGATAATACCGGGGCTATGTGTGCTTGCGCGCGCCTTGCCGCAGGACAAAACCCGTCTTGTGAGGCTTTCGCAAGAGCTTGACCTTGTTGTCGGTATGACGGGCGACGGTATTAACGATGCTCCGTCGCTAAAGCTCGCAGACGTTGGCTTCGCTATGGGAAACGGAGCCGATATAGCAAAAAGCGCCGGCGATATCGTCATACTTGATAATAGCTTTTTTGCTATTAACCGAACGGTGCTCTACGGCAGGACTATATTTAAATCTATAAAAAAATTCATAACCTTTCAGCTTATGATGAACCTAACGGCTTGCGGAGTTTCTCTCGTGGGGCAATTTTTTGGCATTGACAGCCCCATAACAATAATACAAATGCTGTGGGTTAATATAATTATGGATACGCTTGGCGGTCTTGCATTTGCAGGGGAAGCGCCTCTTGAACATTATATGAAAGAAAAGCCAAAGCGGCGAACAGAGCCTATCTTATCGCGCGATATGATAAACCAGATAGCCTTTACAGGCTCATATACCCTTGCTATGTGCATTGCTTTTCTGAAATTTGACTATTTTCATTCAATGTTCAGAACCACCGACGGAGATATATGCTTCTTAACAGCCTTTTACGCGCTTTTCATTTTTGCCGGCATATTCAATTGCTTTGGCGCGAGATGTGAGAGAATGTGGATTCTATCAAATATTGAAAAGAATAAAGCGTTTGCGCTTATAATGTGCTTCATTTGCGTGATACAGATTTTGATGATATACTACGGCGGTATACTTTTCAGAACAATGCCGCTTTTACCGAGAGAGCTTCTTACAGTTGTGCTTTTTGGGCTTACGGTTGTACCTTTTGAAATAATAAGACGAATTTTCTATAAGCTGAGTGCCCGATCTCATACATGAATGCTGGGGGAGTGTTTTGACTCTATGCTATCGCTTTAAAAAGGGTGAGCTATTACTCACCCTTTGCCTTAGCAATCTTTTATTAATAAATCCGAGAGTAAAACAAATTCCTCAGTACTCAAACATTCACCTCGTATAGTTGATGATTTGTTCATATAATCAAGCGCATTTAACACTTTTTGCTTGTTAATATGAGGCAGTTTTGAAGAAATCGCGTTCACCAAAGTTTTCCTTCTCATCTCAAAAGCGGCTTTTATAAGGTCTCGGAAGAGCGTTTCGTTCTTTGGCGTGAAGCGCGGCTCTCTATAAAGGTCGATGCGAACCACCGCGCTGTCAACCTTTGGCGGCGGAACAAAGTTTCCTGCAGAAACCTTAAACAGTCTGCGTGCGCTTCCGTAATATCCAAGGACAGCGGTTATAGCTCCGTAGTCACTGCTTCCGGGTTTTGCCGCGAGTCTTGCGGCAACCTCATTTTGAACCATAACGGTAATTGAGGAAAACCTTACACCTGACTCAAGAAGCCGCATAAGAATTGGGGTTGTTATGTAGTAGGGAAGATTCGCACAAACAGAAACGGGTAATCCCTCAGAATATTTCTCCACGAGACGTGTAATGTCAATTTTCATAATATCATCGTTTACAACGGTAACGTTATCAAATTCTGCAAGGGTTTTATCAAGAATGGGTATTAATCCTCGGTCGATTTCCACGGCTACGACCTTTTTATATCTCTTAGCTAATTCTTGCGTAAGACAACCGATACCCGGACCGATTTCGATAATAAGACTGTTTTCGGTATCGGTGCAGTTATCTGCTATGTCCTCGGGAATTATTCTGTTTGTCAAAAAGTTTTGCCCAAACTCCTTGCGAAAGGTTATGCCGGCTTCACTCATAAGAGATTTTATTACCGAAAGATTACAAAGGTCCATATTTCCTCCCAGGTTTGCAATCAAAAAAAGAGAACCGTTTTGGTTCTCTTTGGAGCTGGTGACCGGACTTGAACCGGTGACCTGTTGATTACGAATCAACTGCTCTACCAACTGAGCCACACCAGCAACGCTATTATTCTATCATCTTTTTTTTAATTTGTCAATATATAAATCCAAAATAATGTAGCGCCCCGTGAAAAAATGGGGCGCTTTGTCATTATCTCCAGCCTAGGCTGCGGCGGGCAGCTTTTTTCCATTGTTTTATGCGCTCACAGCGCCAAGCATCGTCGCGATTTGGGACAACGGATAACCCAACAATCCTGTTATTTTTTATTTCCTCAAGCGAGGAGTAGACTCCAAGTGCAAGACCGCAAAGATATGCCGCCCCGAGAGCCGTAGTTTCAACGCAAACAGGCCTTTCAATCAAAATACCAAGTATATCAGCTTGAAATTGCATAAGCAAATTATTTGCGCTTGCACCGCCGTCGACCTTGAGTGTTTTGACGGCAATTCCGGTCGAACGTGTCATAAGCTCTATAACGTCTGCCGTTTGGTAGCCGATTGATTCCAGGGTTGCTCTTATTATATGGTTTTTCGTAGTACTTCTCGTTATTCCTATTATTGTGCCGCGCGCATAAGGGTCCCACCAAGGTGCACCCAAGCCTTGAAAGGCGGGAACCACTATAACTCCGCCAGCATCCTCTACCTTGGATGCGTAATATTCGCTGTCCTTTGCGGATTCAAGAATACGAAGACCGTCTCGCAACCACTGAATTGCTGCACCGCATGTGAAAACCGAGCCCTCTATCGCATAACTCACCTTGTCGCCTATTCTCCAAGCTATCGTCGTAAGCATACCGTCCTCGGTCATATACGGCTCGCTCCCCGTATTCATAAGAAGAAATGCGCCCGTTCCGTAGGTGTTCTTTATTTCTCCTGTTTCAAAGCAGCATTGACCAAAAAGAGCCGCCTGCTGATCTCCTGCGACCCCGCCGATTGGGAGGGAAGCACCTAAAATAGCAGCTTCCGTATATCCAAAAATTGTGCTTGATGGCTTCACCTCTGGGAGCATTTCTTCCGGAATGTCAAACAACTCTAAGAGCTCTTTGTCCCAGCAAAGCTCTTTTATGTTGTATAGCATGGTTCTGGAAGCGTTGCTGCAGTCAGTTACATGAACCTTTCCACCGGTAAGATTCCATATTAACCATGAATCCACAGTTCCAAAGCAAAGCTCGCCGCGATTTGCTCTCTCTCGGGCACCCACAACGTTATCCAGAATCCACTTGAGCTTTGTTGCGGAAAAATATGGGTCGACAACAAGACCGGTCTTGCTCTTTATAAGCGCTCCGTAGCCAAGCTCTGTGAGCTTCTCACAATATTCGGCTGTTCTGCGGCACTGCCAGACTATAGCGTTATATACGGGAACACCCGTTTTTCTATCCCAGACAACCGTGGTTTCTCTTTGGTTTGTTATTCCTATTCCGTGCACCTCGTCCCAGCTTGCGCCTATTTTCAAAAGGGCTTCCGTTGCAACACTGATTTGGGTGGACCAAATAGTCATAGGGTCGTGTTCAACCCAACCGTCCTTTGGGAAGATTTGAGGAAATTCGCGCTGTACCATACTAACGATGTTACCGCCCTTATCAAAAAGGATGCAACGGGAGCTGGTTGTTCCTTGGTCGAGGGCCATAATATATTTTTTCATATGTGCCTAATTTCCTTTCCTAATTTCAAAAAATTATCCTCGGCAGAAAAAGCCGAGGATAATAAATTACTTAATTTCAACAGTTACGTGCTTTCCGCACGTGTTCGCTGCGGCTTTCATAATTTGCCTAATAGCCTTTGCTATTTTACCGTGGCGACCGATGACCATACCGGTGTCCTCCTCGGAAACCGTGAGAATAAGCTCAACGTCATCACCCTCTACGTTTTCAACAACGTTAACGGCGTCGGGAGTATCAACGATTGCACGCGCGATGTCTGTAAGTATTTGCTTCAGTTCCATTTGCGCTACCTTTGTTCCCAATAGGGAATTTTCCTTCCGATTATTTTGACGAATTACTTAATGATTTCGGTTTTCTTGAGAAGAGTTCTTACAGTTTCAGTGGGCTGAGCGCCGTTGTTGAGCCATTTAGTAGCCTTTTCAGCATTGATTTTGATATCAGCGGGGTCTGTAAGGGGGTTGTAGTAACCGATTTCCTCAATGAACTTACCGTCGCGGGGAGATCTCTCGTCTGCTACAACTACGCGATAGAAGGGAGCCTTCTTAGCGCCGATTCTCTTAAGTCTGATTTTAACTGCCATTTTTTTGTCCTCCAAAATTGTGAATTGTTTATTATAATTTTAAAATTATTCTAACTAAAAGGGAAGCTTCAAGCCGCCAAATCCACGGCGCTTACCCATATTTGAAAATTGCTTCATGGTTTTCTTCATCTGGTCAAACTGACGTAATAACTTGTTTACGTCTTCCACGGTTGTGCCGGAGCCGTTTGCTATACGTTTTCTCCTTGAACCGTTAATTGTTTCGGGACGCAACCTCTCGCTTTTCGTCATAGAGAGAATTATTGCCTCTATTCGCTTCATATGATTTTCATCAATTTCGGCATCCTTGAGCGCGCCTGCCTTGATACCGGGTATCATACCGATAAGCTGATTTAGATTGCCCATTTTCTTAATTTGATACATCTGAGCGAGGAAATCCTCAAGAGTGAAGGTCTGCTCTCGAAATTTCTTTTCCATTTCCTTGGCGCTCTTTTCATCGAACGCCGCTTCGGCCTTTTCAATGAGGGACAACACATCGCCCATTCCAAGTATTCGCGAAGCAACTCTATCGGGGTGGAAAAGCTCTATTGCATCAAGCTTTTCTCCGGTGCCGATAAACTTTATCGGCTTTCCTGTGATATATTTTACAGAAAGGGCAGCGCCGCCTCTTGTATCACCGTCCATTTTGGTGAGAACAACGCCCGTTATATCAAGAAGCTCGTTAAAGGATTTTGCCACGTTTACGGCATCTTGACCTGTCATCGCGTCTACGACGAGCAAAATTTCAGAGGGCTTTGTGCTTTCCTTGATTTTAACAAGCTCACCCATAAGCTCTTCGTCAATATGAAGTCGTCCTGCGGTGTCTATAAACACCATATCGTGACCGTTCTTCTTCGCAAATTCCACGCCTGCCTTTGCTATTTCAACAGGGGAAATCTTAGAGCCAAGTGTGAAAACCGGGACGCCGATGGATTCACCGACTATTTTTAACTGGTCAATTGCCGCAGGTCTATATACGTCACACGCAACAAGGAGAGGATTTTTCCCCTTTTGCTTATACATATTTGCAATCTTTCCTGCGTGAGTGGTTTTACCTGCTCCTTGAAGACCGGTCATCATAATAACCGTGGGTGGCTTTGAATCTATATTGATTTTCGCCGATTCAGACCCCATAAGCTTAATAAGCTCTTCATTGACTATTTTGATTATTTGCTGGGCAGGCAGAAGGCTCTCAAGAACCTCTGAGCCAACAGCTCTTTCAGTAACCGCCTTTGTAAAATCCTTTACTACCTTGAAATTGACGTCAGCCTCAAGGAGCGCAAGCTTAACCTCACGCATTCCTTCCTTTACGTCTGCCTCTGTCAGCTTCCCTTTGTTTCTGAATCTTTTGAAGGCATTGGAAAGTTTTTCAGTAAGACTCTGGAACATATCAGCTTCCTTTGTTTAATATAGTGGTAATGACATCTGTCAGGGCATCAGATGCCCGAAGAAATTTTTCATCACCGTATTCCGTAAGAAAATTTTTCACTGTGTAAAGCTTTTCTACTGCTTCTTCAAGCTCCTCGTAGTGCGCGGCAAGACCAAGCTTTTCTTCGAGAAATTCAAGCTCCTCTTCGCCCTTTTTTATAATATGGCGAACACCTTGTCGGGAAATTCCCTCACCTTCCGCAATCTCCGAAAGGGAAAGATCGTCCTCGTAATATGCACGCATAATACCTTGTGTACGGCTCTCAAGCGCGTCACCGTAAAAGTCAAGCAGATAAGCAAGCTTCATGTTTTTTTCAAACATAGTTACTCAACCTATAATGTGAACTTTATGCTGTAAAGCGATTTGCTTTACAAGTATAACAAAAAAAACTCTTTTTGTCAATACCTAAACGTTATTTTTTCAAAAAATTAATTTTTTTAAAAAAAGGACTTGATTTTTATGAAAATATATGATAAAATCTCTAAATGTGTAAAACAAATGGAAGTTAGATTGCAAAATGCTAAAATCGGACCCTCTCAGCCGCTATTGGCAGGTAGCAAGGACCCATTTATAATTTAAAGGAGAGAAAAATGGCTAATATCAAGTCTGCTAAGAAGCGTATTCTTGTCAATCAGGCAAAGGCACTCCAGAACCAGATGGCTAAGAGCCAGCTCAAGACGGCTATAAAGAAGTTTAATGCTGCTGTTGAGTCTGGTGATAAGGCACAAGCTTCCGAGCTTTACAAGCTTGCTGTTAAGAAGGTTGACCAGGCAGTTGCTCGTGGTATCCTTCACAAGAACAATGCAGCTCACAAGAAGTCTGAGTTCACACTTAAGTTTAACAAAATGGCGTAAGCCGATAAGACCTGCCTTAACCCAGCGGGTCTTCTTGTTTTACCGTATTGACTTGAATTTAAATATATGATATACTTATCTTACAAAATCCATAAGCATTTTGGAGATGTTTAATGCCTAATTATGAGAAATTAAGTCCAGAGATTTCGGAGCGTATAAGAGAGGATATAGAGAAGGGAACAAGACCGAATTTCGCAGCTAAGGGCTCGCAAGCTGTCAGGAGAAATCCCCTCTACGACAGAGAATCGGTATGGCGTCCTGCGTATGTTCGCGACGTCGATAAGATAATGCACAGTCCTTACTACAATAGGTATACTGATAAAACGCAGGTTTTCTCTTTCTACAAAAACGACGATATTACAAGACGTGCCTTACACGTTCAGTTGGTTTCGAGAATTGCCCGTTCTATCGGCGCTGTTCTTAATCTTAATCTTGACCTTATTGAAGCTATAGCGCTTGGGCATGATATAGGACACACTCCGTTCGGTCACGCGGGTGAGCGCTATCTTGGTGAGGTATTCCACGCTGAAACCGGGCGTTATTTTAATCACAACGTTCATAGCGTGCGCGTTCTTGACGGAATATTCCCTTTGAATATTACGCTTGATACGCTTGACGGTATCGTCACACATAATGGGGAATTTGAGATGCACGAGTACTATCCGTCGGTTATGCCGGATTTTAGCGCCTTTGACGATATGGTGGAAAAATGTTATACAGAGGATTCGTATGTAACTAAAATAATTCCGTCTACTCTCGAGGGATGCGTAGTTCGTGTGTGCGATATAATAGCATATCTTGGCAAGGACAGACAGGATGCAAAAAGAGCAAAGTTTATAGAGTCCGACACCTCGCTTGGCGATGCAGGAATCGGTACAATAAATGCAGAAATAATAAACAACCTCGAGGTAAATGTAATAGAGCATAGCTACGGAAAGCCGTATATAATGATGGATTCCGAGCATTACCTTGGAATGAAGGAAGCAAAGAAGGTAAACTACGAGCAGATATACCGTACCGAGAGAATTGAAAAGGTTCTCGATGAAACCGTAAAGCCAATGATGCAGAATATGTATATAAAGCTTCTTTCCGACCTAAAGGCAGGAGATAAATCCTCTCCGGTGTTTAAGCACCATATTGATTTCGTATCAGGCAATCATTATGCAGCAAAAACACCCTATATAGAAACTGAGCCTAATCAAATAATTGTGGATTATATGGCTTCTATGACGGATGATTATTGCACCGAGCTTTATAAGCACCTGTTTCCAAATAGCAGGGTTGACATTAAGTATCACGGGTATTTTGAAGATTTGTTAAATTAAAAGACAGAAGCAAAAAAGCGGCGCGTTCGAAAAAGAACGCGCCGCTTTTTATTTAGTTGGATACGTAAGGAAGAAGTGCCATCTGGCGAGCTCTCTTTATTGCAACGGTAAGCTGTCTTTGGTGAAGAGTGCAAGCGCCGGAAACACGTCTGGGAAGAATCTTTGCTCTCTCGGAAATAAACTTTCTGAGCTTTGCAACATCCTTATAATCAATATCGCTAACCTTGTCCTGACAGAAGATGCAAACCTTCTTTCTTCTGTGCATAGGACGGAAAGCCGGACGCTGTGTATCGTTTCTATCCATTTGAATAGTCCATAAACCTTTCCGACTCACGTTTTCTATATTTCTCCCGCCGTTGTGAGTCTAACGGAGGAGGATGGAATCGACCATGTATGATTAGAAGGGCAGATCTCCATCGTTAGGAATTTCTTCAAAATTAGCGCTGGGGGCGCTGTTAAATGCAGGCGCTCCGTAAGCGTCGGGCGTATAACCTGCTCCTGTGGCAGTTTGAGGTGCTGAGCCCTGATTAGTCTGTGCTGCGGAAGCCACGAATGAAACCTCGTCTGCTACGACTTCAGTAGTATATCTCTTCTGTCCCTGATTATCACTCCAGCTTCTTGTCTGGAGCTGACCGCATATAAGGATGGGGTTGCCCTTTTTGAAATAGCGGCTGACAAATTCAGCCTGCTGACGCCAGGTAACGATGTTGATGAAATCAACGTTCTGTTGTCCCTGGTCTGCTTTCGCGAAACGACGGTTAACCGCGATAGAGAAGCTACAAACCGAAACACCGCCGGTCGTTTGCTTAAGCTCAGGATCTGCCGTCATATTTCCGATAAGAATGACCTTGTTGAAACTTGCCATAATTCCGCCTCTTAAAGTTAAATTTTATGCCTCAGCCTGCTCTGCAGCTTCAGCGGGAGCTTCGGTAGATTCGCTTACAGCGGGTTCTGCCTTAGCGGTTGACTTCTCACACTTGGTAGTGGTCATGTAACGAAGAATGCCTTCGGTAATGCCGAACTGACGCTCAAGCTCCTGAGGGAAGTCGGGATTGCTCTTGTAGGAAACGAGAACGTAGTATCCTTCTGTTACGTAGTTGATAGGATATGCGAATCTGCGCTTGCCCCACTCGTTAACATCAACGTCTGTTCCGTTATCCTTAACGAGATTTACAAACTTCTCAACGAGAGCCTTACAATCGTCTTCAGCGAGATTGCCGCTTACAGCGAAGAGAGTTTCGTAAGAACAAATTTTCTTTTCCATCTGAAATACACCTCCTTATGGTCTTTAAGGCCGCCACCGGCGGCAAGGGGCGTCGGGCATAAAAACCCGAACCGATATAGTATTTTATCACATAGTTTGAGTTTTGTCAATAGATTTC